>JBFXAS010000004.1:0-64566 GCA_050184075.1 Gemmatimonadales bacterium
CTCGCGGGGCGTCCGCCGCACGTCGCCCCGCTCGTTCCCCAGCTCGAGCCGTTCGCGCAAACCGCCGCCCGTCTGGCGCGAAGCGTCGGCGGCGACCTGGACCCTGGCAGACGCCGGATTTCCCCACCGTCACCCTCGCATCCCGGACCAGACGCCTGGTGAGACGAGCCCCGCTCCCAATCCTGATCGCCCTCGCCGCGGCCCTCGCGCCGACGCCGGCCCGGGCACAGGGCCTGCCGCCCTACCTGCCCGTCAACCCGCTGCTCACCAGCCGGAGCGGGGTCTACTTCCAGCCTTACCTCGATCCCAAGCCGGGCTGGCGGGTGCGGATGCTGCTCGACTATGCGAGCGCGGTCGAGTTCTCCTCCAGCCCGAACGCGAGCCTGGTGCTCGACGGCGAGCTGCTCCGACTCGACGCGACCGTCTCGCGGGACGTCGGGACCGGGTTCGTGGGCGCGGCGCTCGGACTGAATGGCGTCTACAACGGTTTCCTGGACGGCTTTCTCGATTGGTACCACGATCTGACCGGTCTCCGGGTGACCGCCCGCGAGGTCCGGCCGCGAAATCGGTTCGATTACGCCATCGCGCTGCCCAACGGCGACAGCCTGACCCGGGAGGCGTCCTCCGCCTTCCTGGGCGATCTCCGCCTCTTCGGCGGCCTCCGCCATTCCCGTGCCTGGCAGACGGTGCTGGCCGTGACCCTGCCGACCACCACCGGACCGACCGGGTTCGGCAAGGGCGCCACCTCACTGAGCGCGGTGACCACGCTCCGTTCCCGGCCCGACCGGCGGGTGGTGGTGGAGGGCAGCATGGGCCTCGGCTACACCCCGTCGCACGGCGACTTGGCCGAGCTGCAGCGCGAGTGGTTCCACTCGGCGAGTCTCGGCGCGCGACTCCGCTTCTGGGGCAAGCAGGCGGCGTTCGTGAACGTCTTCTATCAGTCGTCGAACTACCAGGGCACCACGCTCATGCCGCTCGACCAGCGGGAGCTGACGATCGACTACGGCTTCCTGTTGAAGGCCCGTGGCGGACCCGAGTGGTTCCTGGGCATGACGGAGGACCTGGAGCCCAACGGCCCCGCGATCGACCTCTCCTTCAGGATTGGCGCGCGGTGGTGAAGAGGAACTGCTCGAGCTGGCCGGTCAGGAACTCCTTGGCCTTCGGCTCCCTGACGTTCAGCCCGTAGTGGTTGATCAGCTGCTGCTGGAGCTTGAGCCAGTCTTCCCAGCAGACGTTGCAGATCTCGGCAACGATTCGTGCCCCGAGCTCGTTCGGAAAGGGACGATAGGGAACGGGGGCCCGGGTCTCCGCGCAGCGACGACAGGTGACGGTGCTCATCCCGGGAAGATAGTCCTCAGTCGCCGCGCTTGAGGGCCTTCACGCCACTCGCGGTGCCGAGTCCGATCCCCGCACCGAAGACGGCCGCGGTGAATCCGGTCACCAGGGGCAGGATCGCCGCCACCGGACTGGCCACGAGGGCCGCGCCCAACCCGGCCAAGATCGGCGCCAGGGGCGACTTGACGGCATCGACAAAACGGAGCCTCCGGCGCACGAAACCGCGAGCGAAGCCGAAGGCGAAGACGCCGGCCGCGACGGCGAGCGCCAGGCTGATGAGCTGCAACATGCTGTCCCTCCTCACGATGGGGGCCTCTGCCCCAAGATCTTCCGTGCCGTTCCAGTACGGAACAGTCGCAGGGCCAGTTTCGCCCTAAGACTACCCCCACCCCGGCCGATACTCCCAGGCAGAGTCGATAGCCCGTCGTCGTCGAGATCGAGGATCCCAGCGCCCAACCTCGGAGGCCAGAGGCATGTCCCCCAAGCACCCGACGCTCGACATCCCGAACATCGGTCCGATGGACCACGCTTGGGATGCCCTGGGTGAATGGCAGATCGAGCTCGACGCCCCCTTCCACGAGGACCCCATCGCCGGCCGGCTCGAGGTCTCGAGCTGGATGGAGGCCACGCTGGAGCTCGAGCCCTGGGGAGCCGCGGCCGCCGGGCTGCCCGAAGAGGTCACCCTGGAGCGGGCCAGCCGGGTGCACATGACCGACGCCGGCGGCGGCGCGCTCCAGTGGGTGTTCGTGGCGCCGGAGGATGGCTGGACGGTACAGGCCACCTTGTGGCCCGGGTCGCTCCACCTGTTCGTCCAGGACATCGACGAGCCCGACGAGCAGCTCTTCCACGCCGTCGCGACCCGCGATCGAGAATACTACCTCAGGAAATACCCGCTGGTTGCCAGCTGACCCCGATCGGGGTCACCAGCGGATCGCCGTGGAGCCCCAGACGAAGCCCGATCCGAACGCCGTCAGCACCAGCAGATCGCCGTCCTGGAGACGGCCGGCGCGCACGCACTCGTCGAGCGCGATCGGAATCGTCGCCGCGGTCGTATTGCCATACCGCTCTATGTTGTTCATCACCTGATCGTCGCGCAATCCCAGCTGCTTCTGGACTGCCTCCGAGATCCGGAGGTTGGCCTGGTGTGGAATCAGCAGATCGACCTCGGCGGGCTCGCGCCCGATCGCCGAGAGGCAGGCGCGCACCGACTCGGGCATCCTGGTCACCGCGTGGCGAAAGACCTCCCGCCCGTCCATCTGCACGAAGTAGCGCCCCTCGGCATAGCGCGCCTCGCTCACCACCGGATTGTGGAGTGCGCCCGGCTCGTCGACCCAGAGCTTCTCCATGTGGGCGCCGTCCGCGTGGAGGTCAACGCTCAGTACGCCGCGATCGGCCACCTCGCTCGCGACCATCACCACGGCCCCGGCGCCATCGGCGAAGAGCACCGCGGTGTTGCGTCCCCGGTCCGACAGGTCCATCCGGGTCGACTGGAGCTCCTGCCCAACGACCAGGAGCTTGCGGTAGAGCCCGCTCCGGATCAATGCGTCGGCCATCGCCACCGCGTAGACGAAGCCGGCGCACTGCTGTCTCACGTCGAACGCCGGGCGGGTGCCCATGCCGAGGGCGTGCTGCAGGAGGACGCCGTTGCCGGGTAGGAAGTGGTCGGAGCTGATCGACGCGTAGACGATGGCGTCGAGGTCGCTCGCGGCGAGCCCGGCCATCTCGATCGCCCGGGTAGAGGCGCGGCGGGCGAGCTCGAGCCCCGTCTCACCGGGGCGGATCCACCGCCGCTCCCGAATGCCGGTGCGGGTGCGAATCCATTCGTCGGACGTGTCCATCACCCCGGCCAGCTCGTCGTTGGTGACGATCCGGTCGGGCACCGCGTGGCCGGTGCCGACGATCCTCGCCGTGGTCACGGGGCCGGGGTCGCTCCGCGCGCGGCCCTACTCGTAGCGGAGGGCCTCGATCGTGTCGAGGTTGGCCGCGCGCCGCGCCGGCCAGAGCCCGAAGAAGAGCCCGACCAGCGCGCTGAACACGAAGGCCACCCCAACCGCCGTCGGCGAAATGAACGTGTTCCAGCCGAGGAAGTTGGACATCGCGTTGGCGCTCCCCGCGCCGAGCATCACGCCGAAGAGGCCGCCGACCAGACAGAGCACCACCGCCTCGACCAGGAACTGCCCCATGATCGTGCTCCGGGTGGCGCCCAGGGCCCGCCGGATCCCGATCTCGCGGGTGCGCTCGGTGACCGAGACCAGCATGATGTTCATGATCCCGATGCCGCCGACGACCAGCGAGACCGCCGCGATGCTGCCGAGCAGGTACTTGAAGATCTCGGTGGCCTGCTGCTGCGTGGCGAGGATCTCCTGCTGGTTGCGGATCTGGAAGTCGTTGTCCGCCCCGGGCAGGATCTTGTGCTCACGCCTCAGGATCCGCTCGATGTCGACCATGCCCTGCTCCAGGGTGACCCCCTCCTTCACCGCCACCGCGATCTGGCGGAGCCGGTCGGACCCCATCAGCCGGTATTGCGCCGTCTCCAGCGGCACCAGGATCTGCTCGTCGGGATTCTCCCACGACATCTGGCCGCCCTTGGCCTCGAGGATGCCGATGATCTCGAAGGGCTGGCCGCCGATCTGGACGGTCTGCTGGAGCAGCGCCGCCGGATTGACCTGGAGCAGGTCCGGCACCGCCGCGCCGAGCACCGCGAAGCGCTGCCGGCCGGCGCCGTCGCCGGCGGTGAACATCCGTCCATAGGCGAGGGTGTAATTCCGAACCCGGAGGTAGTTCGGCGTCGTGCCCAGGACCCGGATGTTGAGATTCTGATTGACGTACTCGAACGTCATGTTGCGGCTGACCTCGGGCACCACGTCGGCGATCAGCCTGGCGTCTCGCCGGAGCGCGTCGGAATCGTCCACCGTGAGGCTCACCCGCACGTCGGAGGAGCGACCGCCGAAGAAGGACTGGCCCGGGTAGACGCTCAACACGTTGGCGCCCATCGCGGCGATCCGCTCTTCGATCGCCCGCTGCGCGCCGGACCCCAGCGCGACCACCGCGATCACGGCGCCGACGCCGATGATGATGCCGAGCATGGTGAGCCCGGCCCGGAGCTTGTGGTCGCGGATGCTGGTCAGCGCGACCTTGAGCGTCTCGGTGGTGATCATCGCGATTGCCCGGCCCGCTGCGAGCCGGCCGCGCGGGTGTTCGAGCCGCTCTGGCTCTGCATGCCCGGCACCGCCCCACCGCCGGTCATCCGGCCGATCCGATCCCGGAACTCCTGCTGCGACTGCACCAGACTCGCGCTCGGAAGGATCAGCACCGAGTCCGACGCGGTGAGCCCGGAGATGACCTCGCTGTAGTCGAGGTCGGTGAGCCCGGTCCGGACGGGGACCGGAGTCGGCCGGCCGTCACGCAGCACGAAGACGATGTAGTTGCCGCCGAACTCGAAGCTGTTGCCGCCGCTGCGGGGCCGGCCGCCAGCGCGGCGCCCGCCCATGGACCGCTGCAGCTGCTGCATCACCGCCTGCTCCTCGGCGCTGAGCTGGCCGCCGCTGAAGCGCTTGCGGAAGATCTCCCGCACCTGCGTCTCGGTGACGCCCTCGGGCAGCTGGATCGTCCGGCCGTCGGGGGTGGTCATCGTGTTGGCCGCCGGCTTCGTGGCCTCCCCGCCGGCCTTGGCCGAATCGCCGCCGGTCGACGCCGGGCGCCCGCCGCCGTTCTCCTGCTGGGCCGCGAGCATGTTCTGCAGATCCTCGTTGCTGATCCCGAGCACCTGCGCCGCGGAGCCCACGTCGCGCTGGGTCCGGAGCGCCGCGTTGGGGACGGCGAGCACGTTGTCGCGCTGGCCGATGTGGATCTCGACGTCGGCGTTCATGCCCGGCTTGAGGAGGCCGCGCCGGTTGTCGATCCGGATCAGGACCGGAAACTTGGTGACGTTCTGCTCGGTTTCCGCCTGCGGCTCGACCTTGAGCACGCTGCCCTCGAACGGCTGGTTCGGATAGGCATCCACCGTGACCGTGGCGTCGAGGTCCTCGCTGATCTTGCCGATGTCGGTCTCGTCCACCAGGGTCCGCACCTGGACCAGATTCAGGTCGGCCATGGTGAGCAGCACCGTGCCGCCGCCCACGTCGCGGGTGGGCGAGGAGATCACCTGCCCGCGCTCGGCGTTCTTGGCGATGATCGTGCCGGTGATCGGGGCGCGGACGTCGGTGTCCTCCATCTGGATCCGCGCGTTCTCGACCTCGACCTCCGCCCGCACCACCTCGGCCTTCGCGTTGGCGAGGGCGAGGATGGCGTTCTCGTGCTCTTCCTGGGTGATCGACTGCGACTTGAAGAGCTCGTCGGCCCGGTTCTTCTGCGACTCGGCGTTGCCGAGTCGCGCCTTGGCTACCTCGAGATTGGCTTCAGCCTGATTCACGGTGTTGCGCGGGCTCCGCTGATCGACCCGCACGATCAGGGTGCCGCGTTGCACCAGCTGGCCGGTCTCCGCGCGCATCTCGAGGATCTCGCCGGAGGCCTTCGACTTGACCTCGACCACCGTGTCGGGCTGCACCGTTCCGGCCGCCCGCGCCGAGACCACGATGTTCCGGGTCTCGACCGCGACGGCCTGGTAGGGCACCGAGGGGGCCTCCTCCTTGGCGCACGCCGCCGCCAGCAGCAACAGCGCCGGGGCGCCGAGGGAAACCATCCGTGCCATCGTCACTTCTCCGTCATGAAGTCGCGCGCCACCTGACCATCGTGAAGATGGACCTGGCGATGCGCGTGTTCGGCAATGTCGTGTTCGTGGGTGATCAGCAGGATCGTGTGCCCTTCGGCGTGGAGCTGGTCGAAGAGCTTGAGGATCTCGATGCTGGTCTTGGAGTCCAGGTTGCCCGTGGGCTCGTCGGCGAGCAGGATGCTCGGGCTGTTGACCAGCGCGCGCGCGATGGCCACGCGCTGCCGTTGGCCGCCGGAGAGCTCGTTCGGCCGGTGATGCATCCGCTCGCCCAGCCCGACTCGACCGAGGGCCTCGATCGCGGCCGCGCGCCGCTCCTTGGAGCCAACGCCGGCATAGACCATCGGCAGCTCGACGTTCTGCAGGGCGGTCGCCCGGGGCAGCAGGTTGAAGGTCTGGAAGACGAACCCGATCTCCTTGTTCCGGATCCGGGCCAGCTCGTCGTCCTCCAGATCGCTGACGCGGTAACCGTTCAGCCAGTATTCGCCTTCGCTGGGCGTGTCGAGACAGCCGATCATGTTCATCAGGGTCGACTTGCCCGAGCCCGAGGGCCCCATGATCGCGACGTACTCGTTCTTCCGGATCGTCAGGTCGACCCCCTGAAGCGCGCGCACGGTCTCCGAGCCCATCTCATAGTCGCGCCGGAGGTTCCGCACCACGATGACCGCGTCACGGGGCACGTCCGGCGGCAGGAGCGCCATCCGCTCCGCGGTGGTTTCGATGCTCGCGCTCATAGATCCCGTCCGATCAGTGCCTCGATTTGCGCCTTGGCCCGGAGATAGTCGAAGCGGGCCGTGACCAGGTCGACCTCGGCCTGGGTCAGCGACTCCTGGGAAGTCAGCACGTCCACGATGGTCGCCACGCCGAGCCGGTAGCGCTCCTGCTGCACCCGGAGGTCCTCGGTGGCGGCGGCCAGGCTGGTCTGCGCGATCCCGATCCTGGTCTCGGCGGCGGCCAGCTCCGCGAGCCGGGTAGTCAGGTTGGCCTGCACCTCACGCTGGGTCTCGGACGCGGTTGCCTCGGCGCTTTGCGCGTTGGCGACTTGGTTGGCGATCGTCTGCTCCCGCTGGAAGCGGTTGAAGATGTCCCAGGAGAGCCGGAGCGCCACGTTCCGCTGCTGGAGGAAATTGTAGTCGGTCTGCTGGCTGCCGTTGAGCGAGGCCGAGCCCGAGAGCGATACGGTCGGCCAATAGCCGGACCGCCCGACCCCGACACTGGCCTGCGCCGCGCGGGCGGCCGCCTCGGCGGCCCGCACCTGCGGCGACCGGTTGAGCGCCTCGACCCGGAGCGCATCGCCCTCGACGTCCGTCACCACCCGGTAGAACGTGGAGTCGTCCTGCGCCGAGACCCGTCCATCGTAGCCGACCAGGCGGCCAAGGTTGGCCTCGGCCGTGGCGAGCTGGGTTTGGGCCTGGATCAGCTGCACCCTCGCGCTGCCCAGGGTGACCAGGGAGCGGAGCGAGTCGGAGCGGATCGCCGCGCCGGCTCGAAGCCGGGCGATCGAGACGTTGAGCTGCTCCTCCGCGCGCCGGACGCTCGCCTCTCGCACCCGAACCAGCTGAGCGGCAGCGAGCACGTCGAAGAACTGGTTGGTGGTCTGGAGCTGCTGCTGGAAGCGCGCGTCGTCGAGGCCCTCCAGCGCCGACTCGTGCGACGCCCGCGCCGCGCGGGAGTCGGCGCTCCGGCGGAAGCCGTCGAAGAGCTCGATGTTGGTGCTGACCGTGCCGTTGATCGAGGTGTTGGACGAATTCGAGCTCACCAGCTGCCCGGTGACCGGATCGACCCGCTGGCCCTCGGAGTAGAAGTTGCTGGCCGAGCTCGAGAACGAGAGGTTCGGGAGCCAGGCGCCCTTGGTGGAGCGGATCCGGGCGTCGGAGGTGCTCACCTGCCCGAGCGCCTGGACCACGCGCGGCTGGACCCGTTGCGATCGCTCGATCGCCTCCTCGAGGGAGATGACCGGTCGGTCCTGAGCCGCCGCGGGACCGGCCAGCAGGACCAATCCGAGGACGAGGGGCAACCGGGGGCTAACGTCGGCCATGTCGCTTTCCACGTGCCTGTCGCAGGCTGTCGTACTTCGCAACCAGCGCGTTGTAGGTCTCGATCTGTGCCGGCGTGAGGATCTCCCGGATGTCCCGTCGGGTGGCTTGCCGCTCGGCAGCGAACTGCTCGCGCACGGTGGCCCAGATCGAATCCATCACCGGCTGATGCCGTTGGAGAATCGCCACCACCGCCTCCCGCTGGCTCGCGTCGAGCTTGAGGTCGACGGCCAGTCGCTCGGCGTAGGACTGGGGCGAATAGGGATCCCGGTGCCGACCCGTGGACCGGTCGGCCAGCATCGTCGCGGCTCCACCCGCCAGCCCGCCCAGGGCGAACGCCAGCGCGAGGAGCCCGGTGGCCATCATGCGGGAGCGGCTCATCGTCCCTCCATCACGGCGAAGGTGATCGGGCCGATGTCGGAGCCCGTCGGGGCCATCAGGGCCGCCGCGGGGACCGTCGCGGCCGAGACCGCCGGGCGCCGCCCCCAGTTGACGTAGAGGGCCGCGCCCAACAGGAAGGCCGCCGCCATCGCCGCGGCCAGCACGCTCGGTCGGGCCCAGGTCGCGAGCACGTCCCACTGCGAGGCGGACTCGGGCAGCTCGCGCAGCAGACGACCCATCCGATCGAGAAAACCATCGTCGTCCGGTCCGGCCAGACGCTCTCGGAGCAGCGCGCCGAGCTCCTCGTCCGGACGCCCTGACGACCACGAATCGCGCTTCATGACGTACCCTCCATCACTGACGACAGGACTCGACGCAACGCCCGCCGAGCGTGAAACACATAGGACCGCACCGTTCCCTCCGGCACCCCGAGCGACTGCGCGATCTCCGCATGCGACAGCCCTTCCACGTCGAACATCGTGACCGCGATTCGCTGTCGCTCGGGCAAGGTCGCCAGCGCCCGGTCCAGATGATCCCGCAGCACCGCGCGCTCGGCCTCGTGGTCCGGCATTGGACCGCGGTGCGGCTCCGCCTCGGTGAGCGGCTCCGCCTTGCGAACCCGCCGCCGCCGCAGCTGGTCGAGCGACGCGTTGGCCACGATCCGCAGGAACCAGGGCCGAAACGACCGGGTCGGATCGTAGCGGTCGACGGCCTGCCAGGCAGCCAGGGCCGCATCCTGCACGACGTCTTCCGCCTCGTCCCAGTTGCCCAGGACCGAATACGCCACCCGACGCGCGGTCAGGGCATGCTCGAGCACCAGGCGGCCGAACGCCTCCCGGTCTCCTCGGCTCGCTGCTTCGGCCAGTCGCGACTGGGTCACGCCCGCTACTACGCCGGGAAGCCCGGGTTCGTTGAGCATCTGAGGACTTCCTCAGGACCGGCCGTCGGGCGGGTCGGCGCGGCGCCGGACGACCTCCCCGCCCGCCACCAGCGCCAGCCAGAGGCTGAGCGTGCCGAACCCGATCGCCATGATGCCGGGGATCACGAAGAAGAGCAGGCCGAGCAACGCCAGCACGATCGCGAGCGGGCCAAAGATCGCCAGCCGGGCGCTCGCCGCCAGGGTCCTGAGCGCGAGGACCGAGCCGCCCCGGCGCTCCCTGAGCCCCCGGCGGTGCGGTGGCGAGGCCGGCGCCCGCGGAATCTCGAGCGCCGGCGGCACGACCCGGCGGAGCGGCGGCGGGACCCGGCGGGGCCGGCGCATCACCTCGGCGCTCCGGTCCATGTCCCGGCGGAACTGCGCCTCCATTCGATCGGCGAGCTCGACCGAGTCGGCCAGGACGTCGAGCTCGTAGTTCCCGACCAGGCTCGAGTGATTGAGATTGCTCGAGCCCACCCGGACCCAGCGATTGTCGGCGACCACGGTCTTGGCGTGGAGCATCGGGCCCTGCCACTCGAAGATCCGGACGCCCGCCGCGAGCAGGTCGCGATAGCCGAACCGGGTGAGATTGCGGACCACCGGCAGGTCGCTCGAGCCGGGCACCAGGAGCCGTACGTCGACGCCTTCGCGCGCGGCGTCGATCAGATAGCGGTACAGGCGACGGGGAGCCACCAGATAGGCGTCGGTGATCCAGACCCGCTCAGCCGCCGTGGCGAGGAGCAGCTCGCTCACCCGGTAGGCCCGTTCCCGCGCCGGCTCGCCCACCAGCACCCGCACCGCCGCGTTGCCCCGGGACTCCACCGCGCCGACGCTCTCGCCGTCCTCGAGCTCGCCGCCCGATCGCCTCCAGGTGACACCGAAGGCCTGGTCGATCGCGGTGGCCGCGGGACCGTCGATGCGAACGGCGGTGTCGCGCCAGGGCAATCGCCCTCGCTCGGGGTCACCGGCCCACTCGTCGCCGAGACAGAGACCGCCGATCACCGCCCTCGTGCCGTCGGCCACCAGGATCTTCCGATGGTTTCGACTCAACAGCGAGGGAACGTCGAACAGCCTCGGCCCATTGAAGATCCGCACCGCCACCCCGGCCTCGCGCAGCGCCGACCAGTAGGAGCGTCTCGTCGAGAAGGAGCCGAGCCAGTCGGTCGAGACCCGGACCGAGACGCCCGCTCGCGCCTTCTCGGCCAGGAGCGCGGAGAATTCGCGGCCGGTGCGATCGTCGCGAATGATGTAATTGTCGAGGTGGACCCAGCTGGTGGCCGCCGCGATCAGCTCGCGCATGGCGGCGAACACGTCCGGACCGTCGAACAGCAGCTCGACCCGATTGCCCGGGATCGACCGGGCGCCCGCCGCCCGGTCGAGCGCGCGGACCAGGGCGTCCTGCTCGAGCCGACCGGGGCGGAGAGCGGTCACGCCCCCCCGAGCCCGAGCCGCACCTCGTGCGGCCTGAGCGCCTCGATCACGAAGCCGATGTGCTGGTCGAGATCCACGCCCAGCTCTGCCACGCCGAGGTAGACGTCCTCGCGGCTGACGCCGCGCGCGAACGCCTTGTCCTTGAGCTTCTTCTTGACGCTCTTGACCTCGAGGTCCGTGAGCGACCGGGACGGCCGCACCAGCGCACACGCCACCAGGAAGCCACAGAGCTCGTCGACCGCGAAGAGCGCCCGGGCCATCGGGGTCTCGCGCGGCACCCCGGTGTAGGCCGCATGTCCCAGGATGGCGCGCTGGGATTCCTCGTCGAGCCCCCGCTCGGCGAGGATCCGGACCCCCTCGCTCGGGTGCTCCGCCGTCGGCGATCGGGCTTCGTTCGGGAAACGCTCGTAGTCGAAGTCGTGGAGCAGGCCGACCACGCCCCAGTGATCCGGGTCGGCGCCCGCCTTCTCGGCCATCGCCCGCATCGCCAGCTCGACCGCGTACATGTGCCGGCGGAGCGCCTCCGACTCGGTGTACTCGTGCATCAGGGCGATCGCTTGGTCTCTGTTCAGCATGCGATGGTCCGTCCAGGGTGTGGCGGAAGGGCGCGCGCGGGCTCAGCCGTCGGCGTCGGGCTCGGACTGCGGCACGAGCGACGCCGAGAGCGGCACGCGGAGCGTCTGCTCGCCCAGCGAGATCTCGAAGGCGTAGGGGCCGGCCCGTGGCAGCGGCACATCGAACACCAGCACGGCGCCCGCCTCCACCTCGGTGACGCCGGCGGGTGGCTCCCCGAACTGCACCGTGCCGTCGCCGCCGATCAGCTCCTGGTCGCGATCGTCGACGAAGCGGATCCGGATCCGATGCTCGCCGATCTCCGTGCGCCGGCCGCGCACCCGGAGCACCAGGTGGGTGCGGGGATGCACCGCCGGGAAGCTGGCGACCCAGACGTGCTGGAAGATGCCGAGCACGGACAGCTTGCCCTGTTGGTCGATCAGGGCGTAATCGGCGAGCACCGCGAAGTCGACTTGCACTAGGCCACGCGAATCGACTCGACCACGTCGTGCTGGCGAATCGCGTGGACGACGTCGAGCCCATCGGTCACCTGACCGAAGACGGTGTGCTTCCCGTCCAGGTGGCGTTGTGGGGAATGGCAGACGAAGAACTGGCTCCCGCCGGTGTCCTTGCCCGCGTGCGCCATCGACAGGCTGCCCTCGACGTGCTTGTGGGTGTTGAGATGGGTCTCGCATTTGATGGTGTAGCCGGGGCCGCCGGTCCCCACCCGCGGGCTGTTCGGGTCGCGGGAGAGCGGGTCGCCGCCCTGGATCATGAAGTTCGCGATCACCCGGTGAAAGCGGGTGCCGTCGTAAAAACCCTCATTGGCGAGCTTCTCGAAGTTGGCGACCGTCTTGGGCACCTCCTCGTCGAACAGCTCCGCCACCATGGTGCCCTTCTCGGTCTTGATCGTCGCAGTCTTCACAGGTCTGATCCTGGTTGAATCGTCGAAAGGTACTGCTCCGAGCGAGTTGCCGGAACGATCGGCGGGCTCGGGTCACTCGGTCGGCTGGCCTGCGGGCTGGGCGGTCCTCATATTGGACCGCTATGGACGACTTCGAGCGGAGCCGCCAGGACGCCATCCGCCTCCTCTGCGACGCGCACGCCCGGGAGGAGCTGAGCCTCGATCAGTTCGAATCGCGGCTCGAGCGGCTCAAGCAGGCGCCCAATCGGGCCACGGTCGACGCCATCCTCGCTGATCTCGAGCCCTGGAACGACCCTCTCGCCCCACCGGCCGACCTGGTGCCCCACCGGACCGGGCAGATCCGGGCAGAGCACGCCGACCACGGTTCGCCCCCCGTCGCGCCGGCGGAATTCGTCCGGCTCACCAGCGTGTTCGCCAGCACCAAGCGCGCCGGCTCCTGGACCGTTCCGCTCGAGATCCAGGGACTGGTGATCCTCGGCGAGCTGACGCTCGACCTCCGCGACGCCGTCTTCGGCTCCGACCTGGTCGACATCGACGTCAGCTGCACCCTGGGATCGTTTACCCTGATCGTCCCGGCCGGCACCCAGATCGAGAACGAGATCGAGGAGACCCTGTCCAGCTCGACCCACTCCACCCGCGCGAGCCGCGGCGTGGAGCCCAACGGCCTGCTCGTCCGATTGCGCGGACGGGCCTTGCTCGCGTCGGTGGAGATCAAGGAGAAGCTCCCGGCCGGCGCCAAGGGCGGAGCGTCGGGCTTCCTCCAGCGCCTCTTGGGCAAGCCCCCCGGCTAACGGCGCCGGGCGCCCTTCTTGACGGGCTTCCCGCCCGCCGGGCGGGTCGTCGCCTGCCGAGCGGCCCCTCCCGGCAGCTCCGCCGACGGGCAGGCATCGTTGAGGACGCACTCGGCGCACCGCGGGCGCCGGGCGATGCAGACCTGCCGCCCATGGTAGATCAGCAGGTGCGAGACGATCGTCCAGTCGCTCCGAGGCACGACCGCGGTCAGGTCCTGCTCGATCTTGACCGCGTCGGTTTCCCGGGTCAGGCCCAGGAGCCGGCTCAGCCGGGTGACATGGGTGTCCACCACGATCCCCTCGTCGATCCCGAAGGCGTTGCCGAGCACGACGTTGGCCGTCTTCCGCCCGACGCCCGGCAGGACCTTGAGCTCGTCCATGGTGCGGGGCACCACGCCCCCGTGCCGCTCCACCAGGGCCTGGGCCATGCCGAGCAGACTCCTGGTCTTGTTCCGGAAGAAGCCGGTCGAGCGGATCATCTCCTCCAGCTCCGCCGGATCCGCATTGGCCAGGTCAGCCGGGGTCGGGAACCGGGCGAAGAGCGCCGGCGTCACCAGGTTGACCCGGACGTCGGTGCACTGGGCCGAGAGGATGGTTGCCACCAGCAGCTCGTAGGGGGTCCGGTGGTCGAGGGCGCACGTGGCGTCCGGGTACGCCCGCTTGAGCCGGGCGAGCACCAGGGCCGCGCGCTCGGCGCGACCGCGGAGCGCCGCGTTAGGCTTCGGCACCGCGCCGCCTCCGCGCAAACGCCAGGAAGTCCTCCATCGACCGGGTGTTGAGCACGTCGCCCGGGCCGAGCCAGCCCTTCCGGGCGCTCCGCACGCCCTGCTCCATGTTGTCGAGCCCCGCTTCCGTGTGGGCGTCCGCCCCGATCGAGATCGCCACGCCCGCGTCCCGAGCCTGCCGAACGTGGCGCCAGTCGAGGTCGAGACGCTGCGGGTCGGCGTTGATCTCGATGGCCACGCCGAGCCGCGCGGCCCCCGCGAACACCCGGACGAGATCGAGGGGGAAGCCGTCCCGGGTGAGCAGCATCCGCCCGGTCAGATGGCCGAGGATGGTGACGTAGGGATTCTCCATGGCGCGGAGGATCCGCTCGGTCATCTCCTCCTCGCTCATCTGGAAGCGATTGTGGACCGACGCGATCACGAAATCGAACTCGGCCAGCAGCTCGTCCGGATAGCCGATCCGGCCGTCGGGCAGGATGTCGGCTTCGATGCCCTTGAGGACCTGGATGCCCTCGAGCAGGGTGTTGGTCGAATCGATCTCGGCCCACTGTCGCCGGATCTCCGCGCCGCTCACCCCGCCGACGAAGTCGATCGACCCGCTGTGGTCGGTCACGCCGACGTACTCGTACCCGGCCTTCCGGCAGGCCAGCGCCAGATCGCGGACCGAGAGGTTGCCGTCGGAGTACTCGGTGTGGCAGTGGAGCAGACCGCGCAGATCGCCTCGCTCGACGAGCGGGGGCAGCCCCTCCGCCGCCAGCTCGATCTCGCCGGTGCCCTCGCGCAGCTCCGGCGGAATCCACTCGAGTCCGAGCGCCTGGTAGACGGCCTCCTCCGTCGGCGCGGCGACGAAGCCGGATTCGGTCCAGAGCGCCGCGCCGCGAAACGCCATCCCCCGTTTGGCCGCCCAGGCGTCCAACCCGGCCAGGTGCGCGTCGCTCCCGGTCGCGTGAATCAGCACCGGTCCCAGGTTGGGCGGCGGCGTGATCACCACGCTGGCGCGCTCGCCGCTCGCGAAGCGCAGGGTCGCCCGCCGCTCGTCGAGCCCGCCGAACTCGTCCAGACCGGGCACCTGGGCCAGCGAGCGCAGCACCTCGCTCGGCGCGTCGGCCACCAGCACGATCACGATCTCCTGAACCAGCTCCATCGCCCGGCGCACCTCGCCCGCGACGATGGCCTCCCGCACCCCGGGCACCGCGGCCAGGGCGCCGCGGATCAGCTCGGCTTCCTCACGGGCGTGGTGCGAGAGCCGGTAGGTCGTGGCCCGCCGGAGCCGGGCCACGCCGCGGAGCACGTTCTCGGCGGTCCGCTGGCCGAAGCCCGGAAGGGCCGCCAGCCGGCCGTCGCGAGCGGCGGCCTCGAGGCCCGGCAGCGAATCGACCCCCAGCCGCTCATGGATCAGCTTGACCTTCGCCACGCCGAGCCCCGAGATGTCGAGCATCTCGACCAGGCCCGGGGGCGTCAGCTCACGGAGCTCGTCGAGGAGCTGCGAGCGGCCAGTCTCCACCAGATCGCGGATCACGTTCTGGATGGCCGGGCCGACCCCACGGGCCTGGTCCAGCGTCCCGTCCAGGAGCCAGGAAGCCGGATCCCCAGCCAACGCGGAGACCGTCCGGGCCCCGCTCCGGAACGCGCGGATCCGGAACGGGCTCTCCCCCTTGAGCTCGAGGTGCGAGGCGATCTGATCGAGCACCCGTGCCACGGTGCTCCGGTCGGCGGCCATAGGGATCCGGACGGTGGTGATGGGATGTCGGTGAATAATACTCGCGCCCGAGAGCGGGGAGCGACCGGCGGGGTCCTCGACCGTCGAGATGAGTCCCCCGTCGGCTGCGCTGGGACCAGAACGTCTTCCGTGCCGATTCCGACCGGATCGGGCGCGTCGATCGGCGAAGGGTCCAGGCGGCCGACGGCCGGGGCGCCCGGCGTTAGGCAACCACCAGCCGGCCGTCGGGGCCCGGGCCGGCGTCGCCCAGCCACGCCTCCACCCGAAAGGCCAGCTCGAGCAACTCCTCGGCGCCCTGGAGCGACCAGAGCCCCGCTTCCCGACCGCCCGCGACCGTGGGCGAGAACACGGCGGAGCCGTCGGCTCGGCCGAGCCGGCCCGGCCGCGGCCCGCTCACCTGAGCCGCAGTGAGGCCCGGCCGGTTAGGATGGAGGCCGAACACCGCCAGGAGCTCGATGCCCGCCCCGGCGCGGCGCGCGTACCAGCCGTCGAGCGGCTCGGGCGGCGCGCCGACCACCGGCTCGGCCCAGACCCGTCGCGCCGGCAAGGCGACGTAGCGCGTCCTGCCGGGGCCGACAGGGAGAACGGGCGCCTCCGAAGTCACCACTCGATCGAGCGAATCCCGGTCGAGGGCGACCGCCGCGCCGCCGTCCCGCCAATGCAGGAACGCGGCGTGGACGAACGACACCAGCTCATCGACCCCCTCGCCCACCCCCTCGTCGGGCCTCAAGTCGCGGAGCAGCTCCACCACCGCGCGGTCGAGCACGAACGCGTCGCGCGCGAACGCGTCGATCCCCGCCCCGGCCAGGCTTGCACGGAGCGCGGGGAAGCGCTCCTCGGCCAGGGCGCCGAGCACCAGCTCGGTCGGCGTCCGGACGGTCACGGCTCCTGCCGCGGCAGAAAGGGATCGAGCGCCGCGACGAAGGCCGCCGGCTGCTCGACGAAGGGCACGTGCCCGCACTCGGCCACCCGCACCAGCGGCGCCCCGAGCAGGCCGGCCGTGACCTCGGCCGTCTCGATCGGGATCGGATCGTCTTCCCCGTGGACCACGAGCGCGGGCAGCTCCAGGCGCCGCAATCGCGGCCGCAGGTCGTAGTCGCCCAGGCTCTCCCAGACCGCGGATTGAGTCCGGCCGGTGATCCGAAACGGGGTCAGGTCACAGACCCGGGACCAGTCGTGGAAATACCCCGCGACCGCCAGCTCGAAGGTGCGCCGCTGATACCCGGCAGGGTCCCGCTCTTTGAGCCCGCTCTCCTGCAGCTCGCGCCGCGCCGCGGCGATGTCGCCCCGCCGGCTCCGCTCGGCGAATCGGGCCTCGAACTCCTCCCGTCCCGCCCGCCAGGCGGGCGCGGGCGACACCAGCGCCAGCCGCGCCACTCGCCCCGGATGCTCGGTCGCATAGAGCATCGCGAGCAACCCGCCCCACGAATACCCCGCGAGATCGAGTCGCTCCAGGCCCCAGAGCGCACGGAGCGCCTCGAGGTCCTCCACCTGCTCCCGCCAGCCGACGTCCACTTCCCGCATAACGGGCGAGCGGCCCCCGCCGCGCTGGTCGTAGTAGATCAACTCCCGACCGGTCGCCAGGAGATCGAAGCCGGGCAGGAGGTAATCGTGGTGAGCACCCGGCCCGCCGTGCAACACGACGGTCGGCGGCCCCGCTCCCACCCGGCGCTCGAACAGCTCGACGCCCCGAACCCTCCTCGTCGCGGTGCGCTCAGCCATGTCGGGCCACCAGCTCGCGCACCGTGTTGCCGTGGATCGTCACCAGATCGGAGAGGTCGTCGGCATAGCCTCCACCCAACACCACCGCCAGCGGCAGCCCCTTCGCCGCGCAGGCGGTGATCACCTTGCGATCGCGGGCGCGGAGACCCTCCACGCTGAGACCGAGCCGGCCGAGCCGGTCGCCGCGAAAGGGGTCGGCCCCGGCGATGTAGAAGACCAGATCGGGACGAGCCTCCGCCAGCACGTCGTCCAGATGCGCGTCGACCAGCGTGAGATAGGTGGCGTCGTCCGTCCCGTCCTCGAGCGCGACGTCGAGCTGGCTCCGCTCCTTTCGAAAGGGATAGTTGCGGAGCCCGTGCATCGAGAAGGTGAAGACGTCAGGGTCGCCGGCGAAGATCCGCGCCGTGCCGTTGCCCTGATGGACGTCGAGGTCGACGACGGCGACGCGCTCGATCCGGCCGGCCCGCTGCAGCCCGCGGATCGCGACCGCGATGTCGTTGAAGACGCAGTAGCCCTCGCCGTGGTCGCGAAAGGCGTGGTGGGTGCCGCCCGCCAGGTTGAGGCCGGCGCCGCGCTGGAGGGCGTCGTTGGCCGCCTCGACCGTGCCCTGGACGGTCCGGAGCGAGCGCTCCGGCACCTCGGGACGCCAGGGAAAGCCGAGCCGCCGCTCGGCCGCAGGCTCGAGGGCGCCGTCGAGCACGGCTCCGACGTAGGCCGACGAGTGGACCAGCGTCAGCCAGTCGATCGGCACCCGGTCGGGCTCGTCGATCGCGCCGTCGGCCAGGAGGCCAGCGGCCAGCACGCCGTCGCGCACCAGCCGGTACTTCCCCATCGGAAAGCGATGCCCTTCGGGAAGAGGGATCGACCACCGCGCCGACGACCAGGCCCGCACCGAGACGCCCTGCTCCCTACAACAGCACGGCGAGCGCGTCCGCCACCTTGCGCGTCTCGGCCTCTTCCTCGGGCGTGAACGGATCCGACAGGTCGCTGTCGACGTCGATCTGTCCGAGGATCAGCTCGCCGCGTCGGATCAGCACCACCAGCTCGGAGCGGGTGTCGAGGTTGCAGGCGATGTAGTTGTCGATCGCGCGCACGTCGGGCACGTTTTGGTCGGCGCCCATCGCCACCGCGCTGCCGCAGACGCCCTTCCCGACCGGGATCCGGGTATGCTCGGTCTCCCGGCCAGCGAACGCCTCCAGCACCAGCTCGGCGCCGTGCAGCATGTAGAGGTAGACCGAGGTATAGGGCGGACCCACCGCCTGGATCCGCTCTGCCGCGAGCGAGAGCAGGCCCGCTCGATCCAGATCGCGGGCGAACCCGCCGCGCAGCGCGGCGACGATCCGGTCTCCGTCGAGCACCGGCATCAGGAGCCCCGGCTGCCGAGCACGACGACCGCCGAGTCTGTGGCGGCGCCACGGCGGAACACCACGGTCACCGTGTCGCCTGGACGATGGGCCCTCAGCGCGTTGGTCATGCCCTGCAGATCCGGCACCTCGTGCTCGCCGATCCTGAGCAGGACGTCGCCCTCCTTGAGACCCGCCTGGTCTGCGGGGCTCGAGGGCCGCACCCCGCTCAGCCGAACGCCGGGCCCGCCGCCGCTCATGTCGGGAATCGAGCCGAGGTAGGCCCCATAGCCCCCGGTCCGGGCCGGCGCCGCGGCTTGCGCGGGCGGCGGATGGTCGACGAAAGTGAGCGGCGCCCGCCGGTCGGCCAACGCGCGCGTCAGCGACGACGCGAAGCTCGCGACCCGGGCCAGCCCCTCCACGTTGATCCGCTCCGCATCATCGCTCGGCCGGTGATAGTCCTCGTGCAGGTCGGTGAAGAGATGGATCACCGGCTTCTTGGCAAGATAGAACGATTGCTGGTCGCTCCGGCCGTAACCGTCGCCCGATGCCTGGAGGTCGAAGCCGGCGACCTGGTTGAGCGAGTCGAGCAGCGCGGGCAGCTCGGTGGCCGTCTCGCTCCCGAAGGCGAGCAGGCGCTCGTTTCGGAGCCGTCCCACCATGTCGAGATTGACCATCGCGACGGTGCGATCGAGCGGCACGGCCGGCGCCTTCACGTAGGCATCCGAGCCGATCAAGCCGAATTCCTCCCCGGCGAACGAGACCAGCAACACCGACCGCCGGGGCGGCTTCGCCGCGAGCTCCCGTGCGATCGCGATCAGCGCGACGGCACCCGACGCGTTGTCGTCGGCGCCGTTGTGCACCTGACCGAGCTGTTCGGGGCCGCGAATCCCGGTGTATCCGAAGCCGAGGTGGTCGTAGTGGGCGCCCACGATCACGTATTCGTCCCGGAGCGCCGGATCGGAGCCCCGCACCAGCGCGACGACGTTGGCGCCGGAGCTCGGGCGATGCGCCTCGGCGATGCCGGCGACCGCCGGAGCCCGCGGGTCGATGCTGAACGGCTGGAGCCAGCCCGGCACACCCGGAGTGGCGCCGACCTCGGCGAAGCGGCGCGCCAGATAGTTGGCCACCGCGGTCGCTTCGGGCGTCCCGGTGAAGCGGCCCTTCATCGAGTCGGCGGCCAGCACCGCGAGATCGCGCTCGAGCTCGGCGACCGCGCCGCGGACCGGCGTCCCACCGCGCTGACACGCGGCGACGCTCGCGACGGAGACCGCGAGGGTGAAGAACGACAGGAGCGATCGATGCGTCACGTCTAGCCTTGCCATCAGGGGCGGAAATCGGTGTCGGCCGCGATCCGCCGCGCGAACCCGGCCAGCAGCTGGGCGGCGCGGTCGAGATCGTCGAGCGCCACCATTTCGTTGGGACTGTGCATGTAGCGATTGGGAACCGAGACCAGGCCGGTCGCGATCCCACGGGTGGCGGTGAAGATCGCGTCGGCGTCGGTGGCCGTGAACCTCGGCGCCGCGTGCAGGCGATAGGGAAGCCCCTCGGCCTCCGCCGTCTCGACCAGGAGGTCGAAGACCTTCGGGTTCACCGACGAGCCTCGGCTCAGCACCGGCCCGCCTCCGAGCTGCACGTCGCCGAAGCGCTTCTTCTCGACGCCGGGCGTATCGGTCGCGTGGGTGACGTCCACCACGATCGCGACCCCGGGCTCGAGCCCGGCGGCCGAGGTGCGGGCGCCACCGCCCGAGAAGGCGATCTCCTCCTGGGTCGTCGCGACGGCGCTCACCGTCACCGCCGGTCGGTCCGCGGCGAGCCGGCGCAGCGCCTCGAGGACAACGAACGCGCCGATCCGATTGTCGAGGCTCCGACTCACGATCCGCTCGTGCGGCAGCTCGACGATCCCGCAGTCGAGCACCCCGGCGTCGCCGACCCGCACCCGCTCCTGCGCCTCCGCCTTGCTCGTCGCCCCGATGTCGATCCAGAGGTCCTTGGCTTTGCTCGGCTTGTCCCGGTCTTCCTTCTCGAGCAGGTGGATGGCCCGCTTCCCGACCACGCCGCGGACCGGCCCGCCCCGGGTCAGCAACACCACCCGCTGTCCCACGAAGACCTGCTCGTCCCACCCGCCGATCGGGTCGAACCAGAGGAAGCCCTCGTCATCGATGTGGACCACCATCAGTCCGATCTCGTCGATGTGGCCCGCGAACATCACGGTCGGCCCGGAGCCCTTGGCGTCCAAATGGGCATACGAGTTGCCGCTCACGTCTCCCACGACGCGATCAGCGAAACGCCTGGCCTCCGTCCGCCAGACCCCGGCCGGTCCAGTTTCGAAGCCGGATGGTCCGGGGGACTCGAGCAAGGTGGTGAGGAATCGGACCGATTCTGGCCGCATGCGTTGTCGGGGTGTCGGAGGTGATCGTCTGTCCTTCGGCCCAAGGCAGCGTCGCCGCGGCGACATCGCGCCCGGTCCGCCGCCGGCAACTCTGTTCGCAACGCCTTGTCAATCAACGACGTTTGCGCCCGAGCCGCGGACGGTGGCGGCGCGCTGGCGAATCATATCGCACCCTCTGCCGGAGGCCAAATGAGCGCGAACCTCCTGTCGCGCATCGCAACGGCGGTTGCGGACGCACCCGGTTTGCTGGCTTCGATCGCCTTGCTCGCCGCCTGCGGCGGCGGCGATTCGGGCCCGAATCCGCCCCCACCGCCGCCACCGCCGCCCGCCGCGAGCGACCGGATCGAAAAGGCCAACCCCAGCGGCGACGCCCAGGCGGGTCGCCCGAACACCGCGCTCTCGGATCCCATCCGCGTGGTGGTGCGAAACGGCTCGACGCCGGTCTCCGGCAAGACGATCACCTGGTCGCCGACGGCTGGCTCGGTCAATCCGACCACGTCGACCACCGGCGCCGACGGCATCGCCTCCACCACCGTCACCCTGCCGGGTGGCGGGAGCATGACCATCACGGCCGCCGCCAGCAACGCCACCGGGAGTCCCTTGAGCTTCTCGGCGACGGTGGCCGAACAGAACGCGATCGTGGAGGTGCTGAACAACCGCTTCGACCCGGACAACCTGGCCATCGTTGCCGGCGGCACCGTGACGTTCAACTGGCCCGCCGGCTCCCTGCAGCACAACCTGGTTCCCGACGACGGAAAGACGGTCCCCAACGAGGCCGCGATCCACAACGGCGTTTTCTCACTCGCCTTTCAGTTCCCGACCGCGGGCGAGTACTTCTACCACTGCAGCGTGCACGGCGCGACCCGCAGCGGGATGTACGGCCGCATCCTCGTGATCCCGTGAGGGCCGCCGCCATCGCGGGTGCGCTCACGATCGCGCTCGGCAGCCGGGCCGCCGCTCAGGGCGACTGTTTCCCGGGCGCCGAGTCGAACGAGGCCAAGACGCTGGCGATCTTCTCGGTCCCGCTCGCCTTCGGGCCGGCGGGGGCGCCCCTCACCCGTGGTCGGATCTCGGTCGGGATCGAAGCGGTCTACCTCCCCAACGTCGATCCCGCCACCGCCACGCCCACCGTCTGCCGTCCGGGCAAGGGCCCCGAGAACACCGATCTGCTCTTCGCGGCGCCCCGACCGAGAGTGTCGGTGGCGTTGGGCGGTGGCCTCACGCTCGAGGGCAGCTGGATTCCCCCAATTCGCCTGAACCAGGTCTCGGCCAATCTGTTCGGCATCGCGCTCGGCTGGACCACCGCCCTCGGCGGCACCCACCGGCTCACGCTCCGCGGCCACGGCACCTTCGGGCGGGTGCGGGCGCCGATCACCTGCGACGATGCGGCGCTGGCCGATCCGCTGAGCGAGTGCTACCAGGGCACCCGTTCCGACGACCGCTACCGCCCCAACATCGTCGGGGCCGACGCCACCGTGAGCTGGTCGCTGGGGGGCGGACGGGTTCAGCCCTACCTCGGCGCCGGCTACAACCGGCTGATGCCCCGCTTTCAGGTCGACTTCACCAACGTGGCCGGTCAGCGGGACGAGCGACGGGTCGAGGTCGACCTCGACCGCGCGGTGCTCTTCGGCGGCGCGACCTGGTGGCCCGCCGGCGGCCGCCTCGGGCTGAGCGGCGAGCTCTACGCCGCGCCCAGCGACGCGATCACCGGGCGGGTCGCCGTGCGCCTCGCCGTCGGGTCCTGACCCGCCGACCCTTCCCTCGAACGGGATCCGGCGAAATCTTGGAGGCGTGTATCAGCGCCTCGATCCGGATCGCATCGTCGCCACGTCCCGGCAGCTGGCTCGCCGCGTGGAGGAGCGCTTTCCCGGCTCGGGCCTCGGACGGGTGTCCGCCGAGCTGGTCCAGGTCACCGAGCGCGCCGCGGCCGACACCGTCTGGCTCGGGCGCCCCCATCGCGGGCTCCGAATCGGCATCTGGGCCCTGATCGGATTTCTGCTGATCGCGGT
This sequence comes from Gemmatimonadales bacterium, assembly GCA_050184075.1. Lineage (GTDB taxonomy): Bacteria > Gemmatimonadota > Gemmatimonadetes > Gemmatimonadales > GWC2-71-9 > SHZU01. The sequence continues at coordinate 22,987 of JBFXAS010000004.1, forward strand.
GATCGGTGCGGCGGTGACCCTGCTGCCGGAGCCGGGTCGGTCGACCCTCTCCGAGGTGCTGCAGGCCGTCGAATCGGCCGTCAACGACCTGGTCTTCCTCGGCATTGCGGTCTGGTTTCTGCTCTCGCTCGAGACCCGCTGGAAGCGTCGCCGGGCGCTCGACTCGCTCCACCGGCTCCGGGCGATGGCGCACATCATCGACATGCACCAGCTCACCAAGGACCCGGAGCGGGTCATCGGCCCCGATGCCGGGCCCGACACCCCGTCGTCTCCGGCGCGGTCGATGACGGCCTTCGAGCTGTCTCGCTATCTGGATTACGCGAGCGAGATGCTCTCACTCCTCGGCAAGGCCGCCGCGCTCTATCTCCAGGACTTCGACGACCCGGTCGCGATCGCCACGGTGAACGAGATCGAGTCGCTCACCACGGGACTCTCCCGCAAGATCTGGCAGAAGATCATGATCATCGACCGGGTCGTCGGCTGAGCCTCAGCCGCGCGGGGTGCAGTCCGTGCGACGGGTGTCGGCCACCTGCGCCACCTTCCATCCGTCGGCCAGCTTGGCCATGAAGAACGCGTCGTAGCCGCAGTGACTGAGTCGGGTCCCGACCCAGAGCTCGTAGTAGACCCACACCTGCGCGATGTTCCCATCGACGTGCACGATCGGGTCGAAGATCTTCTCGTCCGGTCCCGGCCCGCTCCCCCGTCCGACGGAGCCGATCCACAGGCTCGGGTCGATTACCTGAAGCTTGGGCTCGCCGCTCTGCGTGTTGATCCCGAGCAGCCGGGCCTCCGGCGCCATCAGCGAGCGCATCAGCGCGGTGTCCCGGGTCCGCATCCCGTCGAACAGCCTGGTGATGGCCTGGACGACGGCCTTCTCCTCGCTTTGCGCCCGGGCCGGCCCGGCCAGTGCCGCCGCCAGCGCCACCGTCGCGAACGCCATCCTCATCGTTGCACCTCATCGTGCGGGGTTGGAGCCAGATACCTTACCTGTGCCACACTCAACCGACGTCGGACCAACGAACCCGGTTTCGCGAGACATCCGTGATCACCGTGAGCACGCTGACATTCTACCCGCTCAAAGGGGCGCGCGGCATCGCGACGCCCGCCCTCGAGCTCGACCGCTACGGCCCCCGCTTCGATCGTCGCTGGATGGCGATCACCGAGGCCGGGCGCTTCCTGACCCAGCGCGAGGCACCGGAGCTCTGCCTGGCCGAGGCGATCCCGACGCCGGAGGCGCTCACCCTGCGCGGACCCGGCCTGCCCGAGCTCGTCGTCCCGGTCACGGGGGATGGAACGCCGCGCCGGGTCCGAGTCTGGGGAAGCGAGTGCGACGCCCGGGACCAGGGCGACGCCGCGGCCCGGTGGCTCGGCGATCTCCTCGGCCGATCGGCGCGTCTGCTCCACCTTCCGGAGGGCGAGGAGCGTCAGACCGACCCGACCTTCGATCCGTCGGGAAGCCCCGTGAGCTTCGCCGACGGCTACCCGATCCTCCTGATCGGCGAGGCCTCGCTGGCCGCGCTCAATGGTGCCCTGGTCGAGCCGGTCCCGATGAACCGCTTCCGACCCAACGTGGTCGTCTCGGGATCCGCCCCCTACGAGGAGGACGACTGGCGGCGCTTCACCATCGGCGGGCTGCCTTTCGACGGGGTCAAGCGCTGCGCTCGCTGTGTCGTGACCACCGTCGATCAGCAGTCGGCCACGCGCCACGAGGAGCCCCTTCGGACCCTCTCGACGCTGCGCCGTGGCGAGCATGGGGCTCTCTTCGGAATGAACGTCGTGCACCGAGCCAGGGGAACGATCGCGGTGGGCGATGCCGTCGTCGTCGGCTGACGGCAGCTCAGGTAGGGGTTCGCAGCGTGGACCTCGACACCCCCGGGTCGCCCGACTCGCTCTTGCTCGCCAGCAGCCGCTCGGCAAAATCGACCCGCTCCTGCAGCTCCGACACGTCGTGCCGGAGGGAGTAGATCTCGTCCATGATCTCCTGAGGGACGCCCAGCTGATCCTGCTCGTGCGCGTCCCAGCGCGACACCAGGCGCCCTTCCGCGTCGCGGAAGCCCCCGGCCGCGACCATGATCACGTCGACCAGGTACCAGATCCCGAGCCCACCCCCGGTGAGGATCATCAGAATCCCGGTGCCGGCCTTCCCGACGTAGAAGCGGTGGGCGCCGAACACGCCGAGCACGCCGGCCAGCACCAGGGCAACCGCGCGCGACTTGTCTGACGGTGGGGCCATCGCACACCCTCGGGCAGGGGTCGACACCTAACCTAGCGTCGCTACCTTCCGAGTCCACCCTTCAGGCGACGCACATGCTCGGCATCCTTGCGCTGGTGACCACCCTGGTCGGCCCCCAACCCGCCGACACGGTGCGTGACGGCCACGACCTCCTCGCCGCGATGCACGCCCGCTATCAGGACTCCTGGTATCGGAGCCTCACCTTCGTGCAGCGAGTCGTCTGGGCCGACGGCCGCCCCGAGGGCGAGTGGTGGGAAGCAATGGCCATCCCCGGACAGCTCCGCATCGACATCGCACCGGTCGACAGCGGCAACGGCATCGTCTATCGCGGCGACTCGCTCTACCGCTTCAACCGGAAAGCCGTCCAGGCCTCCAAGGGCGCCAACCCGCTCCTGATCCTCGGCTTCGACGTCTACGGACAGCCCCCCGCGACCACCGCCAAGGTGCTCGGGGAGCAGGGCTTCGATCTGGGCCAGCTCCGGACCGACACCTGGCAGGGGCGGGTGGCCTACGTCGTCGGTGGTCCCGAGCACCAGTTCTGGGTCGATCGCGAGCGGTTGCTCTTCGTCCGCCTCATCAACCAGACTCCGAGCGGCGCGACCAGCGAGATCCAGTTCAATCGCTACCAACGATTGGGGGGCGGCTGGATTGCCCCGGAAGTCATCTTCATGACCGACGGCAAGGAGACGATGCGCGAGATCTACCGCGACATGAAGGCCGACCCAACGCTCGACCCGTCGATCTTCGAGCCGCGGCCCTGGCGGCGTCCGGCGTGGATTCCCAAGGCCTGACCGAGCGCCCCGGACTCCCCACGCTGCTCGGAGTCCGATACGACGGGTCGTCGTCCTTCGTCCGAGGCGCCGCCGAGGGTCCGCTCGCGATCCGCGAGGCGATCTCGGCGCCCTCGAGCAACCCCTGGACCGTAGCCGGCGCCGATCTCGGGTCGAGGGCCGTGCTCGACGATGCGGGCGACCTGACCCCCGCCTCGGGCGAGGCCGGCCGCGCGTCGATCACGGCCAGGGTGTCCGAGCTGCTCGCCGGGAGCCGTCTGCCCGTCGTCCTCGGCGGCGATCACTCGATCACCTATCCCGTGCTCCGGGCGTTTCGGGCGCACCACCCTCGCCTCACCCTGCTCCACTTCGACGCCCACGCCGACTTGTACGACCGATTCGACGGCGACCCCTACTCGCACGCCTGCCCGATGGCCCGAATCATGGAGGAGGGCCTCGCGGACCGTCTGATCCAGGTCGGCATCCGCACCCTGAGCCCGGATCAACGCGAGCAGGCCGAGCGCTTCGACGTCGACCTGCGCGAAATGCACCACTGGCGCGGTCCGGAGCCGATCCGGCTCGATGATCCGGTGTACCTCTCACTCGATCTCGACGTGCTCGACCCGGCGTTCGTCACCGGGATCGCGCACCCCGAGCCGGGTGGCCTCTCGGTGGCCGAGCTGGTGGGTCAGCTCCGCGAGGTCGAGGCTCGGGTCGTCGGCGTCGACCTGGTCGAGCTCAATCCCCGCCTCGACCCCTCCGGGCGGAGCGGGCTCGTGGCGGTGAAGCTCCTGAAATCACTGGTAGACCTGCTTCGGCGCTCCAACCACTCCAGGGAGACGTCATGAAGAACCCGATGCGGCGGATCGCCATGCTGCTGCCGTTCCTCGCCGTTCCCTGGTGGAGCACGGTCTGGGCGCAGCCGGGCCGCGAGCAGATCAGAGCGTTCCGAGAGGCCAACGAGACCAGGATCGTGGCCGAGCTGGCGTCGCTGCTCGAGCTGCCCAACCTGGCCACCAACGTGGACGACATCCACCGCAATGCCGAGCTCCTGATCACGATGCTCGGGCGTCGGGGAATCGCCGCCCGCAAGCTCGAGCTACCGGACGCGCCCCCCGCCGTCTACGGCGAGCTGCTCGTGCCCGGCGCCACGCGAACGGTCGTGTTCTACGCCCACTTCGATGGCCAGCCCGTCGATTCGTCACGCTGGGCGTCGCCAGCCTGGACGCCACTCCTCCGCGACGCGCCCATCGAGCGCGGCGGGAAGCAGATCCCGCTGGCGAGCCCGACCGGACGCTACGACCCCGAGGCACGCCTCTACGCGCGCTCGGCGAGCGACGACAAGTCACCGATCGTCGCTATGCTCTGGGCCCTCGACGCGCTCCGGGCCGCGAACAGCGCCCCCAGCGTCAACCTCAAGTTCTTCCTCGAGGGCGAGGAAGAGGCCGGATCCCCCCACCTTCGGGAGATGTTCCGCCGCTACCGCCCGCTCCTCGCGGCGGACCTCTGGATCATGGGCGACGGTCCGATCCATCAGAGCCGGGCCCAGCAGATCGTGTTCGGCGCCCGAGGCGACGTCGGTCTCGATCTGACCGTCTACGGACCGAGTCGACCACTCCACAGCGGCCACTACGGCAACTGGGCTCCCAACCCGAACGTCGAGCTGATCCACCTGCTCGCCTCGATGCGCGCCGAGGACGGCCGGATCACGATCGACGGGTACTACGACGACGTCACTCCGATCTCGGCCGCCGAGCGAGAGGCGATCTCGGCGGTGCCGTCTGTGGAGGCCCAGCTGATCGGGGAGCTGCGGCTGGGACGAACCGAGGGGAGACCGAACGCGACGCTGCTCGAGCAGCTCGCGCGGCCGGCCCTCAACGTGAGCGGGCTCTCCGGCGGCCTGACGGGCTCGGGGTCCGCCAACCTGATCGTCTCCCGGGCGACGGCGTTTCTCGACCTCCGGCTGGTGCCCGACCAGACCCTGCCGGGCGTACGACGCCTGATCGAGCGCCATATCGCGCGGCAGGGCTTCCACATCGTGACCGAGGAGCCGGACTCGGCGACCCTCCGCTCCCATGCGAAGGTGATCCGACTGTCCTGGGGAAGCGGCTACCCCGCCGCCAAGACGGCCATGGACGCGCCGGCGGCCCGCGCGTTGATCCGGGCGGCCGACCTGTCCATGGGCCAGCCGCTGCTGCGGGTGCCGATGCTCGGCGGGAGCCTGCCGCTCTACCTGCTGGACGAGACGCTGGGCAGCCCCTTCGTGCTGCTGCCGATCGTCAACCACGACAACAACCAGCACGGCGAGAACGAAAACCTCCGGCTCGCCAACCTCTGGGACGGGATCGAACTCTACGCCGGGGTGCTCGCCCGGCTTGGCTCCGCCTGGGCCCCACAGCCGTAGCCTTGCCGCCTCCGAGAGGACCCTGGTTAGCGAGCCGGCACGGGCACCAGCAGACGCGCCGCCGCGGCGGCAGTGACGCCCGGGTCGGGTGGAGTCGGCCAGATCGGCGACCCGAGGAGATTGCCAGCCAGGGCAGCCAGAGTGACCCGAGCGACCAGGTTCTTGTCTCCGACGTCGCGCAGGTGTCCGGTTTTCATTCTGGTGCCGAGATAGGCGGCGAGATGCCCCACCAGGTCGGCCCAGACCAGCTCGTCGAACGCCCTGCCCAGGTCGGGCCATTCGACACGGTTGCGGTCGGCGATCAGGATGGCCTGGCGATACCTGGCGAGCCAGGTGGCTATCTCTAGTAGTATTGACTCATACTCCCCGATGGATTCTTCGACCACCCTCCGTTGGAGCCCGACCCAGAGCTGGGGGAAATGGGCGATGTTCTCGACCGCGTTCCGGAACAGGACCCGCTGCTCTCGAGCCGGGGTGCGGGGGTACGGCGGCTTGGCGGAGGCGACCAACGGGCTCTCGCAAGCGCGGAGCACGGCGAGCTCGAACAGGGCCTCCTTGTCGGCGGCGTACAGGTACACGGTCCCCGGTCCGACTCGGGCCTTCCGGGCGACCTCGCTGACTTTTGTCGCCGCAAAGCCTTTTACGGAAAACACTTCTGCGGCTGACGCGGAGAGGCGGTCGAGCTTGGCGTGGTCACGCTTTCTCACGGGCTGTTCCGTCTTGGGAGGGCGACGTCAGAATAGAATAACTGAATCAGTCATTCTTTGTCGAATGGAGAGTCGACCGAAGCCGGCCGGAGCAACCCTTTTCGACCACCGCCTGTCGAATCGCATGAGTTGGATGACCTGCGCCAACGGAGCCCGGTGAAGCCTGACCCACTCGTGGCTCGCATCCGCGCCGGAGACAGAAGCGCTGAACGCGAGCTGTACGACCAGAACGTGGATCGAGTCTTTCGCCTGGCCTTCCGACTGGCCGGCGATTCCGATCTCGCGGCGGACTACACCCAGGACACCTTCATCCGGGTGTACGACAAGCTCCACACGTTCCGGGGTGAGGCCGCCCTCTCCACCTGGATCACGAGCATCGCCTACTCGGTGGTGTTCAACGGCCTGCGAAAGCGGCGCCGGACCGATTCGAGAGAGGTCGAGTTGACCGAGATGACCGAGCAACCAACCCTGCACACCGCCGAGCCGGACCTGAAGGCGAGGCTCGACCAGGCCGTGGCCGCCCTTCCGGACGGATATCGATCGGTCTTCATCCTCCACGATGTGGAGGGATACAAGCACGAGGAGATCGGCCGCATCCTCGGCATCCAGGAAGGGACCTCCAAAGCCCAGCTCTCGCGGGCTCGGGCCAAGCTGCGAATCGCCCTGGCGCCGTTCGCCAAGGAGTGGATGCCATGAACGACGATCGGTTCGACGAGGTCCTCCAAGAGGCCGCGCGAGAGTACCGCCGGCCACCGGCGACCCCACGGGAAGAGATCTGGGCCCGGATCGAAGCCAGTCGAGCCCAGCGCACCGCGCGGCCGGCGCAGGTCCTCGAGTTGCCCCGCCGGCCCGCCTGGGAACGAATCCGTGGGCCCATCCTGATTGCCGCCGTGCTCGTCTTGGGGATTGCGCTCGGCCGACTCGCGCCTCGCGCGGCGGAGGCGCCCGGTCAACCGGTCACGGCCGCGGCCGAGCCGCCTGCGGAGGCGGGCACGCCGCTCGCGACCCGGGTCGCGGCCGTCCAGCACCTGAGCCGGGTCGAAGCCTGGCTGGTCGACTTCGACTCCCGTCCGGCCGACGCCGAGTTGATCGCGGCGGCCCGGGTGCTTCTGATCGACACCCGGCTCTGGGTCGACGCCAACCGGCTGCAGGATCCGAGACTCAAGTCGCTGCTCGAAGACCTCGAGCTGATCCTCACGCAGATCGTCGAGCTCCGGCCCAACGACCTCGAGGATCGCTCCCTGATTCGAGACGGATTGGCCGAGCGGCAGATCCGCCCCCGGCTCCAGAACGCCGTGCCCGTCGGGCCGACGGCGTGAATCGCATAGCAAGGAGGAATGACTCCATGACCATAAATCGTCGCTCACTCGTCCTGGTGGCCCTGTTGGTTGCGCCACCGTCCATCGCCGCGGCGCAGCGGAGCGCCGACCTGGCCAGCGCCGAGGCGGAAGCGGGACTCGCGATCGCCCGGCTCTCGCAAACGGCGGCGGCGCTCTCGAGCTCCGTGGCCGCCCTGGGCGCGCGCAGCGGGACCCTGGGCGCGCGGCTCCGGGACTTGGAGCTGCTCGCCGCGACCAGGGCCTGGTCTTTCGACCGGCTGGAGACCGTTCCGCCTCCCGCGAGTGGCCTCCAGGATCCGGCGGACTCGACCTACCGCGAAGCCCGCACGATGCTCAATCGGGGGAACTACACCCGCGCGGCCTACCTCTTCGAGCAGATCGGCGAGCGCTATCCCCGGTCTTCCTACGCGGCCGACTCGTACTATTGGGGCGCCTACGCGCTCTCGCGGGCAGGCTCGGAGTCGAGCCTGAACCGGGCGCTCCGGCTGCTCGAAGCCCAGCAGGACCGTTTCCCCAACGCCTCCACCCGGCGGAGCGCCGACGAGCTCTCTCAGCGGATCCGGGGCGAGCTGGCCCGCCAGGGAGACGCGGAGGCAGCTCGATCGATTCGCGAGCGGGCCGAAGAGCTGGCCGAGAGCCGACGCGACCGTGAGGAGGTCGAGCGGGACCGGACGCGGGAAGCACGCGAGAGCGCGCGCTCCAGCCGCCAGAGCCGGCGATCGGGTTGCGACGAGGACGACGAGCGGATGGCGGCCCTCAATGCGCTGTTGCAGATGGACAGCGATCGCGCCCTGCCGATCCTCGAGCGGGTAATGGAGAAGCGGGACGCCGAATCTGCCTGTCTCCGTCGCCGGGCCGTCTTCATGGTGTCGCAGCAAAGCGGGCCGCGCGCCGAGCGGATTCTCCTGGCGGCGGTGCGAAGCGATCCGGATCAGGAGGTGCGGGAGCAGGCCGTCTTCTGGCTCTCGCAGGTGTCCGGCGACGGCGCGGTGACCGCGCTCGACTCGATCCTCCGCGCATCCGGCGACCGGACGATCCAGGAGAAGGCGATCTTCGCCCTCTCGCAGCACCAGTCCGAGCGGGCCGCCCGCGCCCTGCGGGACTTTGCCAGTCGCCGCGACGCGCCCGCGTCACTCCGCGAGAACGCGATCTTCTGGCTCGGCCAGTCGGGAGGCGACAATGCGGAGTTCCTCCGCTCGCTCTATCGCACGGTCGACGAGCGGTCGCTCAAGGAGAAGATCATCTTCGCCGTCGCCCAGAACGGACAGAACGACGGCTTCCGCTGGCTGCTCGAGGTGGCCGGCAACACCCGCGAGGACACCGAGCTCCGCAAGAAGGCCGTGTTCTGGGCGGCCCAGAGCGGCGCCGACCTGCCCGAGCTGTTCGCGCTCTACGACCGGGCCGGCGACCGCGAGCTCAAGGAGCAGCTGATCTTCGCCTACTCGCAGAGCAACAAGCCGGCGGCGGTCGACAAGCTGATCGAGATCGCCCGGCGCGATTCGGACCGGGAGCTCCGCAAGAAGGCGCTCTTCTGGCTCTCGCAATCGAACGATCCCCGCGTCGTCGAGCTGCTCACCGAGATCCTGGAGAAGCCCCAATGATCCGCTCTCTGCTGTTGACCGGCGGCCTGCTGGCGATCGGCCAGGTCCTCTCGCCCCTCGCCGCTCAGGACCGGGGCCTGTACGATCGGATCCGCTCGGCCCGGGACGGCGAGCTCCGGCTGGCCTACGCTCCGCGCCCCGACGTCTGTGGCGACGGGGAGACCATGATCCGCTATCGGGATCGCGACTCCTACGTCCGCTACTCGGGCGACTCCCGCGACGGCTCCGGCCGTCGCTGGGTCCGCCAATGCATCGACGGCCCGGTCCGGGTCTCGCTCACGATCCGCGACGGCGAGGTGCGCCGCGCCCGGGTGTACGTGGGCGGGGATTGGCGCGATCGCGACGGCGCCACCGACCTCGGGATCGTGAGCGCCCCCGCAGCGAGCAGCGCGCTGCTCCGGCTGGCCCGAATTCGGGACTTCGGGGGCGCGGACGACGTGATCTTCCCTGCCATGTTGGCCGACAGCGTCACCGTATGGCCGGAGTTGCTCCGGCTCGCCCGAGACCGCGACGCCGGGCGGAAGGCCCGGAAATCGGCAATCTTCTGGCTCTCGCAGGAGGCCGGGGAGGCCGTGGCCGAGGAGCTCGGCGACTTCGTGAGCGACCGGGACGAAGATCGGGAGATCCGGGAGCAGGCCGTCTTCGCGCTCTCGCAACTGCCAAAGGATCAAGGGGTTCCAGCCCTGATCCGGGCGGCCAAGACCAATCCGGATCCGGCCATTCGCAAGAAGGCTCTGTTCTGGCTCGGGCAGTCCGACGACCCCCGGGCCCTGCAGCTCTTCGAAGAAATCCTCACCAAGGGCTGACCCTCCAAAACCGGGCGGGCCGGGGCTCCGTAAGATCCTTACAGGGGCCTCGCCACCCCAGGTCGAAACCCGGTAGCGTTTTAGGGGACCAAGCGTTTAGTTATCAAACGGCTCCGCGGGGAAAACGGATGGCGCAATCCCTGCGGGGCCTCTGTCGGGGGCGTCGAGGCGCCCCCGTTTGCACCCTCTTGGAGTGAACGGAATGCGACGACGCCTCGCCTTTGGTCTTCTCACCGCGATCGCGCTGCCACTGGCCGCCGGGGCCTTTCTCCAGCAGTCGCAGGAGCCGCAGAGCGCGGCCAGGCTCTTTGCCCAGGTCTTGAGGCGGGTCGAGGAGAGTGCGGTCGACTCGCTCGACCGGAGCACCATCTACGAGCGCGCCGCGCGCGGGCTGATCAAGAACCTCAACGATCCCTACGCGGATCTGTACTCGCCCGAAGAGCTGGCGAGCTTCCAGCGCAACACCCTCCGCAACAACTATGGTGGCCTCGGGATGCAGATCGAGAGCCAGGAGGGGACGATCATCGTGGCGCGGGTGTTCCCCAACACGCCGAGCGAGCACGGTGGCGTCATTCCCGGCGACCGGATCATGCAGGTCGACTCGACGCCCGTGACCGGTCTCAAGCTGGAGGACGTCTCCTCCCGGATGCTGGGCACGCCCGGCACCGAGGTCGACGTCATCTTCCGTCGGGTCGGGGTGCCCGAGCCGATCAAGGGCCGCTTCAAGCGCGCGGTGATCCGGGTCCCGGCGGTGCCGTACTCGGTCGTGGTGGACGGCGTGGGCTACATCCCGCTCCAGAGCTTCAACGAGTCGGCCGCAAGCGACGTGGAGAAAGCGCTGGAGTCGCTCCGGGAGCAGGGCGCGAGGGCGTTCATGATCGACGTCCGCGGCAACGGCGGCGGCAGTCTCGACCAGGCGCTCGAGATCGGCAACCTGTTCCTCCGGCCCGGCGCCGAGATCGCCAGTGTCCGCCATCGGGGCAAGCCGGCCGAGGTATATCGCGCCAACCGTCCCTCGGTGATCGACTCGATGCCGGTGGTGGTGATGGTCGACGGCTACAGCGCGTCGGCCTCGGAGATCGTCTCCGGGACGCTGCAGGACCACGACCGCGCCCTGATCATCGGCACGACTTCCTTCGGCAAGGGCCTGGTGCAGACACTCTTTCCGCTCGACGGCGGATGGGCGATCAAGCTCACCACCGGGAAGTGGTACACGCCAAGCGGCCGTTCGATCCAGGCCGACCACGAGCGGCTCGGTGACGAGCGGTTCGTCGAGTACGAGAACGAGCCGGGCGACTCCGCCCGCCGGCGGCCGATTTTCAAGTCGGACGGCGGGCGCCCGATCCTGGGCGGCGGCGGCGTCACCCCGGACGTGCTGGTGAAGCCCGACACGCTCTCCGACGGCGAGCGCGATCTCTATCGCGCGGTCGCGCCGCAGCAGTCGGCCTGGTATGTGGCGGTCTACAACACCGCGCTCGAGCTCAAGGGCAAGGTGAAGCCCGACTTCACCGTTCAGCCCGCCTGGCGGGAGCTGGTCTGGCAGAAGCTCCAGGAGGCCAAAGTGACCGTCCCCCGGGAGAAGTTCGACGCCGGGGTAAGCCTGGTCGACCGGGACCTGGAGCGGCGCGTGGCCACGCTGGCCTTCGGCGACTCGGCCTGGTTCAAGCGATCGGTCCGCTACGACAATCAGGTCCAGACCGCGCTCGAGTACCTCTCGCGCGGGCCGACCCAGCGCAAGCTCCTGGCGCTCGCGCCGCCCCAGTCCGCCAGCGAAGGCGACTGAGGCCGAACCGCGGGGCGCGGCACCGAACGCTCGAAGGTCAAAGCCCCGCCCGGAAGCCGGACGGGGCTTCGTCGTCTTCGGGGCCTTCGATAACTCTTGGAACGAGGCAACCCTGATGCTCGACGGGATCAAGAGCTTCTTCGACCGCCGAATCGCCAGCGCCGAGCCGGCGGCCGAGGACCCCGCCGCCGCGGTCCAGCTGGCAGCGTGCGCGCTGCTGCTCGAGCTGGCGCACGCCGACGGCGAATTCGGCCCCGAGGAGCGCCAGGCGATCGACGCGGCGGTGCGCCGGCACTTCGGGCTCGACGATTCCACCGCGGCCGAGTTGGTGCAGCTGGCCGAGTCCGAGCGGCGCCAGGCGGTCGACCAGTTCCAGTTTGCCCGGCTGATCACCGAGCACTACGACCTCGGTCAGCGGATGGTGCTGGCGGAAGTGATGTGGGGGGTGATCCTCGCCGACGGCAAGATCGCCGACCACGAGGCGTCGCTGATGCGGAAGCTCGGCCACCTGCTCCAGCTGCAGCCCGCATACCTGGCCCAGGCCCGCAGCGCGGCGAGCGACGGCAAGCGGGGCGGCTGACCGCCCCGACTCAGGTCGGCTCGAGCTTACCGCTGCTGATCCGCTCTTCGGCGATCCGGTCGGCGGCGACGAAGGGCGGCACCTCGTCGGTGCGCGCCCGCTCGAGGACGCCGAGGGTGGTGTCGTAGATCCCATTGACCCGGGCCAGCGCCTCCGCGGGGCTGGCCGCGAGCACTTCGATCGCCCCGCCGAAGCAGACCCCGCCCGCGTTGGCAACGTAGTCGGGCACGTAGAAGATCCCGCGCCGTGCCAGGTCGTGCCCGTGGCGCGACTCGGCGAGCTGGTTGTTGGCGGCGCCGACCACGATCGCGGCGCGGATCTCCGGAATGGTCCGGTCGCTCAGCGAGGCGCCCAACGCACAGGGCGCGAAGATGTCGACGGCCGAGGCGTGGATCGTGTCGGGCGACTCCGCCGTCGCGCCGAGCTCCCGGACGGCGGTGGCGACCCGGTTGGGATCGACGTCGCTCACCCGCAGCGTGACACCCGCGTCGTGCAGTTGCCGGGCGAGGTTCAGCCCGACGTTGCCGACGCCCTGGATCGCGACGGACCTGCCGGCGAGATCGTCGGACCCCCAGACCATCCGGGCCGCAGCTTGCATGGCCCGGTAGACGCCTCGGGCCGTGTGGGGTGAGGGGTCGCCCGAGCCACCGACGCGCCCCGCCACGAACCTCGTTCCTTCGGCGATGATCTCCATGTCGGCCAGGCTGGTGCCGACGTCCTCGGCCGTGATGAACCGTCCGCCAAAACGGTCGACGAAATGGCCGTGGGCCCGGAGGATCGCGGCGCGGTCCTTGACCACGTCTGGCGCCATGATGACGGCCTTGCCGCCGCCCAACGGGAGACCGGCCATCGCGTTCTTGTACGACATCCCCCTCGAGAGCCTGAGCGCGTCGACGATCGCGTCCGACTCGGTCGGGTAGGTCCACCACCGGGTTCCGCCGACCGCCGGCCCCAGGGTGGTGCTGTGGATGGCGATGATGCCGCGGTAGCCGGACTTGGCGTCGCCGGAGAGCGCGACCAGCTCGTGGCCTCCGCTCGCGAGGTGCTCGAAAACTCGACTCACGGCTCTGTGCCTCCTGTGAGGAGTCCATGCCGGACTCGGAGGGCCTTGAGCGACGCCCGCCGATCGAACTCGAGGCGCTCCTCCGACCTGGTGACGGCCTCGATGACGAGCGAGAGGGTGAGCTCCCGACCCTCCCGGCGCACGACGACGGGCACGGTCTCTCCGATCCGGGAACCGTAGGTCTGCCGGAACGCGAAGCCGAAGCTCGGGTCGACCTTCACGGTCCCGATCGAGATCAGCTCGTCGCCCGGCAGGATGCCGGCCCGCGCGGCCGCAGAGCCGGCCGCCACCGTGGCAACCCGCTCGGGGCCGCTGCCTTCGCCCGCCGTCGAGACGCCGATCCGCGGCTCGCGAACCGAGTCGACCTGGTACCGGAGTCCCGCGAGCGGGGCCACCGTGGACCACGGAAATGGATCGCGGCCGTCGATGTAGCGGCGATAGAACTCCTCGAACGACTGTCCGCCCGCCGCCTCGGAGACCGCCGCCCACCACTGCTCGTTGGTGAAGCCCCGCCCCTGCTTGTAGGTCTCCCGATAGAGCTTGCGAAGGACGTCGTCGAGCGACTGCCGGTTACCGCTCGCGTCGCGGATCAGCACGTCGAGCAGCAGCCCGGCGAGGGAGCCCTTCGGATAGTAGATCGTGTGGGTCCCGTCGGTGGGGTGAATCCAGGTCGAGAGCGAGGCGTCTTCGAGCGCCACCGGCGGCGCCTCGGCGACCTCGGCCATCTTGCCCAGCGTCAGGTTCAGGAAGACGGTCGAGTCGATGATCCCGCCGCGGAGGAGGGCCAGGTCGGCGTAATAGTCGGTGATGCCCTCGCTCACCCAGAGCAGCGTGGTCGGGAGCTCGCGGTCGTACCGGTAGGGCACCATCTCCGCGGGGCGGAGCCGCTTGACGTTCCAGGCGTGGAAGATCTCGTGGGCGGTGATCGACGCCAGCAGGGGGTTGCCGACGATCGCCGGGGTGTAGATCCCCACGTGCGAGTTCTCGTGCTCGAGCGCGCTCCCGCCCGGGAACGACGGATCGAAGATCAACAGCGTGGTGTAGTCGGTCCACGGCGTCTCGGCGAAGACCCGGGACATGGGCGGCATCATCTCACCGAGCCATTGCCAGAAGAGCTCACGTGCCGGCCCCACCAGCGCTCCGGCGGGATAGCTCGCGACCCGGTGCCAGGTGCCGTCCACCTCCGCGCTGTCGAGGTCGAGCTTGCCGATGAAGAAGGGCCGGTCGACCAGCTCGTGATAGCTCGCCGCGCCGTAGCGGCGTGGCCCGGTCGACCGCATGCCGGTCGCCACCGTCCAGTCGGACTCGGTGCGCACCGTCACGGTGGCCGGCAGGTCGAGCGAGGCGCCTTCCGGGTAGAGAAAGACGTTGGTGCCGTTGACCAACAGAAAGTCCGGCTTCGACCAGGCCATCGCGTTGTCGAGGCTGTCGGCGAGGAAATGGAAGCGGACCTCGACCGCGCCGGCGGCGGGGAGGATCAGCCGCCAGGTATCGGGGTCGGTCTTGTCCCATTGCACCGCCGCGCCGTTCTGGGTGACGGCGAATTCGCTGACGTTGCGGGCGAAGTTGCTGATCTCGTAGGCGCCCGGCGTCCAGGCCGGGAGCGAGAGGAGCAATCGGCCCGGCGCCGCGGCCTCGAACCGGGTGACGACTTCGAGCGAGCGCCCGGCGCCTTCGGCGGCGCCGAAGCCGAGCTCGTAGCTCAGGTTGGCGATCGGCGCCTGGCGCCCGGCAGATCCTCGATCGGACGAGGCCGCCCCGAGAAACAGGAAGCCGGCCAGCGGAACGACGCCGGCCAGCGGCCGAAGAGCGGTGGGTATGGTCATGGAAGGAAAGCTAGCCGACCCGCGCCGGGCCGGTCCAATGCTCAGGGCTGGAGCTCGAGCTCCAGGATGTGAGTCGGCCCGAGGGTCGCTCCGGAGCGGAGCTTGCCCTCGTCGTCGTAGAGCGGCCAGTGGCTGTCGGCCACGTAGTAGAGGCGGTCGCCGACCAGGGTCCCGATGGTGGGCTCCGAAGCCACCGGCAGATGGCGATCGATCGTCTCCACGGATTCGACCGAGCCCTGGTCGGCGGCGAGTCGGATCCGGATCACCCGGGGCGGCCCGCCGCCGTTCTGGATTCCGATCAGGGATCCCCGCCACCAGGCCAGGCCGTCGATGCCGAGCGCGCTCGCCCCCGGTCCGGTCGGCAGGTGCCGCACCGCGCGGGTGCCGGCCTGGACAGCGAAGAGCCCGTGGCTGTAGTCCGCCACGAACAACGTCCTCCCGGTCTCGTCGAGGGCGGCTCCCTGGAGGGACCGGAACATCCGGTGCTCCAGCCAGGGCTCGATCTCGAGCCTGCCCCCCGAGAGCCTGGCCCGGTAAATGACCGGACTCTCGCTATCGGTGAGCAGCGCGTCGCCCTCGGCCGTGAGCACCAGGTCGCCCAGCCAGTGCGGGCGCCCGTCGTCGGGCACCGCGGCCCGACCGAGCCAGGCCCGCTTCGAGAGATCGTAGACCGCCACCCCGCTCCCGCCGGGGGCGCCGGACCGGTAGCGGCCGAACATCGGGAACATCTTGGTGCTGACCCAGAGCAAGCGCCGCGACCGGTCGACCCGGACGCCGAGCAGCGCGCCGAGCGGGGCGTCCGCCGGCGGGGTGATTTCCACGATGGCCCCCGTTCGATCGATCTTCGCGATCGAGCCGTGCCGGACGCTGGTGACGAACCACTCGTCGGCCGACGGATCGACGTCGATCCCCTCGGCGAAGAAGTCCGGCGCCGGGATGGTGAAGGCGATTCGGCTCCTGGCCAGCGGCTCGCCGTTAGGCGCCAGTCGGGCGATCGCCCGGGTGATCGCGGGGGCGCCGAGCACGGGCCCGAAGTCCCCGGCCGCCCGGACGTCGCGCCAGAAGCCCAACGCGGCCAGTCGCTCCAGCCACTCGGCGGCGGCGGCGGTGTCCGCCACCCGGGCCGAAAGCCCTGCGGCCGCGTAGAGATAGGCCGGCTGGGCGGGCCAGACGCTGGCCGCGCGGACCATGCCCTGGCGGGCCCGGGCGAAGTCGCCCGCCCGATAGGCCTCGGCTGCGTCCCGGTAGGCCTCGCGGGCCAGCGCCGCGAGCGAGTCGGGGGCCTGCGGCGCGGCGGGGACCGCCGCGCCGCAGGCCAGCAACAGCGCGGCGAGGATCCGCCTAGCGCTCACGCCGGATTCTCGCGATCCGCGCGGGGACCCGGGACGGCGAGGCGCCGTACGCCAGCCAGACGTCGCCCCGGACGGGGTCGATCGCCATGTGGCGGATCAGCGCGCCCTGGCTGGGAAGCGGGTAGGTCTCGAAGCGACCGGTGGCCGGATCGTAGCGGAAGACCGCATCGGCGGCGCTGGTGCCGATCCAGACCGCCCCGGTGCCGGGCTCGACCCTCGCGATGTACGGCGTCGCGCCGGCGAGCGGAAGCGGGATCTCCTCGAATCGACCCGACGCGGGATCGAGCCGGACGAGCAGGTTCGCGGCGTAGGCCGGGATCCAGAGCCGGCCCTCGCGATCGACGTCGAATCGGCGCGGGCCGCTCCACGAGGTCGGCAGCGGGTAGGCGCGGCTCTCGCCGCTCGCGGGATCGTAGGCCACGAGGCGGTTACCCTGGAGCTCCGAGACCCAGACCCGACCGTCGGGCCCGATCCGCTGCTCGTAGGGAATCGGGCCTCCGGGCACCGTGCGCATCGTCGGGTGCGGCGCGAGCGGGAACACGTCGACCGCGCCGGTGGCCGGAGTGATCCGTCCGATCTGCTCGGGATCGCGGGTAAAGTGGCCGTTGTACCAGACGTGGCCGTCATCCGCCACGGCGATGCTGTGCGGGTAGAGGCCGATGTCGAAGAACGACCAGCTGTCATCGGCCGACCGATAACGGCCGACCTTGCCCGGACGGCCGAGCAGCACCCACCAGTCGCCGGCCTGGTCGATCTCCACGGCGCGGGGATTGGCCTGGGGCACCGGAATCTCGATCCGCTCGAAGACGCCCGTGCGGGGATCGAGCCGCTCCATCACGTTGCTGAACATCCCGGTGACGACGACCCGCCCCTCCCGGTCGACCGCGAGATCGTGTGGGAGATCGCCGGCGGTCGGGAAGTCGAACTCGGTGATTACCGCGTTGCTCGCAAGCTCGGTCGGGTATCCGGCCTCAGGCCGATCAACCTTGGCCAGCGCCGTGCCCAGCCATTCGGCGGCCGGACCCTCGGGCCAGGTGGAGATCACCGGAAAAGAGGAGCGGGGTCCGGCGTAGCCGAGCATCCGCTGGATGTCGACGGCCCATTGAGTGGCAGCTCGCGGCGCGCCGTCCTTGAGCGCGCGCGAGTCGTCGAACTGGTGACATCCGGTGCAATCGAGAATGAAGCGACGGCGCACCTCGCCGTCCGGTAGCCTGGCGAGCCAGGCGGCGCTGCTGGCCCGTCGGCCGGGGGCGGTGGCGGGCGCCAGCGCCACGGCGAGCGCGCCCGCTGCCCGGTCGATCTTCCGGACGTGGGCCGTGGCTCGTCCGTCGGCGGTCGTGGCGGTGAGAGTCAGGTGACCCGCGGCGAGGTCGGGAAAGCGGAAGCCACCGTCACCGCCCGTCACGGCGAGGTGAGTTTGGCCGCCCGAGGAGTCCCGGAGAACCACCAGCACCCCGCCAGCCGGGCGACCCGCCGGATCGCGGACCCGTCCGACGATGGGAGAGAACGGAGACGAAGCGACCGCGAGCGCGACGAGCGCGGAAAGCGTCAGCAGCATGCACCTGGACTCGGTAGGACCTAGAGGACCTACGCGCCCGCGCAAATCGCTGTTTCGGAGCGGGGCCCGAAAGCGGCCCCCCGAGCTCGGTCAGGGCTTGTCCTGGTTCTTCCGAGCAAGCGCCCGATAGTACTCCTCGACCAGCTCCCGGTACTCGGGCGGCACCCGCGCGGAGGCCCCCAGGGCCGGCTGCTGTCCGCCGCTTCCACCGTACTTCCGCCAGAGCGCGAACTCGAGGTTCTTGAGCCCTTCGATCAGCTCCTCCTCCAGTCGCTCGAGGCCGCGCACGTCCCCGAAGGTTGCCGGGTCGTCGAGCGCCCGGAACTGGCGGAGCAACTCGTCGAGATCACCGGTGTTCTCACCGAGGGCTCGGAGATCGGCTCGCAGCGACTCGGCGATCTGGCGGCGGGCCCGGAACTCGCGCCCGAATTGACGGAGGTCGCCCGGCGAGACGCTCCCGCCCGGCTGACCGTTCGGACTGAGCTCGGACTGGATCCTGCCCCGGGACCGATCCTGGCTCGCGCCGGCCCCAGCGCCCTGCCCTTGCTGCTCGCCCTGAGCCTGACCGCCCTGTGACCGTTGCCCCTGGCCGGCCTCACCCTGACGCCCCTCCTGCCCTTGCTGTCCGGTCTGGCCTTGCTGCCCGCTCTGGCCCTGCCGCCCTTGCTGACCCGCCTGGCCCTGCTCGCGACCCTGCTGATTGGCCTGACCGGACTGGCCCTCGGCCTCCGAGCCCCGCTGCCCCTCGCGTCCCTGCTGTCCGAGCCGGCCTTGCCCGGCCGAGCTGTCGGCCTCCTCGCCACCCGCCTGGCGATTCTGCGCGGCGCGGGCACGATCGCGCAGCGACTCGAGACCGCGGACCAGGTCGCGGGTACGCTCGAGCGCGCGGCCCTCGCGATCCTCTCCCGACTCTTCCATCGCGCGGGCGGCGCGTCCGAGCTGCTCGGCCGCCTGATCGAGGTTGTCGCCGATCTGCTCCTCGAAGGCCTTGAGGTACTCCGGCGAGCCTCCGCGGAGCAGGTTCTTGGAAAAGGCGATCTTGTCCTGGACCCGGTTCTCCCGGAGGCCGGACGCGGCTTCGCCGACCTGGCGAGCCGCCTTTGGCTGATCCCGCGCTGCGTCTCGGGCCAGCGCCTCGGCATCGGCCTCGAGCTGGGCGACGTCGCGGGCGAGCGCGTCCTTGCGCTCGCCGAGGGCACCGGCCCGCTCGGCGCGCGCCGTGGGATCGCTGGGCAGCGACTGCGACTGCTCCGCGATCTCGGCCTGCTTCCGACTGAGCTCGTTGGCCCGGGACTCGAGCCGGCGCATCTCCTCGCGACGTCCATCGGCCCGGGATCGTTCCAGCGAGCGGGTGGCGTTCCGGAGCCGCTCGAGGGCTTCGGAGCCCTGACTGGCGCCCTGGTCCGCGTTGCCGCTCGCGGCCCGGCGCATCGCCTCGGCCGCTTCCCGGAGCCGTCTGGCGGTTTCGCCCAGCGAGGGATCGTTGCGCTCCCGGGCCAGCCGCTCGAGGCGGCGGGCCGCCTCTTCGGTCTCCCGGGCCAGGTCGCGTTGGGGGGCGCCGCCTCCGCCACCCGCCTGGCCGCTCTGACTGCGCATGGCGTCGGCCATGCGGGCCATCCGCTCGTTCTCCTGCTGTTGCCGGCTGGCCAATCGGCGGAGCTTCTCGAGCGTCTCGTCGACTTGATGCTGCGTGTCGTTGCTCGACTCGCGCTGGACCGACTCGTATTGGTTCCTGAGTCGGTCATTCTCGAGCTCGAACAGATCGGCCAGGTCCTCGGCGTTGCTCGGCTGCCCGCCCCCGCCACCGCCGCCCTGATTGCCGCGGGCAACCTGGACCTCGCGGTACGCCGCCTCGGCACGCTGCAGATGCTGCAGGGCCTTCTGCTCGTGCGGGAGCGCCTGGCCCGGCTGTCTCGTGCCGAGCCCCTCTTCGGCGCGACTCATCTCGGTCGCGGCGCTGTCGAGCTCGACGGCGATGACCATGAAGGTCGAATCGGCCTGCCCGAGTCGCGCGCGCATCCGGCCCACCAGCCCGGTCACGTCCTGCTTGAGCCGGCCCTGGCCGATGGCCAGCGTGGTGACGTTCTCCCGCCACTCGCGGTCGTCGGTCTCCGCGCTGTCGCGGACGACGTTGAAGGTGCCGACCACCAGCTGGCGTTGACGCTCGCTCAGTCCCTCGGCCGACTCCTCACCACCACCCCCGCCGCCGCCCTGCTGCTCCGCCTCGCGGTACGCGCGGTCGAAAGGTCGGACCTCGAGGAAGTAGATGTCGCTCGAGGCGCGCTGACCGGCACCGTCGCTGGCGCGGGCGTAGTAGGAGACCACGTCGCCCGGCGTGAGCTCCCACTCCTCGAGAAAGAAGGTGTGGCTCGCGTTCACCTCCTGGCGGCTGGCCACGGTCGAATCCATGACCGCGATCTCCCGCTCCGCCCCGCCGTTCACGCTCACCATCAGCGACAGGCGGCGGACGCCGAAGTCGTCGGCCGCCTCGATCAGGGCGGTCAGCTCCTCGACGCTGGTGACCTTGGTGTCGCGGCCCGGCTCGGTGAAGCGCACCGAGGGCGCGCCGTCTTCGAGCGCGTCGATGGCATAGTCGAGTGTGCCCGGGATTCGCCGCCCGTCCTCGGTCTCGAGCTCAATCCGGTAGAAGCCGTCGCGGCTCACCCGGAAGCGACCGCTGTAGCGACCGTCGGCGCCGAGCTCCATCGGGACCGGGTCGCCCTCCTGGAAGACCAGAAAGGCCGCCTTCGCCGGGCGAGTCGTCCCCGCGTACACGGTGACCTGGCTGCCGCGAAGAACGGCCAGATCGGTGGCGTTTTCGATGGTCTCGATCGGAAGGCCGGTGTAGCCCGGGAAGCGGATCTGGGCGGCCAGCTGGCTCACCGTCGGCAGATCCACCACGTCGAGTCGATAGACGGGCGAGGAGACGCCCTGCGATTCGACGAAGTACTCCGTGGGTTGCACCACGTCGAAGAGCCGGGTCAGGAACCGTCCGGCGAGCGAGTCGCGCTCCATCGGAATCCGATCCCACTCCGCGGTCGAGTCCACCCGGAAGACGAGCTCAGCGGCGTCGCTGGTGAAGCCGCCGAGCGTCGCCTCGATTGCCTGGGCGGAGCCCCGGGGCACGGTGGCGTTGCCGGGACGCACCGCGACGGAGAAGGGCTCGGGCGCGGCCGGCAGGACGTCGGGGTCGATCAGGGCTCGCGCCGAGGAGCGCAGGCTGGCGGGGCCGAGGGTGAAGAGCAGGATCCCGCCCAGCGTGGCAAGGCTCAGCACGCCGGAGGCCCGCTTGAGCCTGGGACTCTCGATCCGCCGACCGAACTCGACGGCGGCCAGCCGCCGATGGGCTTGATCGAGGAGTCGGCTCACCAGACCGGGCGACGAGCCGGCGGCGCCGCCGAGCGAGTGCACCGCGCTCATCACCGACTGGCCCAGCGACGGCTCGTGCTCCTCCAGGTAGAGGGCGACGGCTTCCTCGTCGGCCCGCTGCCGGAAGGCGCGGCGGAATACGATCACCAGCCCGGCCACGAGAGCCGCCCAGAAGGCCCAACGGGCGGAGCCCACGGTCTCCCGCTCGAGTCCGCCGGCCAGGAGCGCGGTCCAGACCGCCAGCCCGCCGATCACCCCCAGGGCGAGCCAACCGAAGCCTTCCAACAGCAGACGAGACCGCCAGCGCCGCCGGGTGTGGCGGAGGCTCTCGAGAATGGCTTCCTGATCGCTCACGGGGTTCCTCCCTTCGGTACCGATCGCGGCGACAGTCGTCCCGCGTACCAAGTCTCGGCCGCCAAGAGCGCCAGCACGAGGGCGAGGAGCCAACCCCACCATCGCTGCCGCGCTTCCTGCTCCACTGCCGTGAGCGGGGTCGGCGCCGCCGCGCTCGAGTCGCTCCCGGTGCGGATCAGGGCCGTCACCTCGCCCGGCGCGGCGGCCGTCAGGTCGGACTCGACCGCCCGCGGATTGACCGCCAGCGTGAGAATCGGCTCCTCGACCCCGCCGGCCCGCACCTGATAGTAGCCCACTTCCGAGAGCGCCACCGAGCGGGCCACGGTGTCCGGGTCGAGCCGCTGGATCGCGCCCCCGGGGGTGGTCAGGGCCAGCTGCTCGCCGCTCGCCGGGAGGCTGGCGACCTCACCCAGCTCCCACGCCGCCTTGTCGTCGCCCGCCCGGCCGGCGTAACCCACCAGCCGATGCACGAGCGGAAGGAAGACGGGCTGGAGCGGCAGATCGCTCCAGACCGCGTCGGAGGCCGAGGTCCAGAGCAAGGCGCGACCGCTGCCGATCCGCCGCTCGACCAGCGCGGGTTTGCCGTCGTCGAATCGGGCCAGGGTGGTCGCGGTCGAGTCGACCTCGACCTCGCGATATCGGAAGAACCGGGCCGAGCCGAAGTCCGACGTGACCGCGTCCCGGAAGGGGTCGAAGATCGGATGATCGGCCTGCACCCAGCCCAGACGGCCGCCGCGGTCCGTGGTGCGATCCACCACTCGTCCGACGGCACCAGGCAGCCAGGGCTCGCGCACGGCGTTGCCACCGGTGCGCTGTCCGGTGAACGCGAGCAACCCCCCGCCACGCGCCACGAACGACTCGAGCGCGGCGCCGCGCCCGGCGAGCGGCGCGAGATCGGCGGCGACCACGACGGACGCGCGGGCCAGGTCCGCAGCGGTGGGCGCGCCACGCCGGACCTGCACCACGAAACTTGGCGAGCGACTGATGCCCAGGGCGCGCTCGAGGTAGAGCAGCTGGTCACCGCTGGCGCCCGGCGGCAGGACGAGGAGCACGGGGATCCCGGCCGGGCCCCCGAGTGTGAAGCGATGCTCGTCGTCGGCCGCGAGATCGTCGGACTCGAGCCGAACGACGGCGGAGGCGGCGGCATCGGGCACGCGAACCGGGGGAAACGCGATGCTGGTGATGCCGTTCGGCGGCAACACCGCGTCGGTGGTCGCGAGCTCGCGATCGTTGACGACCAGGGTGGCGCGCACTCGACGCGGCCCCGAGCCGCCCTCCGTCGCCACGCGGGCGCCGGCCTGGAGCGTGGCCTGGCGGCCCGAGACGGTGCGATCCACGGTCGCGGAGACCACCCGGGCGTTCGCCGGCTCGAGCGCGCCGACCGGGACGACGCGGAGGGTGGCGCCCGGCAGCGGGTCGACGCTCTCCAGTCCCTGCAACGACTGGCGCTGGAGGTCGGACACCAGGAGCACCAGGACGGCTTCGTCGCGGGCCGCCGCGACCAGGTCGCGGGCCATTCGGAGACCCGAGGCCAGGCGGGTGCCGCCCAACCCGGGCTCGAGCCGGGCCAAGGCGGCGTCGAACGCCGCTCGATCCTCGGTGAGCGGCACCACCACTTCGGCAGACTCGTCGAAGCTTACGATGCCCGCGCGCTCTCCCGCGCCCAACGAGCCGACCGCGGCGCGAATCGAGTCCAGCGCCCGCTCCCACACGCCAGCGTAGCCCATGCTCATCGAGCGATCGAGCGCGATCACCAGCGCCCGACGGCGGGAGGCGAGCAGCAGGTCCGGCTCGCGCTCGAGGAAGGGTCGCGCAAAGGCCAGCACCAGCCCGGCCACCGCCAGGGCTCTGAGCAGGAGCAGCCATCGGTTGGTGATCCGGCGCCGCTCGGCCGTCCGCTGCGTGATCCTGGACAGGAACATCAGCGAGGGAAAACGGATCGGATCCCGCTGCTCGCGCTGCCGCAGGTGGATCAGGATCGGGACGCCGATCGCGACGAGCCCGAGCAGAAAGGCCGGAACCAGGAAGCCGAGACTCATTCAGCGCACCCGGGCCAAGGCTTCGCGCTCGGTGAGGTAGGCATGAAGGACCCGCTCGAGCGGCGTCGAGATGTCGACGAGGTGGTAGTCGACGCCCGCCCGGCCGAGCTCCTTGCGCAGCTCGGCCAGGTGCGCCTCGTAGAGCGTCTGATAGCGGGACCGAAGCGACTCCGGCACGACGGGCAGGCGCTCCTCGGTCTCCAGGTCCTCGAAGCTCGCCGGGCGGTCGAAGGGAAACGAGCGCTCGGCCGGATCGAACGGGTGGAACGCGATCAGGTCGTGGCCGCGGGCCCGGATCCCGCCCAGGGCCGACCGCACCGTGGCGGGATCGGTGTACCAGTCGGAGAGGAAGACCGTGATCCCCGTGCGGGTGAGCAGCTCGCTGATGGCCGGCACCGCCTCGGTGCCGCCGGCGACGCCGGTCGGGACGGCGCGGTCGAGGGTGTGCAGCACCAGCGAGAGGTGCCGGGTCGAGGGCGGCACGTACTCGATGATGCGGTCGGCGTAGAGCACCAAGCCGACCCGATCCCCCTGACGCTGCGAGAACCAGGCGAGCGAAGCCGCGAGCATCTTCGCGTACTCGAACTTGGTCACCCCGGCGCTGGCGAACCCCATCGACTTCGACACGTCCATCGCCAACATCACGGCGGCGTTGGTGTCGGCCTCGAACTCCTTGACGTAGAAGCGGTCGGTCCGGCCGTAGACCCGCCAGTCGATCCGGCGGATGTCGTCGCCCGGTTGATAGGGGCGATGCTCCGCGAAGTCGGTCGAGTGACCCAGCTTTGGTGCTCGATGGAGGCCGTGCATGAAGCCCTCGACCACCGTGCGCGCGAGCAACTCGAGGTCGCCGATCCGCGCGAGCACGCGCGGATCCAGCAGCTCGTTCGACGGGCGGGAGGGCACCGGCTACATCCCCGACCGCGGCGTGGGCACCGCGTCCAGCAGCTGCGCGACGACCTGGTCGGTCGTGACCCGTTCGGACTGCGCCTGGAAGTTGAGCAAGAGCCGATGCCGGAAGACCGGCTTCGCGAGTGCGCGGATGTCCTCGTAGCTCACGTGGGTCTGGCCGTTGAGCAGCGCCCGAGCCTTGCCGCCCAGGAGCAGCGCCTGGGCCGCGCGCACGCTCGCCCCATAGGAGAGCCATTGCTTGACGAATCCCGGGGCGCCCTCGGTGGAGGGGCGGGTCATCCGGGCCAGCTCCACCGCGTACCGCACCACCGGATCCGCCACCGGCACCTGGCGGACCAGCCGCTGGAACGCGATCAGCTCCTCGCCGGACACCACCCGCTCCAGCACGACGTTCTGGACCGAGGTGGTCTCCCGAGCCACCCGCACCTCGTCCTCGACGGGCAGGTAGTCGAGCACCACCTCGAAGAGGAAGCGGTCCAGCTGGGCCTCGGGCAACGGATAGGTGCCCTCGAGCTCGATCGGGTTCTGCGTCGCGAAGACGTGGAAAGGCGGGTCGAGCTGGTACGTCTTGCCCTGCACGGTCACGTGTCGCTCCTGCATCGCCTCGAGCAGGGCGGCCTGGGTCTTCGGCGGCGTGCGGTTGATCTCGTCGGCGAGCACGATGTTGGCGAAGATCGGCCCGGGCACGAACACCAGCCGACGCTTGCCGGTGGCCGGATCGTCCTGGATCACGTCGGTGCCGGTCACGTCCGAGGGCATCAGGTCCGGGGTGAACTGGATCCGCGAGAACCTGAGGTGCAGCACCTCGGCCAGCGACTGGATCAGCAGGGTCTTGGCGAGACCGGGCACGCCGACCAGCAGACAGTTGCCCCCGGCGAGCAAGGCCACGAGCGACTGCTCGACCACCGCTTCCTGGCCGATGATCCGCTTGCCGAGCTCCCGGCGAATCGCCTGGCCGGCTTCGTGGAGCCGCTCCGCCATGGCGCGATCGTCGGCAGGCAGGCTCGAGGGAGCGGGGGGCGGAGATGAGAGGGTCACTCGAGGCCTCGTGGGTTCAGCGGGTAAGGGCGTAGACCAGATAGTTGATGCCGAGCTTGTAGGCGGTGTTCGAGAGATCCACCGGGAAGACGCCCTGGTCGGAGAACTCCCAGTACTCGCCGACGTCGTTGTTGTAGTTGATGATCATCAACAGACGCTTGGAGGGATCGTTGTCCTCGAACACCCCCAGGAACTGCGAGGGCATCCCGTAGTAGGGATGGGTGTAGTCCAGCGACTCGATCCGATAGAACGCGTCGAAGATCGGGTGCGCCGCCGTGAGCGGCACGATTCGGGCCTCCGGCAACACCTTGCGGAGCTGGTTCTCGAACCCGAACCACTGGTTGCCGGCGAAGTCGTCGAAGATCACGAATCCGCCCTTCAGGAGGTACTGCCGGAATCCCTCCCGTTCCTGCTCGTTCGCCACCCAGAAGCCGGGCTCGCTCATGTAGGCGATCGGATACTTGAAGAGCTCCGGATCGTCCAAGGTGAGGATGTTGCTCCCCTCCATGTTGGGACGCACCGTGGTGAGCTCGTCGAGCAGCTTGGTGAAGTGGCGCTCGGCGCGGGGATAGTCGTGCGACCAGGGCGGCTCCCGCTGGAAGCCGAACCCGCTGTTCATGTCCATCTGGTAGCGGATCCGGACGAAGGTGAAGCGGCCGTCGTAGGGCACGTTCTCCCCGAACTCCATCGGCGCCCCCCGGCGCCGGCGCTGGGAATCCGCCGGGAGGGCGACGATGGCGAGCAATCCGAGCCCCAGCAACGCGATCCGCAGGATCCTGGTCATGGGCGCTCCGTGAGCTCGAGCAGGAGGGCCTGCGCGCGCTCGAAGGACGGCGCGGCCTCGAGCACCTTGAGGATCTCGCGCCGCGCCGCCGCCAGGTCCCCGGCCAGCCGATACGCCCGGGCGAGCTGATACCCGGCCTCCGCCCGGTCGGCCGAGCCCAGCGCCAGCACCGCCTGGCGCTCGCGCACGCTGACCGCGTGGCGACCCAGCCGCTCCGCCATCTCGGCCAGGTGCTCGTGGGGGGCCTGGTCGTAGGGATCGATGTAGATCGCGCGCTCGTAGGCGTCGAACGCCCCGGCGTGGTCGTCGCGTCGCATCCGGAGCTCGCCTTCCGCCAGATTGGCGGCCAGGTGGCTGTCGTTGTACCGGGTCACCTCGGCCAGCATCGTCAGCCACTTCGTGGTGTCGGCCCTCTCCTGGTAGATGCGCGAGAGGAGCCAGGCGGCGCTGGCATGATCGCCCTGGTCCGGGAACGCCTCACGCACCCGCTCCAGCATCGCGATCGCTTCGTCGACCCGGCCCGCCGCCCGGAGCCGCTCCGCGTTCGCCAGCAGGGCGCCGAGCTCGCCGGGGTTGAGCGTCGTGTCCTGCGCCACGCCGACCATCGAGAGCGGCTTCGCGAATCGCTCGCGAATCCAGTCCTCGAACTCGCGATCGAGGGTGGCGGGCTCGGTCTTCAGGACCCGGCGAATCACCTCGGCGGTGCTCGCTCCGGCGCGATACTCGGTCAACATGCCCACCACGGCGTCGAAGCCGCGCGTAGCTTCGAGGTACTCACAGACCAACGAGGATAGGTAGTAGGAGAGTCCGATCTGCCCGGCGAACTTCGGGCGCACGAAGCCGTCGTTCAGCTGGCTCACCTTGGGCAGCAGACCGCCCTTGAAGGCCGACAGGAACGCGACCGAGGCCTCCGCGCCCCAGCCGGGCCGGGCCCGCCGCTCCTCGAGCACCGAGAGCCCCTCGGAAAGCCAGCGGGGAACCCGATGCCCGCTCGCCCCGAGCGTGAAGGTGTGGGCCAGCTCGTGCCAGGCCGTCGAGCCGAAGTTCATCTCGCCCTTCTCGCGCGCGGACGGCGCGTCCATCGCGAGCACCCGGCCGAAGCTCACGCCGAGCGCACCCAGCCCCGCGAGCCCGACGGTGCGCACCGAGAAGTCGGCGTGCCGCTTGTAGAGCTCGAGCCGGATCGGCGTGGGCGGCCGATAGCGATACCGGGCGGCGAGGGAGTCGTAGCCTCGCTCGAGCAGTGGCACGAGGTAGAGCGCCAGCAACTCGGCCTCGTCGGGGGGCGCGACCAGCTCGATCCGGCCGGACCGGATGGTCGTGTACCGGCCCAGCTCGTCGAGCAGGTCCAGGGTGTTCTTGTTCCAGACGTGGTAGGGATCCCGCTCGAAGGCCCGCTCTAGGCGCGCCCGCCCACTGTCGATGGCGCCGGTCCGAAGCTCGTTCGTCCCGAGGACCGTGAGGGCCTCGGTGTCGTCGGGGGCGACGGCGCGGGCCCGGGCCCCGAAGGCAGCGGCCTCCCGATAGCGGCGCTGGCGGCCCAGCGCTTCCGCGATGGTGCTGTAGAAGAGCGCGGGCGATCGATTGCGGGCCTCGACCATGCGCTCGGTCGACCGGTAGCCCACCGTGTCGTCGGTCACCTCCTGCACCGCGCCGCGGAGACCCCACGCCTCGAGCAGCGTCGAGTCGAGCGCGAGCGCGCGGTCGGCTCGGACCAGGGCCGAGTCGTAGCGCTCGACGTCGAGGTCGAGACGGCCCAACAGGGCGTGGGCCGCGGCCACGTCGGGGCCGGCTGCCAGCGCCTTCCACGCCAGCTCGATGGCGCGTGGATCGCCGTTGAACTCCGCCACCCGGGCCAGCCCGAGCAGCGCTCTCGGGTCGTCGGCGTCACGCGCCAGCACGCCGCGGTAGGATGCTTCCGCGTCGGGCGCGTTGTACTTGCTGAGGAAGAGATCCCCGACCCTGAGCTGGGGCTCGAGCCAGGTGGAGTCCCGCGCGATGGCCCGGTCGAAGGCGCCGAGCGCGTCTTTGAAGCGCGCCGGCTGGGTCGGGCCGATCAGCTCGCTCACGATCCCGAACGCCAGCCAGTCCGCCGGGCCGAGATCGCCGTCCAGGTCGATCGCGTCGTCGATCCGCCGCGCGAGCGTGAGGGCGTTCTCCCGGTCGCCGCGGGCCCTGGCGAGCTCGGCCAGACGCGCCTCGGCGTAGAGCCGGTAGGCGCCAGGCGCCGCCGCCACGGCCCGGAACGCCGCCTCGGCTTCGGCGACCCGGCCGCGCGCCGCATGCGCGTCTCCGAGCCAGGCCCCGCGGCCCTCCACGGTGCTGCTGTTCAGGAGCTCGACCGCTTCGTCCGCCTTGCCTCGATGCAGCAGCCGCTCCACCCGGGCACGGAGGCCGTCGGGCGAGGTGGGCTCCTGCCCCGAGCACGCGGCGGCCGCCAGGTTGAGCGCCAGGAGTCCGACGAGACAGGCCACCGGCCTCATGGCTTGGCGTCCAGCGCCCGGAGCGCCTGATTGGTCCGGGCCAGCGAAAGCAGCAGCGTCTCCAGCTCACGCTCGTACGCCGTCGAGTCCATCGAGGCCTTGCGCTGCCGCAGCTCGGCGATCGCGGTCTCCAACCGCTTCCGCTCCGCCAACAGCGGAGCGGCTCTGGGATCGTCCGCCAGCGCGCTGGCGCCGCCGCCGAAGCTCACCGCGCGGGCCAGCGCGCCGTCGGTCCCCTTACCGAGGTCGGCGCTCCCCGCGCCGTCGCCATCGTCGTCGAGGATCGCGTGCTCGGTCAAGAGTCGCCGCTCGGCCTCGTACTGCCGGGCCACCTCGGCCTTGGCGAACACAAAGGCCTCCGCCACCGAGGTCCGGCCGTCTTTGTCCGTGTCCGCGCCACCGGCGAGGCCCTTGACGAAGTGATCGGCGAACGACGTGGCGTTCCGCTCGAAGCCCGTCTTGGTGGCAGCGACGATCACCCGGCGCTTGCCCGAGAGCGGCTTCACGAACTCCCCGCTCGCGCTCGCCGAATTCACCACGACCACCGTCTGGGTGGTGAAAGCCGAGAGCGCGCCCGCGAGGTCGCCGGCGGTCAGATCCGGGCCGGGCAGGCTCAAGCGCGCTTCGTCACCCTGCTGGCTCCCGTGACCGAGCAGGAAGATCAGCACCACGTCCTCGGGGCGGGCGCTGGTAGCGAGCTTCCCGATCTGCGAAAGGACCTCGTCGCGGGTGGCGCGTCCGGTGATCCGTCCCGGGTCCGCGGCCGGACGCTCGGCCAGATAGACCAGATCCGACTCGGGCACCCGCCAGGCGTTGGTCGCCTGCTCGATCAGCGCCCCGGCGTTGGCCGCGAAGCTCTTCGCGTATTGGGGCTCGCCGCTCAGGCCGCTCACCACCAGGACCTTGAGGCCCTGCGCCGGGAGCGGCGCGACGGCAGCCAGGCCGAGCGTTGCCAGCAGCGCGGCCCTCACGCTAGCCCCCGCACCCGACGCAGCGTCCACTCGCTCGCCAGCAGCAGCACCAAGAGGAAAAAGACGATCGGCATGTCCCAGAGGTCCTTCACCTCCGTCACGGTCACGCCGCTCTCGGTGTAGCGGGCATCGTCGGGCAGCCGGTCGACGTCCGCCGCGGTGTAGAAGCGCCCGCCGGTCTCGTCGGCCAGCCGGCGCAGCAGTGGCGAGCGCATCTCGGAGTTGAGGAAGTCGAGACCCCGATCGGCCACGCCCGTGTAGATCGGCTCGGCCCGGAGCGTGTCTCGCCCCACCAGGGCGTCGACCTCGAGCCGGTAGATCCCGTCGGCGCGGGGCACGAAGCTGCCCTCGTAGGTGCCGTCCCGGCCCAGGGTCCAGTCGAGCGGGATGGTGTCGACCTGGCCGAGCGGCGAGGTGACCCGGACGATCGCCGAGCCGTCGTTCACCCGCAGGAAGTTGGAGTCGCCGATCTCGGCGCGGACCGTGACCCGCTGTCCCGGCGCCGGGTGGTCGGGGCTCACCGCCGTCTCGAGTCGATCCGGCACGTCCTCGAGCAACCAGCGCAGCATCTGCCGCCAGAAGGTCTCGTGAGACTGGTCTTCCAGCGGAATGTCGGCGTGCATCTGCCAGAGCCAGGTGTCCTGCACCAGGAGCGCGAGCGCCTTGCCCCGGCCGTATCGCTGCACCGCGAGTCCCGGACCCGAGGCCCCTTCCGGCTCCCTGGCCGTGAGCAGCGCCGTGGCCCCGGCCTTGAGACCGGTCCAGTGATTGACCGAGGTGAGCTCGGGCAGGCTGTCCCAGCGAGCACCATTGTCGCGCTCTTCCTGGGTCAGGAGCAGCGCCGCATTCGCGGCCCCGGCCGGCGTGAGCGCCATCGCAACCGGCGTCGCGGGCTCCGCCGAGTCGGCCCGACGGTTGGCGAAGGTGACCGGCAGCACTTCGGCGACGGGCGAGGACTCGTACGCGCCCTCTCCGTAGGAGTCGCGCCCGCCGAGGGCGAGGAGTCCGCCGCCCCGCTCGCCCACGAAGTCGGCGATCATCCGGAGCTGGTCGGCGGTGAAAGCCGAGGCCTCGATGCTGCCCAGGACGAGGCCGCGGTAGCGGTAGAGCTCGCTGCGGGTGGTCGGAAAGCCGCCCAGCAGCTCCAGACTGTCGTCCACGCCCACCCGGAGGAACTTCGCCTGGGCGCTCCGCTGGAGCCCGACCAGCTGGAGATTGCTGTCGGTAGCCGCAGCTCGTCGCATGAAGGCGAATTCGGGCCGCAGCGTGCCCTCGACGTAGAGGATCTTCTCCCGCCGGTCGCGGACCCGCACCACGGCGTGGGCCACGTTGTCCTGACTCACCAGCTCGCCGGGAACCGGCTTCACGCTCACCTGGAGCTCGCGCGGGCCCGCTTCGAGTGGCGGAATCCGCACCGGAACGCTGACCAACTCCCCGGACTGCGGCAGGGTGACGTCCTGCTGTGCCACGATCCGACCACCGTCCTCGACTACGAGCGTGACGGTCTCGCCGCCGAGGCCGCGGGCCCGGATCGACACACTGCCGAGCAGCACGGCGCCCCGGAGCGTGGAACGGGGCAGTTCGACCCGCTCGATCGCCAGATCGCGCTCATAGCGCTCCGAGCCGATCCCCACGGTGTAGACCGGGATCTTGGCGGCCTCGAGCGAGAGGATCGGCTCCCCGAGCGAGTTGCCGACGTTGTCGGCCCCGTCGGTGAGCACCACGATCCCGGCGAGCGGAGCGCCACCCGCGTCGCGCCGCACCAGATCGAGCGCGGAGGCCAGATCGGTGCGGGAGCCGGTGCCGGCCAGCGAGGTCCCACGACCGAGGCGCTCCGCGCTCTCCGAAAAGCGGTAGGTCCGCACCACGAATCGCTCGGCCAGACGCTTGGTGATCCGGGCCGTGGAATCGCCCGCCAGGGCCAGCATCGCTTCGAGGCGGGTGGCGCCCTCGCCAGCATCGGCGATGTGCATGCTGCGGGAGTCGTCGAGCAGCACGGCGATGGCGTTTTGCTGCGGCACCGAAGTCGAGAGCACCAGCGCGGGTCGCAGCAGCGCCAGCCCCACGAGGGTCAACGCCAACAGGCGAAGGCCGACCAGTACCACCCGGTCGACCGGCTTGGCCCGGGTCCGCCGATAAGCCAACAGGGTGAGCACCAACGCGACGCCGACGAGCGGTGCGACCCAGTATCCGACACCCGTCCAAGTCAAAACGCCCCGCTCGAACACTCGGGCGGGGTACTTGAACAGGAACTCGAACAGGGCTTCGAAAACGCTCACGGCATCCCTCGCGGCGTCTCGCTCACTCACGCCCGAGGGAAGGCGCCGAACTGACGCCGGGGAACGGGAGGGCTTGCCGGCTATGACTATCTATATCTACGCCGGCCCCAATCGTAAAGTTGCGCCATTGGCCGCATGCTTCCGGTCCTTCGACCCCTCAATTAGGGCCACTCACCGCTTCCCCGCCCGCAGGCCCATAGAAGATCACCCAGACCACGAGATCGTCCGAGAAGTCCTCGAACCGGTGTGGCTCCCCCGCGCCCACGAAGAGGCAGTCGCCCGTCTCGAATTGCGCTCGCGCGCCGCTGCGAACGAAGGTGCCGTGCCCACGCACCACCACGTACACCTCGTCGCGCGGGTGCGGCATCTGATAGTCGACCCCTCGCGGCGCGTAGACCTCGAGCGAGAGCGTTCCCCGCTCGTACTCGACCGTGAACCGGCGGCCGTCGGGAGCCGGCAGCTTGTTTAGTGCCTCTTTGAGCGAGAACCGCATCGACGGCGCCTTGGAGGAGTCGCTACTAATGTGGCTGTTTCCGGGCGGCTGACAACGCCTCGAACACCGGGACAACCCCGACTGGCCGACCCCGCGCTCACCATCCACATTGTATACAAACAACCTGAACTGATCGGAGGACGGGCTGCCGAACCTGTGGGGTGCGATGGATCGCTCCAACCGGGAGCGGGAAAGGAGCGGCGTGGTGGCGGCGGCCGTCGTGGGGACGGTGGCGACCCTGGCGAGCTGGCTGCTCTCCCGGGTGGATCGGGCGGCGTTCGTACCCTATTTCGGCGGCATCGAGCCCGTGGTCGCGACGGCGATCGTGGCCACGATCGGCGTGGCGGCGGTCCGGACACTCCGCCGGGGCGGCTGGTTCGTCCTCGCCGGCCCACCGAACCGGGCCGGGCTTCGGGCCGCGTTCCTCCTGGCCACCCTCTTCGCCGCCGGCGCCATCGGCTTCGATCTGCTGGCCCGGTTCCCGCGCAGCATCAACGAGCCGCTCCCCATGGCGGCCGCCTTCTATCCGCTGATGGGGCTGGTGGCGGAGACGGTGTTCCACCTCGCGCCGCTCGCGCTGATCCTCGGCATCGGCTGGCGCATCTGGCCAGATCGGCGCGAGGGCCTCGTGCTGGTCGCCGTCGTTGTCGCCGCCGCGATCGAGCCGGCCTTCCAGGTGCGCGCTGGGCTCGCGGCCGGACGGCTCTCGGGCACCGACCTCTTCGTGGTGCCCCACGTGCTCGGCTTCAACCTCGCTCAACTCTGGCTTTTTCGCAGGTACGACCTGCTCTCGATGCTCGCGATGCGAATGAGCTATTACCTCTACTGGCACCTCGCCTGGGGGACGCTTCGCCTGGAACTGCTCTTTTGAGCGTCCGGCAGTAAGCTTCGACGACGGGTGGTCCAATGATCGGGAGGTGAGGGTGACGTCCCTGGAACGCTTGGGACACGGGGGACCGCTGCTCGCGGTCGACACGGTCCGGTGGACCGGCGCCGAGCGCGCGGAGGGCACCGAGCGGGTGGTCGAGGAGACCCCGGTGGCCATCGTCTACAACCGGGTGCCCCACGTGGTGATGATGGCCACGCCCGAGCACCTGGAGGACTTCGTGCTCGGCTTCAGCATCACCGAGGAGCTGATTCGCGCGCCGAGGGACCTGCTCGACGTCCGGATCGAACGCTTCAGTCAGGGGATCGAGATCCAGGCGGCCGTCGATCCCGCGTGCGACGCGGTGATCTCCTCACGCGCTCGCCGGCTCTCGGGGCGGACCGGATGCGGGATCTGCGGAGCCGACAGCATCGCGGCCGTGCTCAAGACGGTCCATCCCGTGGCCGGAGGCAGCGCCATCCCGACGAGCGTCGTGGCTCGCGCCCTCGAGGCCCTGACCGAACACCAGGCCCTCAATCGGGAGGCGGGCGCGGTGCACGCGGCCGGCTGGGCTTCGCTCGATGGGGTCATCCAGCTGGCTCGCGAGGACGTCGGGCGCCACAACGCGCTCGACAAGCTGGTGGGCGCTGCCCTGCGGGCCGGCGTCGATCCCGCGACGGGATTCGCCGTGGTCACCAGCCGCGCCAGCTTCGAGATGGTCCAGAAGGCGACCGTCCTCGGCGCGCCGATCCTGGCCGCCATCTCCGGCCCGACCGGGCTCGCCGTGCGGCTCGCTCGAGAAGCGGGACTCACGCTGGTCGGCTTCGCCCGCAAGGGACGCCTGACCGTCTACTCGAGGCCCGAGCGCCTGCTCGCCCCCGTCGAGCGGTCGCCCGACTCACCCAACGCCAACCCTGGGAAGAGCTGATGTATCCGCCGCGCGAATGTCTCCGCTGCCGGGGCTCGATGGAACCCGGCTTCGTCGTCGATCGTGGCCACAATCACCGCGCCGGCGTCCCGCGCTGGATCGAGGGCGAGCCGGAGCGAAGCTTCTGGACGGGACTGAAGACGCGCGGCCGGGAAGCCTACGAGGTCGCGACGTATCGCTGCGACCGGTGCGGTTGGCTGGAGTCCTACGCGGTGGCCCGGGTGGCGAGTCGGAGCTCCTGACGGAGCCCCGACTCGACCCGCCGGCCGGTGCTACTTGCGGGTCAGCACGTTGTTGCCGTACCCCGCGTCGACCCGAAGCTTCTTCCCGCCGTCGAGAAAGGTGTACTTGACGTATTCGCGGGTGAAGGTGCCATTGCCGCGATAGGTGAGGGCGACGGCGGAGTCCCGTGTCATGGGGCCCTTGATCGCGACCGACGACCCGTCGACCAGCACGTCGAGCTCCATCCCCCGGCCGCGACCGTTGCCGACATAGGTGCCCGCCAGAGCGGCGGCATCCCCGTCATACGCCACCGCCGGCTGCTCAGCCTTGCCGATCACGGCCTCCGCAATCGCCTCGGCGGCCTCGTCGGGGCTCGCCGGGCCGGCCGTGTTGTAGAGCACCACCACGCTCAGCGACTCCTCCGGGAAGTAGATGTTCTCGGAGAGGAAGCCGTTGATCCCGCCGCCGTGGTGCAGCGCCTTCTTCCCGAGCCGGTCGTACACCGCGATCCCCTTCGAGTAGCCCAGGGTCGTGCCATCGGCCAGAGTCGACGGCCGGATGAACTCGGCGTAGGCCTCAGGACCCAGGAGCTTGCCGTCGCGATGGAGGGCGTTGTTCCAGGCCACCAGGTCGGTGGTCGACGAGCAGATCGACCCCGCCGCATAGGGCCAGGCGTGCGAGATCGGGGCGCGCAGGATCGGGCCCGCCGAGTCGCTGTCGTAACCCTTGACCTTGCCCTTCATGATCTTCTTCTCGCTGCAGTAGTGCGAATCATGCATGCCGGCGGGCTTGAAGAGATGCTCCTCGAGGTAGTCCTCGTAGCTCATCCCGCTCGCCTTCTCGATCACCAGACCGGCCAGGAAGAAGGCGGAGTTGTTGTAGATCTCCTCCTCGCCCGGCTCGAAGTCCCACTGCTCGGCCATGAACATCTGCACGATCGAGTCCTTGGGCACCGCCCGGTGGAAGAGCGGCCGGGCGGCCGGCATCTCGGTGTACCCCTTGATGCCCGAGGTGTGGTCGAGGAGCTGGCGCACCGAGACCTTGCGACCCTTCATCTGCAGGTTGGGCAGATAGGTGGTGACGTCGGCGTCCAGGTCGACCTTGCCGCGTTCGACCAGCTGCATGATCGCCACGCCGGTGAACTGCTTGGTCACCGACCCGATCTCGTAGACGGCGTGGGGCGGCGTGGGCGTCCCGAGCTCGGCGTCGGCGTAGCCGAAACGGCGCAGCGCGAGCGTGTCGTCGCCGCGGACCACGGCCACGGAGCCGCCGATCAGCTTGCCTTCGCGGATCGGCGTCTGGACGATCGAGTCGACCGCGGCGATCACCGCGCTCGACGAGCCGCTGCCGGTGACGCCGTCGCTCGTCGCCGCGGCACCGGATCCGGCGCCGGTGCCAGTGCCGGCGGCGCCGCCCGCGCAGGCACCGAGAACGAGGGAAGCCGCCAGCCAAGCAGGGATGCGATTCATGAAAACCTCGTTGGGGGAATGACGATCAGCCGTCGAAGCGGTAGGCCATGGCGTCGAGCCCGTGGAACTTCCGGAGCAGCGACAGCTGGCCGATGTGATACGATTCGTGCTGCAGGAGAAAGGCGATCCCGCCGATCACCGTCGGAGGGACGCCGGGAAACTTCTGGGTCGATGGCGCCGTGAGATCGGCCTCGCCGAGCCACACCAGCCGACCCTCGAGCCGCTCGCTCACACCATCCCATTCGTCGCGGATCTCCGGGACCGTGGGCAGCTCGCCGACCGTCTCGATCGAGTTGCCGTACTCGAGCGCCCCGTCGAAGGGCTTCGGCTCGTCCGTGAGCCCCAGGTACCGGGCCATCCAGGCCCGAGTGCCCACCAGGTGCGCGGCGATGAAGGAGATGCTGTTGGTGCGATCGTTCGGCCGGGCCCGAGCGAGCTCCTCGCCGACCCCGTCGAGGCAGTTCTCGAAGAGGCGGGTGTTCATGGCATAAACCATCGCGAGCGGGGCCAGAGTCGGATGCATGGTATTCGATAATGTATGCAAATCCAGCGCGCTGGCCAGGACGACCCCCTGGCGGGCCGGCTCAAGGCGAGCGCAGCACCGGCAGGATGAGGGCGGACGCCTCGCTGCCGCCGAAATGGACGGCGTTCCGGGCCACGAAGAAGTCGCTCTCGTCGAAGATGTTGCCGCCGGTGTTGGTGTTCCGCTCGTACTGCGGGAAGTTGCTGCTCGTCAGGTAGAGGCGGATCCGGTGTCCGGGCCGGAAACGGTAGCCGGTCGACTTGAGGTTGACCACGACCCGGTAGGTCTGCCCCGGCTCCATCAGGGCCGGCTGGGTGAGCCCGTCGCGGTAACGGACCCGGGCCACGCCGTCGACCACGTTCCAGGCCCGACCGTCGGGATCGACGTCGATCAGCTTGGCGGTAAAGTCGGTGTCGACCGCGTCGGAGCTCACGAAGAGCTCGACCCGGACCGGGCCGGCGATGGTGAGCCCCGCCGGCAGGGCGGCGCCGGTGTACACCAGCAGGTCCGGCCGCCCCTCGTTGGCCGACTGGTCGAAGATGCCGGGTTGATCCTCCGGGTTCCCGGTGCAACAGATGGTCCCGCCGCGCGAGGGGAAGGGGTCGCCGGGATCGTAGCTCAGGGTGTCGCGGCCCGCGGCCTGGGGGCGAGTGGTCGCCAGGAGACCGTCCCCCGAGGCGGTGTTGGCGCCCCGGGTGCTGGAGAGATAGAACGGAACCGTCCGGATCTCGGGCACCGGCCAGCTCCGAGCGGTGTGCCAGCCGTCGTGCATCACGTAGTACTGCACCTTGGGACGGTCCAGCACCCGGTTGTCGATTCCCTTGAGCCAGTGGTCGAACCAGTCCCGGTAGATCCGCCAGTACTCCAGCCGCGCGTCCCCGACGTCGAGCTCGCCGACCACGGTGTGCTCGGTGGCGCCCTCGGAGCCGCAGTGGGTGGTGGGCGAGATGATGACGAACTGATTCTCCCGGGCGCTGCGACCGACCCCGTTCTTGGCGAACAGCTCGAACAGGTAGAGGGTCTGCTCGGCGCCGTAGTCGAGCCAGGAGTTCACGTGGAGCGCCGGCACGTCGAACCGGGTGGTGTCGGACGCGTATCCCTGCGTGCTCCAGTAATCGCTGCCCGGCCGATTGCGCACGAAGTCTTCGAAGTCGGTCCGGGGCCCACCGACCCGCTCGATCATCTCGACAACCGGCAGGTGGCGAAGCGCGGCGGCGTAGTCAACGTCGGCCGGCGGACGGGCGCCCTTGTCCTTGGCGCCGGCGTTCAGGAACCAGCCGAAGGCGGAGCTCAGGGAGTAGACGCCGCTCTCGTACGCGCCGAAGGCCGACCAGTAGCCGCCGCCCGAGCCCAGCCCGCCCGCGGCCGCCTGCGGCACGGCGGCGAGGTGGTTGGGGTGCCGGGCGCCGGCGAGGAGCACCTGCGTCTCGCCAAGATAGGAGCAACCGTAGGTGCCGACCTTGCCGGTCGACCATGGCTGGCGCGCGGCCCACTCGATGGTGTCGAAGCCGTCTTCGCGATCGTTGGACTGCACCGTGTACTGGCCGTCGGACTCGTAGCGGCCGCGGACGTCCTGGGCGACGACCGCGTAGCCCTGACCGGCGAAGTAGCGCGCCGCGCCGTTCTCGCCCGCGAGCCCGTTCTTGTCGTAGGGCGTGCGCATCACGATGACGGGAAAGCGCCCGCCGGCGGTCGGCAGATACACGTCGGCCGCCAGCTCGACGCCGTCGCGCATCGGGACCGAGATGTTCTTCTGCACCGTGAAGCGACTGGTCGCGGGCGGGCGGGCATAGCGATCCGTCTGCGCCCGGGCGACCAGCGGCGTGAGCGAGGCCAGGGCCGCAAGGACGACGAGTCGAGCGCCTACGCGTCGCATCTGGCCCCCTAGCTCAAGGCCCTGGTTTCGACCATCTGCGCGATCCGCCTCTCGAGCGACGCCTTGGAGAAGCACCAGATCCGGCCGGCGGAGGAGCCCGACCCGTCGAGTCCCACGCCCAGCAGGAAGATGTGGATCCTGCTCCACTTGTCGTCCGGCTCCACGGTCACCAGCAGGGTCAGCGCGACCTCGTAACGATCGGCGTTCGGAAGCGACCGGGTCTCGCCGCAGTCGACGAAACGGGAGAGCATCACGTCGCCCAATCGCCCGCGGACCTTCTGGTAGCAGGTGCCGATCCGGCCCGGCTCCCGGAAGTTTATCTCGAGCCCGAAGCCTTCGAGCACACCCGGGAGGACCTCCTCCACCCGGGTCGACCCGGCCGGAATGTCGAACGCCACGCCCAGGGTGTCGATGGACTGCGAGAAAGCGCGGGTGCGGTTGACCGGAAGTTGGGTCTCCATCGGAGTACCGCCGCAGCCCAGCATCACGGCGGCAACCAGCAGCGAGTCGAGCATCGGGCCTCCAGCGCGAATCGGTTCCCTTGAGTCTGCAGGACAATCGCGGGAAACGGAAGTCGCCGGTTATCTTCCGCGGGCCCCGACCGAGGCCCCACCCGAGAGGGTGGCCCGCCGGCCCCACGTCTCCCACTGCACTCGGGACACCCATGCGACGCACGGCCCTCGTTTCCTTGATCGCCGGCCTCACCCTGGCCGGCCCGCTGCGCGCGCAGGCCGGACCGCTGGCCGCGAAACACCGAGCGACCGCGAACCGGCTGATCGATCGGGCGCTGGCCGACAGCGCCGCCTGGAACAAACTGGCCGAGCTGACCGATCGGTTCGGCAATCGGTTGAGCGGCTCGGCGAGCCTCGAGCTCGCGATCGACTGGGTGCTGGAACGGATGCGGGCCGAGGGCTTCGAGAACGTGCGCGGCGAGCCGGTGATGGTGCCGCGCTGGGTTCGGGGCCGGGAATCGGCCGAGCTGGTGGTGCCGCGGCGGGTGGCGCTGCCGATGCTCGGTCTGGGCGGGAGCGTCGGCACACCGGCCGGCGGGATCACGGCGGAGGTGCTGGTCGTGACCAGCTTCGACGACCTGACCGCGCGCGCCGACGACGCTCGGGGCAAGATCGTGCTCTTCGACGTGCCCTTCACCAGCTACGGCGCGACGGTGCGCTATCGGGGCAACGGCGCGAGCGAGGCGGCCAAGGTCGGGGCCGTGGCCGCGATGATCCGCTCGGTCGGGCCGTTCGGGATGCGCACGCCCCATACGGGCGCAATGCGCTATCAGCCGGACGTGCCGCAGATCCCCGCGTTCGCCATCACGATGGAGGACGCAGCGATGCTCCACCGGATGCAGAATCGCGGTGAGCGCGCCTGGGTCAAGGTCGAGATGGAGGCGCGGACGCTGCCTGACGCGCTCTCCCGGAACCTGATCGGCGAGCTCGTGGGCCGCGAGCGGCCGGACGAGGTGGTCGTGATCGGCGGCCACATCGACAGCTGGGACGTCGGCACCGGCGCGATGGACGATGCCGGCGGCGTGGTGATCGCCTGGGAGGCGGTGCGGCTGATCAAGGAGCTGGGCCTGCGCCCCAGGCGGACGATTCGGGTGGTGGGCTGGACCAACGAGGAGAACGGCGGCCGCGGCGGACAGGCGTATCGCGACGCCCATCGGGCCGAGCTGGCCAAGCACGTGCTCGCGATCGAGTCCGATGGCGGGGTATTCCGACCGATCGGCTTCGGCTTCACCGGGCCGGATCCGGCCCGCCCGGTGCTCGCGGACATCATCTCGCTGCTCGGTCGGATCGGCGCCGACAGCCTGCTGCCGAGCGGTGGCGGCGCCGACATCGGCCCGATCATGCAGGAGGGGGTGCCGGGAATGAGCCACAACGTGGACGGGGCGAAGTACTTCTGGTACCACCACACCGAGGCGGACAACGTCGACAAGCTCGATCCGCGGGAGGTCGCGATGAACGTTGCGGCGATGGCGGTGATGGCGTATGTCGTGGCCGAGGAGGGACTCCCGGGCCGGTAACGCCGCTAGAGAGTGAGCGCCGCCGCCGGGTGCCTGGTCAGCTCGGAGGCGAAGGCCCCAAGACGCGGGCCGGGCCGCCTTTCCGGACTCGGCCCGCTCGGCCAAACAGCGGCCACGACACCGATCGCGACCGCTCGGCCGGCCCCCACGTCGCTTCGAGCTCGCCGGCGAGATCGGCCACCGGGTCGCGCCCGGTCTCGCGCAGGCAGGCGCGCACCGCGGACCAGGAACCCAGGTAGCCAAGCAGGTGCCCCAGGGTCCAGTCGGCCGTCATGGCGACGCTCGGGAATTCGAGCGGCTCGAAGGGCCAGGGCAACGAGCGGTACTGGTCGTCCACCAGTCGTCGTTCGGGGGCCCACCACGGTCGCATCGCTTCCCGGTAGAACCGCGCGATCACCCGATCGACGCCCGCCTCGATCGCCAGCAGGTCGTAGCCCCAGACGGCCACGACGGCCCCCGGCCTCGCGACCCGTTCCGCCTCACGGTAGAAGCCGTCCGGGTCGAGCCAGTGCATCGCCTGGGCGACGGTGATCGCGTCGGCCCAATCGTCGGGCAGGCCGGACCGCTCGGCACGCGCGACCCGGTACTCGATCCTCGGATCGGGCCGGGCAGCGGCGAGCTGGGCTTCGCTCCCGTCGGTCGCCACGACTCGCCGGAAGCGGCGGGCCAGCTCGCTCGCCGCCTGACCGTTTCCGGTGGCGCAGTCCCAACAGGTCTCGCGCCGCGCCGCGACGCCGGCCAGCCAGTCGAAGAGCCCGGCCGGATAGCGGGGCCGAAACTCCGCGTAGGCACCCGCGATCGACGAGAAGTGGTCCTTGAAGTCCGCCATCGATCAGACCAGCAGCAGGAAGATCCCGAGCAGTCCGAAGAGCATGGCGAGCAGGCTCACCACGACGCCCCGGAATCGACCGCGAGCCTTCACCCCG
>JBFXAS010000005.1:0-63098 GCA_050184075.1 Gemmatimonadales bacterium
GCGATCTCGTTCGCGCCCGGCGTGTTCCAGGCCGCGATCTCGGGCTCTGGCTATGGCGACGTGCGCGACTTCCACAACATCGTGCCGGTGCTCCAACACAGTCAGCTGCTGCACTACGAGCTGGGCCAGTGGCCGTCAACCCCCGAGGTCGACTCCATCTATCGGCGCAGCTCGGCCATCCTCAAGGCCAAGGACGCGACGGCGCCGGCATTCATCATCCACGGCTACGGGCTCGACGTGCTGGATACGGACTACGCGGGATGGAAGTACGCGCGGGAGCTGGCCAAGCACTCGAAGCTGGTTGAGTATAAGAAGTACCCGAACGAGACCTACTACGTGT
Source organism: Gemmatimonadales bacterium (assembly GCA_050184075.1). Lineage (GTDB taxonomy): Bacteria > Gemmatimonadota > Gemmatimonadetes > Gemmatimonadales > GWC2-71-9 > SHZU01. The sequence goes on from JBFXAS010000005.1 coordinate 341, forward strand.
ACGGTCGCGAGAACTACAAGGAGATGCTCGGTGACATGCTGGAGTTCTTCGACCGCTATCTGAAGGACGACTCCGGCGATGCCGCCACGGTGCCCTGAGTCACGGGAGCCGGCTCGCTCGCGGTGTGCCGGCATCACGGCCCGTCTCCTGAGCGCCCTCGTGGGCCTCTCGGCGGCGGCCATCGGGCCGCGACCCGTGCTGGCGCAGGACTGCGGCGGCGTGGGAGTGGCCGAGTTCCTCTGCCTCTCGGCCACGGCCGAGGACATGGTCGCCATCCCCGGCTCGGATTGGATCGTGCTCTCCGGCGTGCTCCGAGCCGTGGACACGCGCGACGGCTCGGAGGTCACGCTCTTCTCCCCCGATCCGAAGCTCGACCGGACCCGCTTCGCCGCCTGCCCCGGCCCGCTGGCCGGTCGGGAGATGGAGGAACGGCGATTCCGGGCGCACGGCATCAATCTGCGGGCGGGCGCGAACGGTGTGCACACGCTCTACGTCGTCCATCATACCGGGCGGGAGTCGGTCGAGGTCTTCGAGCTCGACGCCCGCGGCAGGGCGCCGGCGATCGCGTGGATCGGCTGCGCGATCGCTCCAGAAGGGGTGACGGGCAACAGCGTCGCCGTCCTGCCCGACCATGGCTTTGCGCTCAGCAACTTCCTCGACCGGAGCCTGGGCGGGTTTCTCGGCGCCGCCGGCGCGCGGGTGCGCGAGCAGCTCGCTCGGGGGGAGCAGACCGGCGACGTCTGGGAATGGAGTCCCGGGCAAGGCTGGTCCAAGATCCCCGGCAGCGAGGGGTCCGGTCCGAACGGGCTCGAGGCGTCGCCCGACGGGAAGCGGCTCTATCTGGCCGAGTGGGGCGCGCGGAAGCTGATCGAGCTCTCCCGCGGCCAGTCGAGTCCGACCCGGCGGGAGATCGCGATCGACTTCCATCCCGACAACCTCCGCTGGCAGACGGACATCTCCTTGCTCGTCGCCGGACAGCAGGGGACGGTGGAGGCTATCCTCAGCGATTGCCTGGGCAATCACGATTGCAGCGAGGTGGCGACCAGCGTCGCCTCGATCGATCCGAAGAGCCTGCGCGCCCGCGAGCTGGTCCGGGCCTATCCGGCAAACCAGCACTTCGCGGCCGGCACGACCGCGCTCAGCGTCCGCGACGAGATCTGGGTGGGCAGCACCTATCGCGGCAGGAGGATCGCCCGCTTCGTCGCGCCGCGGCCCTGATCGGCTCGCTGGTGGCGCCGGCCGTCTGCCGGGCGATCTCCTGCCGCGTTGCCCTGGCGAGTCTCAGCGGGCGACGTTCATCACCTGGATCGTGGTGTACTCCTTGAGACCGTCCACGTTGAACTCCACGCCGATTCCCGAGCACTTGACCCCGCCGAATGGCGCCAGCGGGTGGAGCCCGCCGTGCTGGTTGACCCAGGCCGTCCCGCACTCCAGCCGGGAGGCGAGCGCCGCCGCCTCGCCCGCGTCGTTGCCCCAGACCGAGCCGCCCAGCCCGACCTCGAGCGAATTGGCGCGCTGGAGCGCCTCCTCCACCGTCTTGTACTTGAGGATCGGCACCGCCGGACCGAATTGCTCCTCCTTCACCAGCAGCATGTCGTCAGTGGCGTCGGCGACCACCGTGAGCGGGTAGAAGAACCCGGGACCCTCCGGCCGAACCCCGCCGGTCACCACCCTGGCACCCTTCTCCCGCGCCTCGTCGACGTAGGCGCTCACCTTGTCACGCTGCATCGCGTTGGTGAGCGGCCCCACCAGGGTCTCGGGGTTCATGCCGTTGCCGACCGGGATCTTCGACACGTAGTCCGCGAACGCCTTCACCACCTCCTCGTACTGATCCTCGTGGACGTAGAGCCGCTTGAGCGCGGCGCAGGTCTGGCCTCCGTTGATGAAACAGCCCCAGAAGAGCTTCTCCAGCAGCGGCTCGACGTCGGTGCCGGGCAGGATGATTCCCGCGTCGTTGCCGCCCAGCTCGAGCGTCAGCCGCTTGAGCGTCTCGGCCGCGCCCGTCATCACCGACTTCCCGGTGCGCACCGATCCCGTGAACACGATCTTGTTGATGTCCGGATGGGTCACCATCCGGCTCCCCACCTCGGCGTCGCCGGTCACCACGTTGACCACGCCCGGCGGGAGGACGGTGTTCAGGAGCTCCACCAGCCGCAGGGTGGAAAGCGGGGTGTACGGCGAGGGCTTGATCACGACCGTGCAGCCCACCCGCACGGCCGGCATGATGTGCCAGGTGGCGATCATCAGCGGCCAGTTCCACGGGGTGATCGATCCCACCACGCCCACCGGCTTCCGGTTGATCACGATCCGGCCGGTCTCGTCGTCCTGAATCGTCTCCTCGGCCAGCTTGAGCCCGGCGGTCACCTTGGTCCAGGCCACACAGCCACCGGCCTCGAGGTGGGCGCCCGGTCCGCTCTGGGCCTTCCCCTGTTCCCGGGTCACCAGCTCCGCCAGCTCGCCGACGTGCTGCTTGAGGACCTCGGCGACCCGCTGCAAGGCGGCCACCCGCTCCTCGTCCGGCCGACCGGCCCACCCGGGGAAGGCCCGTCGCGCGGCCGCGACGGCCTGCTCCAGCAGCTCCAGGCTGCCTTCGGGGCAGCTGCCGACGACCGAGCCGTCGGCCGGGTTGCGGACCTCGACCGTCGGGCCTGCGCTCACCGCCTTGCCGTCGATCGTGAGGGGGTATGTCTTCATTTGGTCGTTGCTCCGTGCTGGCGCTCGTCGAGCCCGGGCCAAGCCGGTGATCGACGCGCCGTGGTGAATCGGGGGCCGAGTGGACCGTGCCAAAGTAGGGCGCGTTCGCACGGCGCGTCCAGCCCACACTGGCTCGTGGCCCGGATCTCGTGACGAAGTGGCCGTTGCGGGGGTCTATCGCAGTGATAGAAGATGAGCCTGCGCCCCGACGCCCCGGATGAGACGATGCGCCCGTTTGCCCTGATCCGCGTGGGAGCCTCACCATGAGACTGCCCATCCTGGCCCTGCTGACGCTGGCCGCTGCCGGCTGTGTCTTTGGACCCAACGAGCAGCGGGAGGAGCTCGAGCGGGCTCGCGAGCGCTGGGCGGCGGAGGGCCTGACCCTCTACAGCTTCACCATCCATCGGAGCTGCTTCTGTCCGATGCTCACCGTCCAGGTGACCGTCGGCGAGGTGGCCGTCGAGCGGATCGACGTCGACACGGGCCTTCCCATCTCAGCGCAGCTCATCTCGCTCTACCCCGACGTTCCGGGCCTCTTTGCGATCATCGAGCGGGAGCTCGACCGGCCGGCGGCGTCGCTCGAGGTCGAGTACGATCCGGTGCGCGGCTACCCCACCCGGATCGTCGTCGATCCGATTCGCAACGCGGCGGACGACGAGTACAGCTACGTCGTCACCGACCTGGAGCCCGCCGGCTAGCAGTCGCGGCCCGCACTCGAGCCTTGTGGGTCGACGGCGGATCGCGACGGCGGAGCCATTCGACCCGGAGTGTCGGCTCGGGCCCGCCGTCCCCCAGGATGCCGAGAGACCGCCCCTTGAAGCCGGTCGTCACCGTGCTTCCGCGCGAGGCCCCCGTGTAATCGACCTCCCTCCCTGGGGGTGTCACGGCCGGCGGGGGTGATCGGCTCGCTCGCTTATCACGTGTCTGGGGTACGCGGGCCGCCCTTCGTGGGCCTGTCCCTGACTCGGAGGCTGTCTCATGTCCAATTCCAGGTTGCGGGTCCGATCCTCCCTTCTGCTGGCTGCGGGGCTCGGCCTCGCGGCGCCCGGCGCCGCCCAAACCTCCCGCACCAGCTCCTCGCCGACGAGCGCCCTGATCGACTCGACCGCCCGGGCGATCGTCGCCACCCATGCGGTCCATCGCGTCCTCGCCGAGTTGGCCGCCGAGGTGAGGCCTAAGGGCCTTTCGGCCCGCGACAGTGCGGAGTGGGAGCGGCAGACCGAGGCCTTCCGCACCGCCGAGCGAAGCCATCGCAGCTTCTTGGCCAGGCTGGACCAGCGGCTCAAGTCTGCGGGCATCGCCCTCGGGTTGACGGGGTCGATCGTTCCCGGCGCCACCGTGCTCTCCGCGGCCCTTTCGGGCGCGCTGGGAGGGGGCGGGGGCGGGGGCGGTGGCTCGGGTGGCGATGGAGGCGACCTGCTGGAGACCTTGGGTACGTCGAACATCCAGATGCTCAGGCTGGAACAGTCGCTGGGGCAGACCACCCGGTCACTGCGCCTGACGAGCGCGGTGACCAGTGCCCGCCAGAAGAAGCTCGGGTTGGCGATGAAGGTGAGTCGGTGAAGGCGGCCCTACCGTCTCGGACAGGCTGACGCCGGCCGGTGTGCCGCGCGGGTTCGGTGAGTCGAGACCTCGAGGGCTGGCCGAGGGTGATCCCCGCCCTGGTATCGAGCTCGCTCGGATCGTAGGTTCCCCCCGACCGGAACGCCGGAGGGAGCGACGATGCGGCTGGGTCCGATCCTGCTCGCGCTGGGTTGGCCGATCGGGAGCCTGTTGCCGGCGGCGCTCCCCGGCCAGGCCCTGGCCCAGAGCGGCGCTTTCGCGATCGAGCACGTCGCGCTGATTCCGATGACCTCCGACACGGTGCTCCCGGACCGCACCGTGCTGGTGCGCGACGGCCGCGTCGCGGCGATCTGCCGCTCCGACGAGCGGTGCGCGCCGGCCGGCGCGGAGCGCATCGATGGTCGGGGCAAGTACCTGATTCCCGCCCTCGCCGACATGCACAACCACTTCGGCGGGTTCGCCTTCGACGGCCGGGACCAGAGCCGGGTCCGGATGCTGAGCCAGAACCTGCGCCAGTACCTGATGTTCGGGGTGATGACGGTGCGGGACCCGGCGGGCAGCGCCCGCACCCTGGAGACCCGCGACGCGATCGCGCGAGGGGAGCTCCTCGGCCCGCGGATCTTCGCGTCCTCGGGGGTGATGGACGGCAGCCCGACGCTCTTTCCGGGTCCGCGCTCGTTCGCGTCCGCCGACGCTGCGGTCGAGTTCGTCCGACGGACGGCGGCCGACGGCTACGATCTGGTCAAGGTCTACTCGACCCTGAGCCTCGACGTGTTCGACGCCGTGATGGAGACTGCGCGCGAGGTCGGCCTCACCGTCGCGGCCCACGTGCCGATCACGGTGCCGCTCGAGCACGCGCTCTCCCGGGGTCTCCGATCGATCGAGCACCTGACCGGCTACGACGTGGCCTGCGCCGCCCCCGAGGTGACGATGCGCCCGGTGTCGACCGACATCTACCAGGGTTGGGCCTGGTGCAGCCCGGCGAAGGTGAAGGCTCTGGCGGCCCTCACCGCCCGCCACGAGGTGTGGAACGTCCCGACCCTGGCCCTCTGGGACAACACGGTGACCGAGCTCGACCGACCGACGCGGGCCGCCGGCGAGCAGGAGCGGTGGGAGCATCCCACGACCCCGGCGGGCATCGCCTGGCTCTACGATCTCTACGGCCCCCGCGAGCGCGCCGGCATCACCGGCACCCGCTCGGTGCGGCTCGCCCTGGTCAGGGCCCTGAGCGACGCCGGCGCGCCGCTCCTGGTCGGCACCGACGTCTCGGCCACCGGATACATGGTCCACCGCGAGCTGGCGCTCTTCGTCGAGGCCGGACTCACCCCCTATCAGGCCCTCACCGCGGCCACCTCCGAGGCCGCGCGCTATCTCCGCCTCGAGGGCGACTTCGGCGTGGTGGTGCCCGGGGCGAGGGCCGATCTGGTGCTGCTGGACGCGAATCCACTCGCGGAGATCGGCAACACGCGCGCGATCCGCGGCCTGATGATCCGGGGCCGTTGGTGGACCCGGGAGATGATCGACGCGGAGCTCGCCGTGCTCCAGCGGGAGTATGCGGAGGACGGGGACGTGCTCCGCCGGCTGACGAAGCCCGCTCCGCGGTGATCGGCGGCGCGTCACCGACGGGACCGCTGCCGAGTTCGTCCGTTGGGCCGTTGGGGTACCGTTCGACGGACCTGGTCCCCCTCAGTGGGGTGGCGCCGTCACACGATCTGGATCGAAGCAGGGGCCGCGAGTCTGCCACCGCCCCGCCTGGGCCCACAGGTCGCCTGAGTCCCTGGCTCGGTCACTCGCGATCGGTGATCGCTACGGCATCGCGGCTGCCTCTCGCCATTGGGCCCGAACCCCAAGCGCGTCGATCCAACGATCGAGGTAGTCGCGATCGAGATCCGGCCCGTTGATCCGGAGCAGCTCCGCAACGTCCTCGAGCTGCCGCCTGGAGTCGCCGAGACGGGCCCATTCGAGCTTCGAGAGGATCACGTCTTCGACCGTCGCCACCTGGACCGACGTCCCGCCAACCTCCACCGGCCGGCGGCGGTCGAACTCGACCCGGCTGAATTCCCGATCCTTCCGAACGATGAGATCGACCTTCCACCCTGTCGCCAGGTCGATGACGTTGAAGAGGGTCCGCTGGGCCAGGGCCTCCCGCGCGGCATCGAGGGAGACGTAGAACGCCGCCGGGTCGAGCGCCGCCACGAATCGTTCGAGCTGTCCGGGCGCGGGGCTGATCACGCAATCGAGATCCAGAGTCGACCGAGCCGCGCCATGGAGCGCCGCTGCGATCGATCCAGTCACCATGAACGGAATTCCGCATCGGTCGAGGGCGGCGACGATCGCCGGCGCTGGGATGGCGGGGCCGGCCATCACGGAGCGGGCGGGGGGAGCGATATCCCGTGGCGCTCCTGCACCAGCAAGCGAACCACTTCCCGCTCCGACAGCTGCGGGTGCGCTGCTCTGAGCCGGTCCAAGGCGCTCTGGCGCATGGCCTCGCTCAATGCGATGGCCTCCCGCAGCCGATCGGCCGGGCGCATTCCGCGACGAACCTCGGTCAGGACCGCCCTGGCGGCCGGGGTGGTGTCGGACATCGGCTCGAATCTACACGGCCACGGAGGCACGATGCCGGTCACAGGGTCGGAACTACCGCCCGGCTGCCTCCGGGCCCGAACCCGATCACCCCCGTCAGGATCGAGACCCACCCCGCGATGAGCCAGCGGCCCTCTGCGAATCGCTGGTCGATCGTTGCGGCGAGGCTCGCCGGCGAAGCACCACCCTCCGTAGCCCGGGCTCGTTCGCGGGTCACTCGGGTTACCTTTCTAACGGAATCTGGCCGCCCGCTGGCGACGCCGGAGGGCGGCGCGGCGCGGCGACGAACCCGACGAGGGCATGGCGACCGAGACTCTGTACCAACAGCTCAAGGCGAAGCTCCACGACGTCGTCCCCGATGTCGAGCTCCGCTACAAGGCCGAGCTCGCCGAAGAGGTCAATCGCCTCAAGGCCGAGCGCAACGCCCTGATCCTGGGCCACAACTACATGGAGCCGGCGCTCTTCCACTCGGTGCCGGACTACACCGGCGACTCCCTTGAGCTCTCCCGGATCGCGGCCAGCACCGACAAGGATGTGATCGTCTTCTGTGGGGTCAAGTTCATGGCGGAGACCGCCAAGATCCTGAGCCCCGAGAAGCTGGTGCTGCTGCCCTCGCTCCGCGCGGGCTGCTCGCTCGCCGCCAGCATCACCGCGGAAGATGTGCGCCGGCTCAAGGCCCGTTACCCGGGCGTGCCCGTGGTCACCTACGTCAACACCTACGCCGACGTGAAGGCGGAGACCGACGTCTGCTGCACCTCGAGCAACGCGGTGGCCGTGGTCGAGTCGCTCGGCACCGACACCGTGATCTTCCTGCCCGACGAGTACCTGGCCAAGAACGTGGCCCGGGAGACCGGCCGACGGATCATCTTCCCCACGCTCGACGCCCCGCCCGACGATCCGGAGCTTCAGTACGAGATGGTCGGCTGGCGAGGGCGCTGCGAGGTCCACGAGCAGTTCACCGTCCAGGACATCACCGACGCGCGGGCGCAATTTCCCGACGTGATGGTGCTGGCCCACCCCGAGTGCAGCCCCGAGGTGGTCGAGGCCGCCGACTTCTCGGGCAGCACCACGGCGATGATCCGCGAGGTGGAGCGGAGCGACGCGCCCCGCTTCCTGATGCTCACCGAGTGCTCGATGGGCGACAACGTGATGGCCGCGAATCCCGGGAAGGAGCTGCTCCGGCTCTGCAGCGTGCGCTGCCCCCACATGGGCCAGATCACCCTCGAGGCCACCCGCGACGCCCTGCTCCACAATCGCTACGTGATCGAAGTCCCCGAGGACGTGCGCCGGCGTGCCGCGCGCGCCGTCGAGCGGATGCTCGCCATCGGTCCCGCCGGCAAGCGCGACTGATGCCCGCCCCGGGGGCGGAGCCCGCGACCCTCGCCGATCCCGTCGAGGTCGAGGTCCTGGTGATCGGCGCCGGGATCTCCGGCGCCACCGTGGCTCTCGAGCTGGCCGACGCCGGCGTGCCGGTCACCATGGTGGCCCGCGCGGCGAGCCGCCAGGAGTCCAACACCAGCTGGGCCCAGGGTGGGATCATCTACCGGGGCAAGGACGACTCGCCCGAGCGGCTGGCCCGGGACGTCGAGGTGGCCGGGGCCGGGCACTGCAATCCCGATGCGGTGATGACGCTGGCCCGCGAGGGTCCAGAGTTGGTCGACCGGATCCTGCTCGAGCGGGTCAAGGTGCCCTTCGACCGCGAAGCCGACGGGTCGCTGGCGCTGGCGCTCGAGGGCGGCCACTCGCTGCCCCGAATCATCCACGCGGCCGACGCCACCGGCGCCGCGATCGCCGACGCGCTCGCCCGGGCGGTCCGCGCTCATCCGCGGATCACCCTGCTCACCGGCTATACCGCCATCGACCTGCTCACCCCCTCGCACCACGGCCTCGACCGGTTGGCCGTCTATCAGCCTCAGACCTGTGTGGGCGCCTATCTCTTCGAGCAGGCGAGCGGTCGGGTGGTGCGCTGCCTCGCCCGGCAGACCGTGCTTGCCACGGGCGGGCTCGGGCAGATCTATCTCGGCACCACCAACCCCGCGGGATCGCGAGGCGACGGCGTGGCGATGGCCAACCGGGCCGGCGCCCGGGTGATCAACCTGGAATTCGTCCAGTTCCACCCCACCACGCTTTTCCACCCGCAAGCGCCCAGCCTGCTGGTGACCGAAGCGGTGCGCGGCGACGGCGCTCGGCTCTGTCACGCCGACGGCGAGCCGTTCATGCAGCGCTACGATCCGGAGCGGGCCGACCTGGCGCCGCGCGATGTGGTCTCGCGGAGCATCTACCGCGAGATGCTCGAGCGGGACGTCCCCAACGTCTACCTCGACCTCCGGAGCTACATCGCCGAGGATCGGATCCGACAGCATTTTCCCAACATCCTCGAGGCCTGCCGGCGGTTCGGGATCGACATCACCCGCGACCTGGTGCCGGTCCGGCCCGGCGCGCATTACGCTTGCGGCGGCGTCTGGGTGGACGAGTGGGGAGAGAGCACCATCGAGCGGCTCTGGGCCGTGGGCGAAGTCGCCTGCACCGGTGTCCACGGCGCCAATCGCCTCGCCAGCACCGGCCTGCTCGAGGGTCTGGTCTGGGGCGCGCGGGTGGCCCGCCGGATTCGCGACACCCTGCCCGAGCGGCCGGCGCACCCGGCCGCGGACATTCCGCTCTGGAAGGTCGACGACGCCCAGCCACCCGACCCCGCGCTGATCCAGCAGGACCTGAGCGTGATCCAGCACGTGATGTGGCACTACGTCGGGCTGGTCCGCACCACGCCGCGGCTGGCGCGGGCGGTGCGCGAGCTCCGCCACCAGGAGACCGAGATCGAGCAGTTCTATCGGGTGAGCTCGCTCAGCGACGACCTGATTGGTCTCCGGAACGCGGCCCGCACCGCGGTGATCGTGGCGATGGCCGCCTGGAGCAACAAGGCCAGCGTGGGGTGCCACTACCGCGAGTAGCGCTGCGGCCCGCGGCTCCGTGGTGAGTTCCGCTGTCTGTCTGGTCCTGAGTCGTCGGATCAGGAGCCCCGTCGCGGGAGGACCCGCTTCGGGATGTGCATGCTCACCAGCACGTGGGGCACGTCCACCACTTCGCTGATCTTGAGATCCCCGGCGAGCGAGCAGAGCACGTATGCCTCGGTGCGCTCGAGCCCGTGCTCGGCGACGAGGTAGTCGATCATGTAGCGGGTCGCCTTCGTGGCGGCGGCGTCGAGGTCCTCGGCGAAGGCCGTCACCGCGTAGTAGTCCGCCGACTCGTACTGCGGCTCTTCGATCGGGCGGGCCCCCTTCTCGAGCCGAAGCCGGTAGACGATCCGCATCGGCGCCTCGATTCCGGTGCCGGACACTTCGCCGTCGCCCTGGGCCGCGTGGGTGTCTCCGATCGAGAACAGCGCGCCCGGCACGAACACCGGGAAGTGGACCGTCGTCCCCGCCACCAGATGCCGGTTGTCCATGTTCCCGCCGTTGGCCCGCGGCGGAATGGTCGAGAGCATCGAGTCGGTGCGTGGCGCGACCCCCATCACCCCGGCGAACGGCCGGAGCGGGATCTCCACCCCCGGCGCGAAGCGGGCCACCGTGTCGCCGGGCGCGAAGCGGACGGTCCGGAGCCAGGGCTCGCTGAACTCGTCGGCAAGGAAGCCGAAGCCCGGCACCACCGCCATCCAACCCCAGTCGCCGACCTCGATCTGCAGCAGGTCCACGGCCAGCCGATCGCCCGGCTCCGCGCCCTCGACGTAGACCGGACCGGTGAGCGGGTGGATCGGGTCGAACGACACCGCCGCGAGCGCGTCGAGCCCCGACTCCGCCGTGAGCTGGCCGTCCGAGGCTTCTTTCGTGAAGACCTCGACCACCGCGCCCGACGGCACCCGGATCGCCGGCGCGATCGCGGCGCTGAACCGGTTGTGCGTCTGCTCGGCGGTCAGCGTGAACTCGGGCTCGGGTATCGCCGGCGCCGGATCGGCAGGCTCGCACCCGGCGGCGAAGGCGATCAGGACGACGGCGAGCGCTGGGTTCCGCGATGGAGTCGGTGACATCGAGGTCTCCTGGGCATGTGGACTGGGCCGGACGCGACCACGCCCGGCCGTCAGGCGATCGGGCGCGGCCCCGGGTGCTCTCACTCCCGGTCCGGCGGCGGGGAATCGCCGCGGAGCCGGGAGATCAGCTGGCGGGCGTTCGTGTTGTTCGGGTTGAGCCCGAGCGACCGCTCGTACGCGCGAATCGCCTCGCGCTTCTGGCCGAGGGCCGCGTGGGCCTCGCCGAGACTGTCCCAGACGTTGAAGGCGTCGGGGAAGACCCGGGCGTTCATCTCCAGCACCGTCAGGGCCTGCTTCGCCTTCTGGGCGCGGAGCAACCCGTAGCCCAGGCCGTTGACCTCGGCCTCCACCTCGGCCGGGTCGTGACTCGCGGCCAGCCGCCGCACGGCGCCGTCAGCCGCGGCGCGCCGCCCCGCGAGCACGGCCACGACCGCCTTGCCCGCGCCGACGGTCACGCTCGACGAGCGCTCCGCCATCGCCAGGATCCTGCTGGCACGATCGCGCTGGCCGTCGGCGGCGGCCAGCATGGCGGCGGACACCAGGGACCGCTCGTCGGCGATCCCGGCAAACCGGCCCGCCTCGTCGCGGACCGGCAGGTAGCGCCGCTGGCTGTCCTCCTCGTACAGGCTCCCGTCGTCCTGGAGGTAGAGCTTGAAGGTGCCCGCCGTGGGCGAATGGCTCACCAGGTGTCCGTCGCCCGGCGTGAGCGTCGCCGTGGTGCGGGCGGGCAGGCCGAGCGGAGCGGCGGGGTAGCTCCACTCGCCTGCGAACTCGCCGAGGCGTGCGCCGGGCACGCTGGTCAGCTTCGGGTCGGAGGCGACCTCGAGGGGAGCCAGTCGCGGCTCGGCGACCGGCTGGCCGGTCCGGGCTTCGAGGACCTGCTCGACCAGGGCCAGCAGCTGCCTGGTCGGCGTGCCCTCTCCCTCGTAGGTGTTGGCCCGATTCACGATCACCAGGTCGATCTTGGGCAGCACCGCGATCATCTGGTTGCCGACGCCAAGCGCGGCGTACATCCCATAGCGCGCGAAGCGGGGCTCGCGCAACACCCACCACATGAAGCCGTAGCCCATCACGTCGTTGTCGATCGAGTAGAGCGCGGAGCTCCGCCGGACCCAATGCTCGGAGAGGATCCGCTGACTTCCCCAGACACCGTCCCGGGCGTAGAGCAGCCCGAAGCGCGCCGCGTCGCGCGCCGACATCCGGAACGGGTAGGCCGGGTACCGCGACTTGTCGCGCTCGTAGTGGTAGTACCCGTCGGAGACTCGCCAGTCCTCCATCCCGAGCGGCTGGCCGAAGTGCTCGTCGAACGCCTCGAACACGTCCGCCCCCGTCTCCTGCTTGAGGATCGCGGCGGCGGTGTTGAAGTCCCAGTTGTTGTAGGCGAAATAGCGCCCGGGCCCCTCGCTGCCGCGGGGCCGCGAGTCGGTGCGACCGGCGTAAGCGGCGGGGTGGAACACGCCGGAGCGGCCTTGAGCAGGTCGAGGATCCGCGCCTGCTTCTCGCCCGGGAGCAGCGGGTCCGGGTCGTCGTCGATCCCGAGATCAGCCAGCGTCTTGTTCAGCTCGAGCTGACCGCGGTCCCAGTAGATCCCGTAGAGCGCCGTGAGAAAGCTCTTCCGCACCGAGTGACACATGTAGCGGCGCCCGACGTCGCCCCAGGCGGACACCACCGCGCCGTCGGCGATCACCAGGAAGGCCGAGGAGGGCAGGGTCTCCCAGGTGGCGCGCGCGGCGTCGAGCTTGGCCGGGTCGAAGCCGGCCTCGGTCACGTCGGTGTAGCGCTGCCACTGGTCTCCGGGAACCCGGCTGCTCGACTGGGCGAGGCTCGCCGCGGGTGCGGCGAGCAGGGCTCCCGCGAGCAGCGGGGCGAGGAATCGGAACGCGTGTCGCGCGGGCTTGCGTGTCATGGGTGACCCCTGGGCCGGGCTGAGAGGAGAAGCTGCGGGTCAAGATACAGACGGTGGTCGGGAGCGCTTGGATTCGGCCGCGGCGCCGGGCCACCGAGACCGGCTGCTGCTACGAACCCTCGACCAGCCGCTTGAGCGCCACCAGCTCGCGGGCGAACCGCGCCTGGCTGGTCTCGCGCGCCGTCCGCTCCGTTTTCTGGCGCTCCGCTGCGCTCGTCGCCGCGGCCTGCGCAGCCTCGAGCACCGTCTCGGAGTAGACGTCGTAGCGGACCACCGTCCGGCCGCCACGCTCCGTGAGCGTCCAGCTGGCGTAGCCGATCAATGCCCCGCCGCTGCCGCCCGCACCGGGGGCGATCAGCTTGATGGTTCGCCGCCGGCCTGGCTCGAGCTCCACGTTCTCGACGTAGAACGCCACCTTGCCGGGGTCGCCGGGCTCGAGCGCGGCGAAGACCTCACCGACAGCGCCCGCCGGGCCCGCGTGGTGCCGGAGCGTGGCGCCCTGCTTCCAGGCGGAGGGGTCCACGATCCGAGGCCAGACCGCCGCGGCCGTGCGGTCGATGGTGACCTCGGAGTGGGTCACCAGGTCGATCGCCGCTCGCGCCTGGGCGTCCGCCGGCCGCGCGCCGAGCACGGCGGCCAGGGCGATCGCAGGTAAGGCGTGCCAGTGGGTCATGGTCGTGCCGCCCGGTCGGGGGGAATGAGGCCGTCACGCGGCCGGCCGACGTCGACGGCCGCGCCCTTCGGAGAAAGGTATCGCGGGCTCGCCCGGTCGTCCCGACCGGCACCGGCGGGCGGGCCCGGTCCGCCATCCTCGTGCTACGTTACCCGCTCCGGCGGCCGCCGGCCCGGCGACCCGTCCTCCCGCCTCTCCTCCCGCGGAGCATTGACCCATGACGCACTTTTCTCTCGAGGGCAAGACCGCTGTGATCACCGGCGGCGGCTCGGGCATCGGCCTCGCGACCGCCCGTCGCTTCGTCGCCGCCGGGGCCAAGGTGACCTTCGGCAACCGATCCGATTCGAGTAGACTGGCCAAGGAGATGGGCGCCACTTTCGTCAGGACCGACGTTGCCGTGGAAGCCCAGGTCGAAGCGCTGATGAAGGGGGTGGCCGACCGCGAGGGCGGGATCGACATCGTGGTGAACAACGCCGGGTACGGCCAGGTGGGCACCGACGTCTCGGGCCTCTCTCGGGAGGCGCTGCAGCAGCATCTCGACGTCAACCTCTTCGGTGTGCTCTACGGGATCAAGCACGGCGTCGCGGCGATGCGGGGCAGGGGCAGCATCGTGAACGTGGGATCGATCGCGGGAATGGTGGGCTTTCCGACCTACGGGGCCTACGTCGCCTCGAAGTGGGCGGTGGTGGGCCTGACCAAATCGGCGGCAATCGAGCTCGGACCCAGGGGGATCCGGGTCAACTGCGTCTGCCCGGGCACGATCGACACCCCGATCAACCAGCAGGCCGGTGCGGAGGCGGAGCTGGAGCTGGTCTCGACCATTGCTCCGATCGGGCGGATCGGGACCCCGGAGGAGGTGGCCGCGGTGATCCACTTCCTGGCGGCCGACGACGCGAGCTACGTGACCGGCGCGGCGATCGAAGTGGACGGCGGATGGCTGGCCGGGCCGACGATCGCCCTGATCGAGAGGGTGGTGGGGTGAGCCCGACGGGAGAGTGAGGCCGCGGTCTCGTTGCTGCGTGCGCGCTAGGGAACCCTCACCTTCTTCTTGAGCAGCTTGCCCAGCCCCTTCTTCGCCGCCTCGACGGCCTTCGGCTTTGCCTCGGTCGCGTTCGAGTCGGACACCACGTCGAGCTGCTGCTGGACCTCGCCGGGCGGCTCGACGGCCGCCGGCGCGTCGAATGACGGCGTCGTGCCGCCCAAGTCGGGCGGGGGAAGCTCGGTTTGCAGCGCGGCGCTGGTCTGGGCCTTCAGGGTCTCGATCGCCGACGTCACCTGCGCCAGGGCTGCCATGGCCGCGCCCTGATCGGTCGCGGTGCGGAAGGCGGCGAGCCCGCCCTTGACCGATCGGAACTGTCCCGGCAGATCGGCGAACATCCGGACCGCGGCCAGGAGCAGGTTGGTGTTGCGGTTCCGGCCGATCAGCTGCGGCAGCGTGTTGGCGATCGCCCCGAGAATGGTCTCCAGCCGGCTAAATGGCTGGGCGCAGCAGTCGGCCGCGAAGGGCGACGCGGTGGGGAGCGGCGCGTCGAGCGGTGCGCTCGGGTCGCCGATGGCCAGCGAGACCGGGTCGGCCGACGCGCCGGTCGAATCGGCGGCGCCAGTCGAGTCGGCTCCGTCGGGCGGCGGGCCCGAGTCCGCCGCCGCGGGTGTCGCTCCGGTGGCCGGAGCCTCGGCGGTGGTGGGAAGCTGCTGCACCAGGAGCTCGAGCGAGTCGACGATCTGGTCGAGCTGCGCCACTTGCTCGCCGAGCGGCGAGCTGAATCCGGGCATCGCCGCCGTCACCACGACCTCGGGTGGCGTGGCCTGAGCCGCCGGGACGACCCGGTACCGGAAGACCATCCCATGGTCCCCCACCACGTAGGCTCGATCGCGGCGGGGGAAGCTGAAGGCCCGGGGATTGGCGGGGAACCGGTGCGGCCGTGAGCTCCACCGCGCCCCGGCATCCGTGGTGAAGCTCAGCTTGCGCTCGTCGAATCCCCAGCCGACCTCGGGATCCGCGAAGCGGAGCTGTCGGCCGGGTGAGCCGATCACGCCTTTCCAGGTCTGCCCGCCGTCCGAGGTGGCGAAGATCTTCGGCTCGTTCGGATAGACGTAGACGTGGACGAAGCCGTTGCGCTCGTCGGTGAAGAAGAGGTCCTTGAGCTGCGCCAGCTTGACGTCGCCGGGGCCAACGAAGAAGCGCCAGGTCGCCCCACCGTCCTCGGTCTTCCCGATGACTGGCGGACCGCCGCACCCTACGCCGACGCAGTCGACGTATCCCAGGAGGTAGCCGACCTGGGGCGTCGGGAAGTGGAATGCCCGGATGATGCACGAGACGTTGCGATTGATCCCTTCGATCATCACCCGGAGGCGGCACTCGGCCACCGATGTCCAGGTCGTGCCTCCGTCGCGGGTCAGGAACACCTCGGTCGGCCACCCCTGCGAGGTGCTGGTGCCAGCGGCGACGCCCTGCCTTCGCGACACGAAGGAATAGGCCGACACCCCGTTGGGCATCGCGCCGGGAACCTGCTCCCAGTCCTGTCCGTTCTCGGTGCGGAGGAGCTGCCGGCCCTGGAGGGCCCAGCCGCGGTACTCGTCGATGAAGCGGAGTCGGTTGATTGCCGTCTCCGCCGCCGCCGGATCACCGCCAAGCTGGGCGGTCCACGTGGCGCCGCCGTCGCGGGTGTAGATGATCGTGCCGGCTTCGCCGGCCGCCCAGCCCACCTCGGCGGTCACGAAGAACACATCGGCCAGATCGAGGTCCTCGGTGTAGCTCACCGGCTCCCAGATGCCCTTGAATTGGGGCCGATTCGCCGCCGGCGCCTGCGCGCCGAGCCCGTCGGCCGAGAGCAGCACGGCCAGGGCCAGGATCGGGAAACCACGCGCTGGCCGAATGCCGAGATCGCAACCCATCGGGCGCCTCCATCTGTAGGTGCGGGTGCGGCCCGGGGCGTCGGGCCCGGACCGGCCTCACCCTGGTGTCACCTTTTTGGCGCTGGCGTTACCGCGGGTCGGAAGGTGGTAGACCGAGGAGCACGAACGGCGCCCAGAGCGCCGGGTGGCTGGCGGGGCCGCCGGAGATTACCGCGTCGCGGCGAACGGCGAGGAGGGCGGATGGCGCGGATTCGCCGGCGTGGATCCGGCGATAGAAGGCGGTCATGAAGTCGGCGGTCGAGCGGTCGGCGACCGGCCAGAGGCTCACCAGCGCCCCTCGAGCGCCGGCGGCGAGGAACGCCTGGGCCATGCCGATCACGCCCTCGCCCCGCACCTCCCGGCCGAGCGCCGTCTCGCACGCCGAGAGCGTCACCAGATCGGCGGTGAGCTGGAGGCGGCGAATGGCGGGGAGGTCGAGCGCGCCCCCGGCAAGGAAGAGCTGGCCCCCATCGGGCTCCCGATCGTCGGCGGTCGCATGGGTCGCGAAGTGGAGGTAGCGGTAGCGGGCCGGCCGGTGTCGCACCCAGCGATCGACCGACGCGCCCCGCCCCGTGAGCAGGTCGGCCCCCTGCTCCCGGTAGAGCGCGACGATCTCGCGCGCCTCCTGCTCGGCGTTAGGCAGATTGGCCCGGGGCCCCCCCCGGAGCGATGACCCGGGCTCGCGCGCCGGGAGTCCGCCAGGGTTGCCCACCGCCAGCACCGCCCGCTCCCACCGCCGGGGCACCGGAGCCTCCGTGAGGGCCGCCAGCACCGAGGCCGAGGGGCCGTAGACGATCCGATGGGTGGCGCCGAGTGGCGGCCCGCCCGCCCGCGGGACCAGCGCTTCGAGTGGCACCCGGGTGAGGGGACCGTCGACCAGCGCGATCAGCGTGGTGGCCGTGTCGAGCGGAAACCGTCCCAGCAGCCGATCGTAGCTCCGAGTGGCCGCGCCGACCCAGAGCGTGTCCCGGGCCGGGCGGAGGATGGCATCGCGGAGGAAATCGAGCGACGCCGCCATGGAATCGGAGGGACCCAGTCGCCGGGCCTGGATCGCGTCTCGGGTGAGCCACCAGCCATAGACCGTGCTGTCGCCCCAGAAGAAGGCGACGAGCGCCCGGCCCGGTCCGAGCAGCGCGGTCCGGATCCTGGTGGCGCTCGTGGGGCGCGGGTAGCGCGCCGCCCGGCCGGGATCGCGGGCGACCTCCGCCGCTTCGATCGCGGTGAGGGAGTCGGTGAGCGCCGCGATCTCGAGGTCCAGCACCCGGGCGGCCGAGTCGCCGAGCGCGCCGCGCTCCTCGAAACGCTCCCGGAGCCGCTGCTTGAGTCCGGCGGCCGGCGAGGCGCTGTCGGAGGGGTTCCGCTCGGCCAGGATCTCGAGCAGCTGCCGGGCCCGCGCCCGCTCGGAGACCTCGAACGCCGCCACCGTGTCGCCCCGCGCAAGCAGGGTGCGGATCGCGCCCTCGAAGACGCTCCACCGCGGCTCCGCCAGGCCCAGCCGCAGATCGCCCATCGCCAGCCGGCCGCGCCACGATTCCAGCAGCTCGATCGCCTGGAGGAAGGGGCCGGTGGGATCCGAGCGAGGCTCGATCTCGCGAACCCGACCCTCCAGCTCCAGGGTGCGGAACTCGACATCCGGTGAGCCGAGCGAGTCGCCGATCGACCGGGCCTGGCCCGCCTGTCGGCGCGCCTCCCGGGCGTCGCGCCGCCCGATCGCGAGCGCGGCGAGCGCGGCGTGGATCTCGAAGCGCTCCAGCCCGAAGCCGCTGCGCACCGCCTCCGGGAGGGCGGCCTCCAGCGTCGTCGCCGCCTGCCCGGGACTGCCTTCCGCCATCTCGATCAGGCCGAGATTGACCAGCGCCCCGACCCGGTAGACCGCCGGCACCTGCGACGGGGAGATGGCCAGCGCCTGGGTGAGGCGGGCCCGCGCCTCGGTCCGGTTGCCGGCCTTGCGGTAGTAGTCGCCGAGCCAGGTGAGGGCGTAGCCGATCGACGAGCTGTCATCGACCGCGCGAGCGAGCTGGAGCGACTCCTCCATCAGCTCGATCGCGAGATCGAGCCGGCCGGTATAGGAGCGAAGCGCCGCGAGGTTGCTGATCAGGACGCTGGCGGTCGACGTGTCGGCGAGGCGCCGCGCCAGCGCCAGGCCCTCCTCGTACGCGGCGGCCGCGTCCGGCAGCCTGCCCACCGCCGCGTACTCGACGCCCATGCTGTTGAGCACCCCGGCCAGCTGCTGCGGGACCCGCCCATGACGCCGCTCCAGCTCGAGCGCCCGCTCGGTCTCCGCCACCGATTGCCGGTAGAGCGCGCGGCGCGAGTAGATGGTGCCGAGCGCGAAGTGAACCCGGGCCTCGAGCTCGCCGTCGGGCGCTTGCCGCGCCAGCTCACGGGCGCGGCCGCAATCGGCGATCGCCGCTTCGAACCGTCCCAGCCGGGAGGAGACGCCGCAGCGCAGCCAGAGCGTCCAGCCCTGACGAGCGGGATCGGTGCCCGCGAGCGCCAGGGCGTCGCGGATCGCGGCCTCGCTGCTGTCGGCCCGGCCGAGACGGAGGAGCGTCTGCGCCCACCAGAGCTGCGCCTTCCACCACCCGGCGGTGTCCGTCGTGGCGGCCAGCGAGTCGCGGAGCCGCCGGAAATGCGGATGCGCCTGGGCGAATCGGCGCTCCGCCAGGAGACTGTCGGCGGTGGCGAACGGCGAGGGCGGCGGAGGCGAGAGATCCCGGCATGCCGCGAGGAGCGCGAGGGCCACCCCGACGAGCGCGGCACGCGCGCAGGGGCCGGCGCGCACGCCGTCAGCGTCCCGGAGCCGCAGTGACTTCGATCAACGCCGATCGCACCAGGGTGGCGCCGACCGGATCGAGAGCCTGGACCTGCCAGAAGAGCGCGCCGCTCGCGCCGGGAAGCGAGTCACGGGCGATCGAGACCGTCGTGTCCTTGAGCCGCCGCTCCCATCGGAGGGTCCCGTCCGCTTCGAAGAGCCGGACCAGATAGGTCGACGCCGCCGGCACCGCGCGCCAGGCGGCGGCGATGCCGGCCGGATCCGATTCCGACCTCACCATCAGGCTGTCGCCGTCGCCCCGCACCGTGTCGCCCGGGTCGGTCGCGATCCCACCGCGGTCCCCGGTCGCGACCCAGAGTAGCGCGGCCGCCGCCGCGGCGAGCGGGATCCAGCTCCACCGCGTCCATCGGCGAGCGCCGGCCGCACGGGCCGGGCCCGCCACGGCGTCGGCACCGGCCGCGCGAATCTCGGACCCCTGGCGGACCAGGCCCCAGCACCGGTCGCACCCGAAGTAGTGGGCTTCGAACGCCTCGGCCTCCTCGTCGGTGAGCGTGCCGGCCAGGTAGCGGGTGTCGAGCTCGAGCGCGTCGACTCGATCGCAGGTGATCGTCGGTTCGTCCATCACACCAAGGTCCCGTGCGGGCTCATCTCGTTACATCCTCGCTGGCATCGCCGAGCACGACGGCCAGGCGTCGCAGCGCGCGGTGTTTGCGGACCCGAAGCGCCTCCGCCGTGATCCCGAGCCGTGCGGCGACGGCGGCGGAGTCGAGGTCGTCGAAATAGAGGCACCGGAGCAGCTCCCGGTCGTTCGCCGCGAGCTGGCCGACCGCCCGGCGCACCGAGACCCGGCGCTCCTCGCCGATCAGCGCCACCAGAGGGTCCGCCGCCGGGCGGTCGGCGCCCGGCTCCGTCTGCAACCGCTCCAGCGCTTTGGTCTCGCGGCTGGTCGACCGGAATCGCTGAAGACAGAGGTGCTGCGCGGTCCGGAAGGCGTATCCCGGAAGTGAGTCGAGGTTCTCTACCCGGCCGGCGCGGAGCGCCTCGCCCACCAGCCGGATCGTCTCTTGGGCGACGTCCTCGGCAGCGGCGGAGTCCCGGAGCCGACGCAGGGCGAGGAGTCGGATCCGGTCCCAGTACCGGGCGGCCAACTCCGTTTCGTCCAGCGGCTCGGCCGCCTGAGGCGCCGGTGAGGTCGGACCGGGCTGCCGGGGCTCGTTCGGCACGGTCGTCGGGAGGAGGGTGAGTGGCGCCGCGACCCGGGGGGGTCGGCGCCCGCTACGATCATACGGACGGTCCGGAAGGGCGGCAAGGAGCCGGCCCGCCTGTAACGGCGGCCTCGTGATCGGCGACCTGTTGGCAGCGGCGGGCCAGGGCCCGCCTCGCTTCCAGCCAGGGGAGGTCGCTCCATGTGGATCGTCATCGCCATTAGCGCGCTGCTGGCACTGCCCGCGCGCGCCCAGGCGCAGCTCAAATGCTGCTACCAGGTCACCGCCGTCGACACCCGGACGGGTCTGGTGTCGGCCACCGAGGCGACGACCGGATCGACCCTCAAGTTCCAGGTTCGCGATCGAGTCCTCCTCGCGCGACTGCGGGTCAGCCAGCAGGTGTACGTCGACCTGTCGGCCCGACAGGTGAGTCTCGATGGTCGCCAGTCGTGCTGCGCCGTCGTTGGCACGCCGGTGACGGCGGCGCCCCGGGCCGCGAGCCCGCCTCCAACTGCAGTGCCGCCGCCGGCGCCCGCGCCCGGTGCTCGGGCTCAGGTCCCTTCACCAGTGGCCAGGGTGGGCGGCGCATATCCGAAGCCGTCGATCGCGTACGGCACCCCGTACAAGCCGACCACGACTCGCGTCCCGAGCGCCGCCCGAGTCCAGAGCCGGTCAGTCACCGGGATCGTCAACGGGCGAAGCACCACGGGCACGGTCGTCGAGGTGCGCGGCCGGAAAGGCATCGAGCAGGCCACCGGTCTCTCGCCAGGCGTGCGGACGCTCCTCGGGATGCATGTGCGCACCCTCGCGGTCGGCGAGCCGGCGACCTACCTGGTCAACACCCAGCTGGCCGAGCAGTGGATCCAGACCCATCCGGTGCCGGCCAGCATGAAGCCGATCGAGCCGGAGACCGACGACGGCGACGACTGCAACGGGGTCATCTCGATGAACTGCGCCCAGCAGGCGGTCGAGCAGACCCTCGAGCAGGCCTGGGAGATGACGGCCGCGGAGTTCGAGCGCTTCCGCAAGCGAGCCACCGACGCGTGGAACGACGGCGCCAAGCAACTCTCCCTGGCCTGGAACGAGACCCAGGCTTGCTTCACCGAAGACGTGCTGTCGCTCCCCGACATTCCGGTCCGCTTCGCGATCACGCCGTCGATGGCGATCGATCTCGAGCAGTCGAAGTCGAAGGGGTCGGCCTCGGGGTCGGTCAAGGGCCGCGTGACGGTCGGCATCCCGATGGAGGCGGACTTCGCGGCCCAGCTCGACCTCTTCTACATCCCCTGCCTGCCGTTCGCGGTCCGGCCCCGCGCGCTCTCGGCGGACGGTGTGATGACAGTCGGCGAGGCGCTCGCGGCCACGGTGACGGCGACCGGCAGCTTCCGCAAGCAGTACACCATTCCGCCGACCGGCGGGCCGGTGATTCCGATCCAGGTTTTTCCCATCGTGATCGCCGGCGTGCCGGTCTCGGAGATCGACGTGAGCGCCTACGTCGAGGGCAACATCGAGGTGAGCGCGGACGGCCAGGCCGACGGCCGGTTCCAGATCGAGAGCGCCAACCCGACCAGGTTCAGCTTCTCGTGCAGCGGCAGCGGGTGCCGCGCCGCGGCGAAGGGCGCGCCGGCGCCCACCTCGGCGAGCCAGGGCGCGCAGATCCAGGGGCGGGTGTCGCTCAAGCCGGCGATCTACACCGCGCTCCAGCTCAACTTCAACTATCAGGCCTTGAGCGCCCGGGCGGGGCCTCAGCCCTATCTGCTCGGCGCCGCCTGGGGCTGCGGCGCGGTGGCGGCCAGCCAGACGTCGGGCGGGCCGACCACGGCCCAGACCAACCACGCGCTCACTGGGGATCTCGATTGGGGAGTGGAGCTCAGGGCCGAAGCGCTGGTGATGCGGAACGTCGTGGGTAGCCCGTTCGTCACCAGTCTGATGCGGGGCAAGCACCTCTGGTTCCGCGATCTCGCGCCGGGGGGCTCGACGGCCTTCGTGCCGCTGGTCACCAGCCCGTCGCAGGTCGTGGCGGGCCAGCCCGTCGTCTACCGGGTGCGGATGCCGACCTGCTACCCCTATCTCGACAAAGTGACCTACCAGGTGAGCTGGACTGGCAACGCGACCCCGGCCGCCACCGCCGGGTGCCAGTGGCAGTCGGGCCGCGGTGCCTGCTCGTTCGCCCCGGGCGCCGACCTGGTGCTCAGCCTGACCTGGCCGGCGGCGGGTAGCCACTCGCTCACCGTCAGAGCGATCGGCGACGGGCACGGCCGGGCCTTCGCGCCAGCGCCCCCGGCGGCGCAGGTGTCGGTCACCGCCGGTTCACCGTGACGTCCTGGAGGCCGCCCATGAGAGCCGCAAGTCACGCGACGCTTGCCCTGTTCAGTGGCCCCATCCTCGCCGTCGCGCTGATCGGGCGCGCCGCGGGGCCGGCCGCGACGCTCCGGACGACCCCAGACGCGACGCCCCGGACGGCGCCAACCGAGGCCCGCTGGAAGATCAACACCCATCTCTTCGCGGCCAACAAGGCGCTCGCGGACGCGATCGACGACGGGATGGTCTCGATTCCGCCCTACGGCGAGCTCCCGATCGCCGCATCGGCGCTCAGGGCACTGAGGGCAGCACCGGCATCCTATCGCGCCGGGGTCCTCGCGCCCGACCTCTTCCCCGACATGTGGACCGGCGGGTGGTTCATCCACTCCGATCACTCCACCGGACCGGATCGGTGGACCGCCGACGACTGGATCCGGCACGTCTGGTCCCGAGCCCGGGCCTGGCCCGACGCGGGCGAGCGCGACAAGGTCCTCGCGTTCGCGTACGGCTTCGTGACCCACGGCGCGGGCGACATCTTCGCCCACACCTACGTGAATCAGAAGGCCGACGGCGCCTGGATCACCTTCACCGGTCCGGCCCGGAGCACGGCGGTGAAGCACGTGGTGCTCGAGGGCTACATCGGCGCCCACACGCCGCCCACCGATCAGACGCTCGACGTGTGGCCGCGGCTGGTGTCGAACCTCCTGATCAAGGATCCGGCGGCCCGGCAGCACAGTACCGGCGCCGCGCACTACCGCCGGTGGGTGGCCCTCTACGAATGGCTGGGCCCGCAGATCGACCGGGCCCGGAAGCAGATGGAGAACAACGTCGGGGCCGACGCGCCCTATTGGCTCAAGTGCAGCGCCAATCCGGTCCCCTGCGCCAGGAAGGAGCAGATGGAGACCTGGCGGCTCGACGTGAACCGCGGTCTGCGCGCCCTGGTCGACAGCAGCCAGACTCTTGGCGAGCAGCTGATGGCTCACGACATGGGCGGCGGCGTCGGAGCGATGACGGGGTGGGCCAAGGAATGGCTCCCCAAGATGTACGGCGCCCACGCGATCGGCGAGGGGATGGGCGCGCTGCAGCAGTTCCTCGACTGGGTGGGCGATCCGCTCGCGCCCATCAATCAGGCCGTGATCGACGAAGTCGGCCGGTTCATGAAGGACAGCTTTCCCCGATACTACGAGCTCTACCGGGCGGTCCAGGATCCCGCCACCCAGATGGACCAGGTCGGCTTTCCGCCGGGAACCAGACAGCTGGTGAATCAGGAGATGGGTCTGCGTCCCGGCGCGAGCACCTTCGACTGGCGGGCGTTCGAGCCGATCTACAACACCATCGTGCTCTCCAAGCTCGCGTTGCTCGACGGCGATGGCCTGAACGAGCTGGCCCGGCGCGCCGGCCTCGTGGACCGGCCCTTCACTCCAGGAGAGAACACCAATCTCATGCTCGGCGTCTTCCGCTCGATGACCCAGAGCTACCAGTGGACCGGGGAGATCGTTCGAACCGACACGGGGTCCACCAGGACGCGGTTCGGGATCTGCGGACCGGAGGAGAGCGACGCGCTGCCGCCGGCTGCGGTGTGCGGCGCGAGGGCGGTCGTGGCGAAGCCGGTGCCAGGCCGAGGAGCGGGGGGATTCGTCCTTTGGAGCCATCCGGCGGCGCGGGAGAAGATCTTCCGGGTCGTCTTCAAGGGCTTCGGCCCGGGTCCGGGCCCGTCGTCGCTCGGGGACGCCGTCGCGAACCTCGGCCCGGCGTTGTCCGCGGTGGCGCCGGTGGCCCGCGCGCTTCGCGGCGCGGCCGATCAAGCCGAGCTGATGCGGGAGATCGTCGCCGTGATGCGCGGCAAAGTCGCCGGGCTCGTGCCCGCGCCCGCCGCGCCGCCGACCCGAGTGCCGGCGGGAGGGCGACCCGGGGGCAGGCCCGCGCCGACCGCGTCCGCCGCGGCGCCGGCAGCCATCACCGACTGGGGGCAGCGATGCTGCGCGGATGACATCGCGGGGCTGCGGGATGCGCTGCTGCGGATCCAGGCCGCGAGCCGGCAGCTGCAGCCCGCGGTGCTCGGACCGCTCGGCCGAAGGCCGGCGCTGTTACAGCTCGGCGGCTCTCTGAGCGGGTTGGACGCCGCGTTGACCGGCTTCGCGAACACCCGGGACGCCCGGTCGGCCGCAGCGGCCCTCGATGCCGTCGCCCGGCAGGTCGACGCGCTGGCCCGGTTGGTGGCGGGGACGCTCTGAGCGGCAGTGCCCCGCCGGCAGCCACTCAGGCGCCGAAGAAGATCCCAGGTCGGCGCGCCGCCCACGGCGCAGCTTCCTCGAGTTGCCGCGCGAGCTGCAGCAACGTCGCCTCGTCGCCGAGCCGCCCGACGAAGTGGACACCGATGGGGAGGCCATCCGACGACTGGAGCGGCAGGCTGATGGCGGGTTGCCCGGTGGCGTTGAACGGGGCGGTAAACGGACAAAGGCCGAGAATGTGCTTGATCCACTCGGCGGCGCCCATCTCGGCCGTGGCATCCATGACACCCAGCTCGACGGGCGGCACGGCCATGGTGGGGGTGAGCCAGAGGTCATGCTTGGCAAAGAAGGCGCCCATCAGACGTGCCAGGTCGTTGATTCGGGCGAAGGCGGCGCCGAGACCGAAGGCGGTCAGGTCACGACCGTATTCGTAGATGGCCAGGGTCGTGGGCTCGAGGTTGTCGCGGCTCGGGACCCGTCCGGTGAGACGCTGGATGATGCCGATGCCGTTCCCGAAGTAGGCCGCGGCGAGGTCGAGAAAGTTGAGGCAGGCCGCCTCGTGGTCGAACGAAGGCCGGGCCTCCTCGACGACATGGCCGAGGTCGGCGAGCAACTCGGCGGTGCGCTCCACGGCCGCTCGGCAGTCCGGATGCATTGGGGCGGCCCCATCCGGGCTCTGCAGGGTGTACGCGATCCGAAGCCGCGCGGGCGGCTGTTGGATCAGCTGGCGGTAGGGCGCATCCGGCGATGGTAGCATGATCCGCGCGCCGATGTCCGGGCCGTGGGTGGCATCGAGCACCGCGGCGGTGTCGCGCACCGTGCGGCTCACCACCAGCTCGGCCCCCATGCCGAAGATCAGGTCGTCCGAGTCGGGCCCAGAGGGCATCCGACCCCGGGACGGCTTGAGGCCCACCAGTCCGCAGCACGACGCGGGGATCCTGATCGAGCCGCCGCCGTCGTTGGCATGCGCGAACGGTACCACCCCGGCCGCCACCGCGGCGGCACTGCCGCCCGACGAGCCGCCGGTGCTGTGCGCGGGATTCCAGGGGTTCCTGGTCGGACCCTTGAACACCGGCTCGGTCGACGCGTTGCAGCCGAGCTCGGGCGTGTTGGTACGGGCCAGGGTGACCAGACCCGCGCGCTTGAAGCGGATCGCCAGCTCGGTGTCGTGGGGGAACACGAACCCCTCCGCCAGGCGGCTCCCCATCTCGTGAGGGATGCCCGCGTAGTGCATCCCGATGTCCTTGATCAGGAACGGCACCCCGGAGAACGGACCGCCCTTCGGCCCGTTGGTGAGCGCCTCCTCGGCCACGCCGTCGACCATCCCGATCACGGCGTTGAGCCGGGGGTTGACCGCCTCGATCCCGGCGCGGGCGGTAGCGGCGAGCTCCGCCGAGGTGACCTCGCCCCTGGCCACGAGCTCGGCGAGGGCGATCCCGTCCAGGGCGGTGTACTCCGAGGGCTTCACGAGGCCTCCCATCGGCGTTGAGATGTGAGCGGATCAGCGACGTCGCAGACCCAACGATACCGGACCGGTCGGCTCACCGCGAGTGAGGGCCCGGTCGGTGTCGGCGTGGGCGATCGTGCTATCTTGGACCACCATTGGCGCCCCAACTGGCTTCATCTTCACCTGAGAAGCGACTCGTGAACCTCAAGACACTCGCCATGCTCGGCACCGGTCTCTTCGTGGCGGCGCCGGTCGCCGCCCAGAGCCCGGCCATCACGGAGCTGATTCAGCGCCTCGAGATCGGGGAAACCGAGACGGCGAGCCGCGAGATGCCGGGCTGGTCGAGACCGTCGAAGATCACGGTTCTGGTTCCGTTTGCCATGCCGGAGGCCGGGCCCGGCTCGCGGCAGTGGATTCGGGATGCGGTGGGCGGGATCGAGATCGAGTTCCTGGATCCGGCCCGCAACGACTTCAGCGTCGCGCGACTCGCCGACAGTGAGGTGATGGTTGGATTCTGCAGTGCTGCCGCCATCGCGGCCGGCGTAGAGCTACGCTACATCCACATTCTCTCCGCGGGCGTGGAGGGCTGTGCGTCGAACCCCGCCATCGCCAGCCGCGGCATCATCACGACCAACAGTGCCAAGGCGGCCAGCGAGACCATCGCCGAGCACGGCATCGCCCTGATGCTGGCGCTGACCCGCAATCTGCAGGGGCACCATCGCGCCCAGATGCGGGCCGAGTGGGGAGGGGACGAAGGCGGCGCCACCGTGGCGGTCACCGGCAAGACCATGCTGGTGCTCGGGCTCGGTGGGATCGGCTCCCAGGTGGCGCTCCGGGCCCATCACCTCGGCATGCGAGTGATCGGCACCCGCAACTCCAGCCGGGAGGGTCCGGCGTACGTGGACTACGTCGGACTCAGCAGCGAGACCGTGTCGCTGGCCCGGCAGGCCGACGTGGTGGTCAACGCCCTTCCCCTGACCTCCCGAACCAGGGGTGTGGTAGGGGCCGAGTTCTTCGCGAATCTCAAGCCGAATGCGACGTACGTCTCGGTCGGCCGGGGCGCCACGACGGACACGGATGCCTTGGTCGCGGCCCTCAAGAGCGGGAAGCTCCTCGGTGCCGGACTCGACGTGACCGATCCCGAGCCGCTGCCGCCGACTCACGAGCTCTGGAAGCTGCCTAACGTGCTGCTCACGCCCCATATGGCCTCCGATGGAGACTTGAGCACGCTCAATACCTGGCTGATCGCGGGTGAGAACCTCCGCCGCTACGTCCGCGGTGAGAAGCTGCTGAACCTCGTCGATCTCGCGCGGGGCTACTGAGCGGGCAGGCGGACGGCTCCCGAAGCTCCGCCTTGAGCACCAGCGCCGGGGCAGCTTGGGACCCTACCGCACCTTCACGAACCCTCTCACCGAGAACCGGGTCACGGTCCACCCTTGGCCTAGCGACGGCTTCGTGGTGCAGTCGAAGACGTAGGTTCGCTGCCCGGACTGGGTCTGGCTCAGAGTCCCCAGACACTCAGGGAGGCCCACGGCCCACTCGCCCTGGCCGGGCCCGCTCCCGGCCGCGCACACGCTTGCAAACGTCTGAGTCGGGCGCTCCGCCTTCACCCCGACGGTGAGACCCGTGTCGCCGCGATACCCGGCGAGTTCGTCGTCGGGCTGGTCGAACGGCCCGGCGGTCGAGATCCGCTCGCGAGCCCAGATCGTGCACGCGGGGTCGCCGGTGTCGATCCTCAGATGCGAGACCGCCCGGATCGTGAAGGTGGAGCCATCGTCCACATATTGACCTGGGTCGCCGTTGGGGTCGGGCTTGAGCTTCACCCGCACGACGACGGTCTCGTCGTTGCTCTTGACGATCGACTCCGGCGTCGGATTGTCCGCCGCGAAGCTATAGGTCAGAGTCCCGGAGAGCCGGTCACACAGGTCGTCGCTGGGATTGAAATTGCTCGATTCGTTCCCGGTCCGCTTGCCGTTCCCGTCCTTGTCCTCGTCGCCATCCAGGCAGCCGTCGTTGAGCCCTTTCGCGTTTCCGCCTGCTGGCCAGTCGGAGTCCGCGTCCAGCTCGGTCGGGAGGCCGTCGTCGTCGAAGTCTCTGCCGACGTTGTCGGGCCCGGGGTCCCAGGCGTAACCGAGCCTGAACTCGGACTCGAACACGCCCGACGCGATGTCCTGCTTGTCCTTCACTCCGTCCTGGTCGGTGTCGGGGTTCATCGGGTTGGTCTTGAATCGCTCGAGCTCGTCGAAATCCACGACGCCGTCCCCGTCGCCGTCCCGGGTCACCTCCGGCTCCTGGTGAGCGACCCGGGGATGGGAGGGAAATTTGAACGTCGCGAGCTGCGACGCGGGAATTCGGCCCGCATCGAGGTCCAGTCGCTGCTCTCCGTTGGCGGGATCGTTGATGTAGAGGAAGCGCCGACGGCCGCGCTGCTCGTATCCGCGGACCACGAAGGCATGCCGCCAGTTGGCGCCGACGACCGGCCGCTGGGCGTCGATTTCGGCCGTCACGTCGTTCCAGAAGTCGTCCTTGGTCGAATACTCGGCGGTATAATCGGGAGGCGCTCCCAGGGCGAAGGCGAACGCAGCGATCGAGTGCACGACGTCGAGCCCCCGGCCGTGGACGAGGTCGCGCTCGGGTCCGCTCGCCTCCTCCTGCAACAGCGTCCCAAGCGGCGCGCCGA
Source organism: Gemmatimonadales bacterium (assembly GCA_050184075.1). GTDB lineage: Bacteria > Gemmatimonadota > Gemmatimonadetes > Gemmatimonadales > GWC2-71-9 > SHZU01. The sequence continues at coordinate 29,313 of JBFXAS010000005.1, forward strand.
ACGCCGCGGCCACCACGCCGGCAGCGTCGAGCTGCCCAAACGTCATGCTGCCTGGCATCGTCGTGCAATGCACGCAGCGGGCGGCGGACACGGGACCCAGGTATTTCACCACGTTTCGACTCAAGACCTCATATCCGATCCGGTCCTGACTGAGATCACCTTGGAAGAAGCGACTGATCATCGCCACGTTGGCGACGGCGCAGTTCTTGGTATCGGCTGGGTCGCCCCAGCTCGGCACCACGTGGTCCACGTCCCAGGCGTGCGCCCCTTGCTCGACCGGCTGCTCCAGGAGCAGCATCTTCGTGTCCTTGTGCTGCCTGAGGTACGGCACCGACAGCAACACCGGCGTGCTCGTCGGCTCCTCCCCGGCGGCGTCGCTCGGCCCGCCACGAGGCGGCTCCGGTGGCGGCGCCTGGTCTTCCGGGGGCGCCACCTCCAGGAAACTGTGGCCGGACCACGGCGCCTCGTCTCCAGCCTCGGCGACGGCCCGGACCCGCCAGAGATACGCGCCGATCGGCAGGCGAACCCCCGGCAACGTTGGTGAGGTGACGGTCTGCTCCACGACCGGCCGTTCGAAGCTGCTGTCCGCCGCCACCTGGACCCGGTATCGGGCGGCGCCCGGTACCGGATACCAAGCGAGGTCGGCGGTGGGACTCTCGATCACGACCCCGTCCAACGGAAGCAGCTGCTGCACCGGGGGAAGTGGGTTGGGCTCACCTGGGGTGACCTGGCTCGGACCGTAGCTCACCCACTCGTCCGGTACGCCAGGCGTATTGGCGCCCGGAGGACGTCCGATCGAGCCGCCCCGCGCGTGGGTCGCCCGAACCAGGCCTCCGATGCCGGGGCTGACCGAACCGGGAGATCCACCCCACGCCACCCGGTCGAGCCGGCGATCGTCGTCGCGCAGCAGCTCGATCGCGCCGCTGTCCGCCAGCAGTCGGTAGCCCTGGCCTGCATGCACCGCCGTTCCCTCCACCCGTCCGCTGCCATCGAACCAGACGGTCAGCCGGGCGCCCGGCGCGAGGGAATCGGCGAGGCGGGGGAGCGGCAGCTCGCCGCCGCCGACCCGGAGCACGAACCGGAGGAGATCGAGCGGGGTATCTCCCGCGTTGAGCAGCTCGACGAACGCCGTGTCGTCCGGGTTGGGATTGAAGCGGACCTCGGTCAGCAGCAACGTCGCCGAGCCGCGAGCCTGACTTGGCGGCGCGGCTGCCCAGGCGGGTGGGACCGGCCGGGCATCGACAGCAGGTTGCGCGATTCCGGCCGCCAGGCCCAGGAGCACTGCGCCACCAGCGCGGATCCGGCGATTGGTCATTGGCGTGTTCCTCGGGCTCGAGTCCTGGCGACTGTGGCGAGGGCCGGCGCATCGAACTCGACCCTGCCGCTCTCCGAGCTCCGGCTGGTCACGGCATGGTGAAGGTCACGGGCACTCCGGCGGAGCGAATACCGGGCTTGAACTCGGTCCGAACGGTCCAGCTGTAGGTGCCTGCGGCGAGGTTGTTCATCACCACCGTCCAGACCCTGACGGGACCGGCCCCCGCGACCTGGACGATCGAGGAGGTCGCTTCGGTGCCGAACGAGGGCAATCCGCTGCCGAAGACCAGATACTTGCTGGCGGGAATTGGACTGTCGTTGAACTGAATGGCCGCGACGTACCTGCCGGCCTGCACGGCGCGCACGTTGCTCGCCTCCGGCACCTGTGGCGTGAACCAGAGCCAGGCGGAGTTCGACGTCCGGCCGTCGCCAAACTCCGCGACGACGAGATACGAATAGTTGCCGAGGGCCTGGGGCGTGTCGTCCGTCCACCGATGGGCGTACAGGAGGTCGCCGCGCTGCAATTGTGCGACCGGCACAGGGGTGGGCGTCACCATGATCGGCTGGCCACCCGGCTGCTGTCGCATGATCCTGATGGCGCTCGTCTCCGGCGGCAGCGCGAACGCCAACTCCGGCCAGATCGACTCGGCGACCTGGTCGATACCCTTCAGCGTCGGGGCCGGAGCCGGCGGGAGGATCGGCGCCGGCGCGCGGGGTGTGCGGCCGACGGTCGGGTTGGCCGGGAGGGTCAGGCTGACGTCGGCCATCCCCACGCTGCCATCGCCATACTGCGCCGCGACCCGGTAGAGATAGGTTTGTCCCCCCGTCAGGCCGGTGTCGTCCCATGCGCCGCCGGCAACCGGTCCGCTGTTGCGCTCGGGCGTCGCGACGTTGGGCTGCCGGAATCGGGCAACCCCATAGCTCCGCACGAGTCGGGAGGTCGCCCACGTCACCCGAACGGACGTTGGCGACAGGATGGACACCTGGACGGAGGCCGGCGGCGCCGCGGCACGCTCCTGCGCCCGGGCGGTGGCGGTCGCGAAGCACAGGCACGTCGAGACCAACGTCAGTCGCCACAGCACGCCCTGGTTGCCCAACCGCGGCCGGTCGAGTGGTCGAACGGGGGATGATGAGGGAAGCATTGTTCGTCTCCAGGTGATCGTGGTTCGAGTGACGTCCATCAGCGCGCCGTCGCCGTCGCCGGAGCACTGGGCGGGGAGACGGCGGCGCCAATGACTGCCCGCACCCAGTACGTGTAGCTGGTGTGCGAGACGACCTTTGAGTCGAGGTAGATGCAGGACGGCTGGGCTGACGGCGTGCAGGGCATCCCTCGGGATACGAACCTCGACCACTGGTCCTTGTGGATGATCACCTCCGGGCCGCCGGCGTCGGAGCGGCTCACCTGGTGCTCCATCACCGGGCCGAGGCTTGACGCCACGGCCGAAAAGCTCACCGCGATGCCACTGGCCGGGTTCGCGAAGGCATTGCCGGGGGCGGGGGCTGCCGTCACGATCGCTGGCGCGACGAGTGGGGCCGGGTTTTTGACGATCGGCCCTCCTTTCGGGCTCGGGATCGGGCGCTGCGCCCCCGCCGGCGCGGCGACCGCCAGCAGGAGCGGTAGACACCAGCTCGAGACTCGCCTGATCAGATCGGGCATGCGTTCCTCCCGGCAGCGGTGGGCGGGGTCGAAGTCGATGAGTGGAGCTTGGGCCTTGCCCTTATGCGAACGCGGATCACTTGAGGTCGAAGCCAAGGTGGGCCACCTCGCCGGCTGGCTCGAGTTGGTCGACCGAGCGCCACGGAATCAGCCGCCAGGAGTGGCTGCCGGGCGCCAAGGCGACCTCGAAGGTGACCTGATGCTCGTCCCAACTCGTCGCGTTCCGGCGAGTGATTCGATACTCGGCCCGCCGCACCGTCCAAGAGCCCGGGCCGGTCCACGATCCGAGCAGCCGGTATTCCACAGCGCCAGCCCGCTGGCTCCACTCGAAGCGGACCCTCGGTGGCGCGCCCGGGGGGCGTCGCTCGAGGATGACGATGGCTCGGAAGACCGGATTGCCTGGTACCGTTTGGTGGGCGGGCCCTCCGGCAAGCAGTCCGACCATCAGCACGGCCGCGAGCCAGCGCGGCATCCCGTGGCTCGGCTCGGAGCCGGCCGAGCTCTGGCTCATGGGCGCGGACGGCAGATGATCGTCAGGTCCAGATCCACCGGGACGCCTCGTCCCGCCCGTCCGACGAGCTTGAGCGTATCGGTGCCGCCGCCGCCGCTGAGGGTGGCCGTGCCCGGCTCGTTGTACTGCGGCTCCCGGGCTCGCACCACCAGCGAAATCCCGTGTCCGACGCGGGGGGTGTCGAGGAGTGCGTTGAGGTAGTAGCTCGTCGAAGAGGTCCCGGCCGCCAGGGTATCGGCGTCGAACTCGAGCGAGGACACCTCGAGGGGCGTGACCGTCGGGTCGTCGGGGAACGAGACGTGAAACGCGTGCTCGCGCCCGGGGAGACCATAGTCGGCCAACCCACACTTGATGGCGGTGCCGGACGACTTGAAGACGCCCGCCAGGTCCGGGTCGCCCGTCACCGTGAGCACGATGTCGGTGGGCCGGAGGAGGGTGCTGTCCGGACGCTGGGCCTGCGCCCGGGTCGCTCCGCCGGCGAGCGTCAGCGCGGCGGCGAGCGGGGCGAGGACGCGGGCGGCGACGGGCTGCCAGCCCGGGCCATCGATAGGCGTCGGAGCCCGCTCGTCGGGGCGAGCGCGGGTGCGCGCCAATCGGGGGGATCGCATCGGGGTCATTGCACCCGCACGGTGCCCGGCGGGCTGGGCGGCGAGACGCTGGGCCCGGCGAAGATGGCCCAGACCCGGTAGGTGTAGAGCTTGCCGGATTCCACCGTGTGCGGATACGTCGTTGGCGCCACGCTCAACGTGCCGATCGGCGGCAGCGACCCGACCACGCGTCCGGGGCTGATGTTGGTGACGTCTGCGTACCCGCAGCCGGGCTGGCCGGACCTGGGGTCGCAGTCGCCCCCCTCGACCACGAAGGTCGACGCCGGCAGCTCCGCGATGATGCCCTCGGCGTCGCCCGTATTCTCGATCCGGGTCAGCCGGTAGGCCACGGCGTCCGCGACGGGCGGCCAAGCCAGCGACACCCGGGCTCTCGCGTTGCTGACCACCGTGAGTGACGTGGGGCCGGCGACCACCCGTAGGGTGGGCCGCGACGGTTTCCCCAGCCGGGTCTGCGCCCTGGCAGCTGGCGGCGCGATGCTCGACGCCAGCCCGAGCAACGCCAGGCAGGTCGTTGCACCTCTCATCGTGGCAACCATGACCTTCTCCTTTGCGCGCTTGCGCAGTGGGTCGTGCCCGGCCGCTGCGGTTCGATCCCGGCCCGAGACGCCTCGATTCGCCGGTTCATAGGGCTGCCGTCACGCAGATGGCGGGGGGATCGTCGATCACCTTGCGCGGGTAGTCGGCGCTGACGCAGAACAGGTAGGTCTCGCCCGGCCGCAGCCATCCGGGCATGTACCCGGCGTCAGGGAGGTAGGTGACCGTCGCGTCGATCACCATCTTTGTGCTCCGGCCCGATCGACCAGGGTTCAGTGTGAGGCTGTGTCCCGGCCAGGCCTGCCGACCCGTGACGTCGTACGAGGTCGCACCGGGCACGCCGTCCCACGACAGGATGACCTGGACGTGTCCCCTGGTCGTCGAGGTCGAGGTCGAGTACCGGAGATTCCTGGGTGGCACGATCGGCAGCGACGTGGCGCTCGCGGACGGGCTCATCGTCGAGACGGTCTCGCGCCCGGTCGCGTCGTAGAAGACGGCTTGCACTTCGTACCAGTAGGTGGACGTCTCGTCGATCGACATGTCGGTGGTCGACGCGTACCCGGGCTCCGCGTTGGCGTGGAGGTTGGCCGCCGGACGCTCCCACAGCCGTCTCTTGTAGGTGTCCGAGGTTCCCCGGAAGATTCGGTATGAGGACGCGTTCGGCACTGCAGTCCACTTCAACACCATGTTCAGCGGATAGTCGCTGCCAGCCGATAGCCAGGCGGGGCCGGCCGGAACGACGGTGGGAGTCGGATCGATCGGCGGCCTGACCAGGCGGGGGGGCTGAGCGGCGATCGGTGTTGCCGCTGCGAGCAGTGCCAGGAAAGGTGGCGCGAGCCAGTTGGTCGATCGGTGCATGGTCGACATAGGCCTTCCGTTCCGGGCCGTCCTCATGGAGGGGACGCTCCCTTCATTCGCACGACATGACCCCGGCTGACGCCGTCGCCGGTGAGCACGGTGGCCGTGCTGAACTTTTCCATCACCGTGGCGATCGTGATCGTTCCGATCAGCCGCTCGGGCGCGCCGAGCGCCTCGCCGGAGCCAGGGTCGATGAGGGGCTCGCCGATCTCGTAGACCTCGAGCTCGAGGCCCGGTCGCATCCCGTCGGCAGCGGCAGCGCCCAGGTAGACCACTCCGTCGCGAACGTCCACGACGCGAGCGCTCCAGCGCATCGGCGGCATCCGGGCGATGAGCGTCGTCACGCTCTCGACGAGTGCCCGCCGCGACGCCTGACCGAGTGGCGTCGTCGCGCTGCCGTCGGCGCTGACGCTCTTCTCTCCTCGGAGCAGATCCGCCGCCGCGCCGGTCTGGGTGGCCTTCCCGCTGCCCTGCGCCGAGGCGAGGACCTGCCCCGAGGTGGCATCGATCAGCCGGAGGTCGATGACCACCTCGGCGCTGATCCGCTCCGCTGCCACACCCAGCCCGCGAACCAGGTTGGTGACGCGGCCACCGACGCTCGAGCGATTGAAGCTGAAGGCGGTGATGTCACCGGTGATCAGGGCGTCGGCCCCGAGGAGGGCGCCGAGTCGGGCCGCGGTCTCCTTGGTGGTCCGGGCCTCTCCGAGCGCCTGCTCCTGATCGAGCTGTGCCATCGCCGCACGCTCGAGCACCACGAATCGGCCGCTCTCGATCAGCACGGTCGTGAGCATCTCGGTGAGGCCCCGAGCAAACTCGCTCGGCGGCGGGACCGCGACGCTCACCGTGGTCTGGGTGCCGGGTTGCCCCGGCACTGGATACTGGTTGGGCATCGGTTGGCCCGGCACGCCCATGGTGGTGGCCTGCATCCGGAGCGCTGAGCCCGAGAGGTCCATGACGGCCAGCCGCGGCCGGTGGGTCGGGCCGCCGGGCGCCTGCAGCCCGAGTGCGGGCGACGCGAGCAAACAGGCCGTGATGGCGGCGGCAGCGGCTCGGTGGGCGAAGGCTCCGATGCGGTGATCCGCTCGCGTGCCCGAACGGACCGGCGGGATAGCGGCGGCGATCGCACCGCTCGGTGACTCGCACGACGTCGAGAGGCAACGGGGCGTCGAGAGGCTTTCCGTCATGGCGTGCACTGGAGGCTGGGGAAGCTGGTCTGTCCGGTACCCCGAACCTGCAGTCCCTGCAGCTGGACCAGGAAGCTGTTGGTGCCACCCCCGGCGACGATGGCCGCCGACGGAGTGCCCCGGGTGACGGTGTCCCAATCGGTGACGACGATCGGCTGAGCGCTGGGAAAGCTGGTGCGTCGGAAGAAGTCCGCCTCGCCAACCGGGGGCGAGAGCGTGACCCACCGGAAGTACATCAGCCGGTCGCCGCAGGGGCTGACGGTCACCGTCGGCGCGTAGACGTTGACCTCGGTGCGTTGCAGGGCCGCGGAGTTCGGGTTCGCGGCGCCGAGGTTGAAGGCTTCGAGGCTGAACTGGTTCGGTCCCTGCTGGAACCGGCTGACGATGAACATGCTGGTGCTGAAGCCCCACCACCCGTCGGCGTACGCCTGGGTATTCACGATCGCGGGCCAGGTGCCCGGGCCCCGCTTGACCCGGTGGACCACGATGGGTGCCCCGGTGTTGGCCGAGGGGGGCAGCACCACCACCGCGAAGTGCCGGCCATCGTGGCTGATTCCCCAGGCCGCGGGGTTGCCGACGCTCAGCACGACGCGGTTGCCCGAGTCGCGCACGTCGAGCATCACACTTCCGGACACGAGCTGTGCCGTCACAGTGAAGGCTCCCTCGGTGGGATGGGCGAACGTTCCGGTCGGGCCATTGCCGGTGATCGAATTGATCTGCGGGGCGGTGAACGGGCCGGTCGCCCCGCAGCCGCAGACCGCGGGAGGCGGGGTGACCTGCACCGTCGCCGAGGTCCACTGGGTCGACAGCGTCGTCAGTCCGCCGGGGTTGAAGACCGACCCCACCCGATAGGTCGCCGTGCCAGCTGGTGCGGCCGCCACCGTGTAGCCGGTCGCGGGTACCGAGGCCACGCCGGCGATGCCTGGTCCGGTCACGACATACGAAGCTGCGAACTGCACCGCGGGCCACGACAACGACACGGTGGCGCCGCTCGTGGTCGCGTCCAACCGGGTGGGGTTGGTCGGCGGGGGGGCCGTGAAGCTCGCCGTGGCTTCACCGAAGTGACCGTCGGCCAGGTAGGCGAGCACGCTGTAGGTGTAGGGCTGGTGGGGATCGGGAAGCACGTCGTTGGCCACGGTCGTCGCCGTAATCGGCGCCGGCGTCACGGCCGTCCACGCCGTGGAACCCAGGGGGGCTCGGTTGACTCGATAGTTGACTGCGCCACTCGCCGGAGCCCAGGTGAGCGTTGCCGTCGTAGGAGTGCCGGTCACCGACAGGCCGACCGGTGGCGGCCCATCGCTCATGACGGTCGGCCTGGTTCTCGGGACTCGCGGGAACGCGGGACCCTGCACCACGTACGGCACCCAGGAGCTCAAGCCGCTCTGCCGAGTGGCCAGCCGCACCGCGACTTGATACTCGTAGGTGCCGGGCGTCGTCGGGATGGGATCCTGAACCGAGGTGCCGGTGGTGCCTTGCGGCGTGACTGCCCAGCAGGAGCCGTCGGGATTGCGACGGACCACCGCATAGCCGACTGCCCTGGCCACCGGGTTCCAGGCGATCGTCAGATTCGGCGCGTTGTTCGTCACGCTGACGCCGCCGGGGCCGGAGCCGGTTGGCGCGGCGCAGGGTGCCGCCGTCTGCCCGCATAGCCGGCTCGCAGACGCCGCCGTCACGATCGCGATCAGCCAGCCCGCACTGCTCATTGCTTCACGATCTCCACCCGCCGATTCTGCGCCCGACCCTCGGCCGTGGTGTTCGGTACGGCGGGCTTGGTGTCGCCGAGGCCCTTGGTGGTGATCCGCTCGGGCGCGATCGCGAAGTCCGCGACCAGCGCCGCTTTGACCGCCGCTGCACGGGCTTCGCTCAGCGCCAGGTTGGAGGCGGGCGATCCGACGTTGTCGGTGTGGCCTTCGATCAGGACGGAGAGATCCGCGTGCTCCGTGAGCGTGCTGGCGATCTCCTTCAGCACCGGCCGCGACTCGGGCCTCAAGTCGGACTTCCCGGTCTCGAAGAGGATGCCCTGCGTGGCCCAACGGCCGTTGGCGGCGAGCGCGTCGTAGAGTACGTCGGTCTCGCTCTCGGCGACCCGAATGCTGGTGAGATAGACCACTTCGTTCTCGGAGGCGTTGAGCGCCACCCGGATGACGGAATCGCGCGGCACCGGCAGCTCCGGGATGTTGTAGAGCCGCCGCTCGTTGACGTACATCTTGAAGTAGGGCCCGTCCATCAGCACCCGGAGGTGGCCGACGTGGCTCCGAAGGAGGGGCCGCATTGCGGGAGGCACGACCACGTTGCTCGCCGGCGGGTTCTGGCCACCCCCCTTGATCCACGCGAGGGAGGTGCTCCAGGTGACCTCGGCCGACTGCGCCCCGTGGTTCTCCTCCGGCCCGCCCTCGAAGACGAGCATCTGGGAGACGTCGTGCTCGCCGTCCGTGGGTTCGGGGGCGATTACGTCGATCTCGAGGGTGAATCGTTCGGGGAGCTTGCCGCCGATCGGGATCAAGAAAGTCGACCGGCCGGTGGCGCGGAGCACTTTCGCCCCGTCACGCTCGACGACTTCCAAGGGACCGCTCTTGTACTTCAGTCGCCTCGCGAAGTTCCCGACCTTGTCCTCGGTGAAATCGGTGTAGAAGAGCACCTTGTTGCCGGGCACGAAGTCGTAGTTCTCCCAAACCTTCGGATCCGCCCGCCCCGCCGGCTTGGCGGCGTCCGCTGGCGCCGCGGCCGCGGGCTCGGCCGCGGCGGTGTCGGTAGCCGCCGGGGCCGCGGGCTTGGTGACGACCTTCTTGGCGGCGTCCTTGAGCTTCTTGAGCTTGGGGACCTGCCCGCTCGCCTGGGCCGAGACCATTGCCGCCAGCGCCGCCGCCAGCAGTCCGTATCGCAGGAATCGCGTCATCGGTGGTGCCCCTCCGGTTGAATTCGTCACTTGGTTGTCGCGGTGAATCGGATGGTGATGTCGACCTTGCCCATCTTGCCGGTGGTCGGGTCGTAGGAGTCGATCTCGGGACAGCGGTAGCGACCGCTGACCAGATCCGCGGTGACTTCGGCCTCGCCCGAGCAGAGTGCGGCTTCCGCCGTTGCCGACTTCTTGCCCTCGGCGACGCTGATGCCCAGGTCCCCGTCGCCGAAGACGAGCAGCGCGTTGGGCTTCGACGAGCCCGAGGTGCCGAACTGAATCCAGGCTTTGTCGCCGGACCCGAAGCTCGCCACCGTGTCGATCGCCATCTCGGTGTCGAAGCGGAGCGACCCGGTCACCGTGACCTGGGCGCTGCCGCCCGCGAAGTAGCGCTTGCTGATGGTCGGGACCTCGGGGAGCGTTGCCTTCGCCGGGCCTCCGTCCCCTTGAGCCGCCGCCACCGAGGTGACCAGGAGCAGCCAGGCCAGCGGGATCAGGGCGGAGCGCATCATCGGCACACCTCGGGGTCGGGGGAGGGCGGGCCGCAGCGGCACCGCGAGACTCGGGGCATAGTCTGCGAGGAAGGGGTCAGCGAGCGGTCGCCGACCATCAGCCAGTCGTCATCACGACGGCTAAGTGTTTGCAGCGGCGCGGTTTGGGCGACTAACCCACCGGGGGCCGGGCCACTGATCCCGACCGCGGCGAGGCGGGGCGGGCCAGGCTGATGTTTGGCTGATGGGCGACGAGGGGTAGATGAGCCCTGCGAGCGACTATCGACCAGCTCGTCCTGCGGCACTCAAACGCTGCCAGCCAATCCCGGAGGAGGAGGCCGGCCATGAGTCACCTGCGTGTTCTGCTCTACCTGGCCACGCTGGTCTCGAGCGTCGCTGCGGCGCAGGACCCGGGGCGATGGCGCCCCCGCCAGGACGTCCTCGAAGCCAGTCGGTCGCTCGGTGGCTTCACCCAGGAGGAGCGGGCCTCCATGAGCGCGCGACTCGAGGCGATCGAGGCCGTCTTCCAGCGGGTGCCTGTGTTGGCGACGCCTCGCGGGTTCGACGTCGGGAGCCGATTCATTTGGCGGCAGACCGGACTCATGGGCGATGCTCGGCGTGGACTGGTCAGCTACGAGCTGCGGTTGCGATTCTGGTCGCCGAGCTTCGAGGTCGATCCGGAAGTCGCCCAATCCATCGTGGTCACGGTCAACTCCTACTCGGCGATCAACGCCGGCCTCCGGGCGCCGATCCTGCGCGAGGGCGACGAGGAGACGAAGTTGATCTACCACGAGCGCCCCGTGGTCTCGACCGAGTCGGGCTGGCCGACGGGGACCGTGGTCCACGATGGGCTGGTGCCGTCGAAGCCAAGCTTCACGCAGGTGCTGCTGCTCCGACCTGGCGAGTCGCCGTGGGTCTCGGTCTCGCGAGAGCGCTATCTCAATGCCCGGCTCGCCGAGGCGAGGGAGGGAGACAGCGTGATGGCGCAAGCGGCCGAGCGAACGGCGTACGAGCAGTGGATGGCACGAGCTGGGGAGCGGAAGGCGATTCGCGATCAGATGCCCGAGGCCACCCGAAAGGTGATGGAGCAGACCGAGGTCGAGGTCACCGAGCGCCTCCGGGCCACAGACGCCGCCTACCGCCAACGGATTCGGACGGCGCAGGCGCTCTCCCTCACGCCAAAGCTACGGGCCACGCTGGCCGCGCTGTCGCCCGCCGAGCGGGCCGCCCCGGCCTGGATCAATCCCGGAGCGAGCAGCTACTTCGACTTCGTCGACCCTGGCTCACCCGGCGCCCAGCGAGTGGTGTCGGCCAATCCCGGGTTGTACCGGACCCGCGGATCACGGGTCGCGGTCCGTGTGCTCAACCTCTACTTCGAGCAGGACGCGCCTAACGACCACCACGGCTGGGCGGCGCTGGATCGGGCGATCTACGAGGTCTACCGGACGCTCGACTGGGAAGCTCTGGCGCGGCTGCTCGAGCCCGAGGAGGCCCGCTGATGCCACCCGTCGCTGCCGCCGTCGCGATCCTGCTGGCCTGCGACGCTCGGGCGGGCCTCGCCGGAGACGCCGACCAGCACCTCGAGAACGTCTCCTTCCGGGCCCCGCCGGGGTGGATCGTGCAGCGGACCGAGGGCGCGGTGAGTCTCTCGCCACCGGACCTCCGAGGGCCGGAGACGCTGATGGTGTCGCTCCTCCGGGGGCGGACGTCGAGCGCGAGTCTCGAGAGCGAGCTCGACCGCTCCTGGTCGGAGGTCCTGGCCATCATCGGGGCCGCCCCGATGACGACCGTGCATGGCCGGCGGTACGACCTCGACGAGCCGGGCCGTTCGTTGCTCGGCTGGGACTATCTCCATGCCAGCGGCGGGGTGCGCCGTCCTGATGGCAGCTTCAACGTCGACCTCTACCAGATCCGCGCCGGTGAGCGGCTGGAACGGGTGGTTGTGCTGGCGCGGGACTTTCGGGACAACCTCACGACGACCAGCGCCTCCCGGAACCCCGTGTACGCGAGGGCGATTCGCGAGCTGGTCTTCTGCTTGAGATTCGCCAGCCTGCCAACGCCGCCGCGGTCGCCGCCGCGGCTCTCATCGGGTGACGGTCGAGATCGCGGTATCAGCGGCGTCTGGACCGGGCTGGCGATGTCGTTCGGGAGGATCAAGCGGCACTTCGCCATCTTCTTCGAGGACGGGACCGGGTACTTTGGGCCGCGGTTTCCCGAGCGCGGCTTGCTCGAGATCGATCCTGCCGTCGAGCAGCCCTCGGCGCGACGATCGTGGGGGGCCTACACGATGACCGGAGCGTCCGGCACGCTGACGATGCCGTACGGCGCGGTTTCCGTGTGGATCGAGGGCGGAGGGCTGGAGCTGACGACCAACGGCACCCTCCATCGGTTCATTCGACTCGTTCTCCCGAGCGCCGAGGCACTCGAGGGTGACTGGTGCCTCGCCGGCGGCCAGTGCCTTCGGTTGACCGCGGCCGGCCGCTTCGAGGATCGAGGCGCGGTTCGAGCGATCGAGCATGCCAGCTATCCCAATCCCGAGACGCCGGTCGGCGGCGACGGGAGCTTTGGGCTCGAGGACTACACCCTGGTGCTGCGGTACGATCGAGGCCCGGAGATTCGGGTCGGATTTGCCGGTGTCGCCGACGAGCGCGCCTCGCGGCCGGCGGAGCTGCTGCTCGGCTTCAACGCCGACGTCCTGACACGGCGATAGGGCTTCGCGGGCCCGCTGGCCAAGCCCGGTGGCGAAACGCATCTTTGGCGGTGTCGACCCGGGACTCGCCCGTGCCGACCTGGATCGGGCATCGGGTCAGACTCGAGGGGCGAATTGCTGCGGCTGAGGACCTTCGGCGGGCTGTGGATCGAGGCCGAGGACGGGACCCGCGTGCCGCCGCCGCGGCCCCGACGTCTGGCCCTGCTCGCCATCCTGGCCGCGGCCGGCCCTCGCGGGGTCTCGCGCGCCCGGCTTCGGGCGATGTTCTGGCCCGATGCCGACGACGAGCGGGCTCGCCATTCCCTCTCCCAGACGCTCTATGCCCTGCGACGAGATCTCGGCCTGAATCCGGTCACGTCGGCCGCCGAGCTCCGACTCGACGTCGACGCCATCACGACCGACACCGACCAGTTCCGCGATGCCGTCGCCCGGAGTGATTGGCCGAGCGCGGCCCTCCACTATCAGGGGCCCTTCGCCGCGGGCTTCGGGCTGGACGATGCCCCAGAGTTCAATCGCTGGCTCGATGAGGCCCGTGCCGTGCTCGCGCGCGACGCCGAGGCGGCGATCGTGGCCCTGGCCCGCGACGCCGAAGCCGCCGGCGATTTGGCGCGAGCGGCGGAAGCGCACCAGCGGCTGACCGTGCTTGCTCCGTTGAGCGCGGGGTATGCCTTGTCCTATATGTCGGCGCTCCTGGCGATGGGCGACCGGGCTGGCGCCTTGGCTCATGCCAAACACCACAGCGCCCTGGTTCGGGCTGAGCTCGAGTGCGAGCCCGACCCGACGATCACGGAGCTGACCGAGCGGCTTCGGTTGGAGGCGCAGCCACCCCCGGCCCGAGGGACGGCGTCGGCACCGTCGGTGGAGGTCGGCTTCGCCGAGTCAGGATGGCGTGACCGGCGCCGGTCGCCGGTGCGGCACTCGTTCTGGCCGAGCACGAGGCGGTTCTGGCTCGGGGGGCTTGCCGGGCTCACGCTGGCGGCCGTGGTGGCCGTGCTGGCGCAACGCGCGGGCTCCGGCGAGCGGGCGCCGGTGCTTGCGGTCGGGCAGATCCGCGACCTCACCGCGCCCGACTCTGCCCAGCTCGGCGGGGTGCTGAGTGAGGTGGTCGCCACCAGCCTCGCCCGGATCGGCGGGCTCGAGGTCATCGCCAACTCCCGGATCATCGAGCTCCTCGCGCCCGGCCGGGATACCCTCCGGGCGGCACGGACCGACGCCGCCCGCCGCGCGGGAGCTACCGAAGTGATCGAAGGTGAGCTGGTGCCGGCGGGCGGCGGGCAACTCCGGTTGGACCTCCGCCGGATCGATCTCCGTCGCGGCGCGCTCCGCGGCGGCTATTCGGTGAGCGGCAGCGATCGGTTCGGGCTCATCGACAGCGTGACCTCGCTCGTCGCGGCCGACCTCGAGACTGGACCGCCCCTTCGCTCGCTGGCCGAGGTGACGCCTCAGTCTCCGATCGCGCTCCGCCTGTACGAGGAAGGACTTCGCGCCTACTACCAGTCGGACAATCTGGCCGCCGAGCGACTCTTCCGGGAGGCGATCTCCGAGGACTCCACCTTCGCGATGGCGGCATACTACGCCTACCGGGTGGTGCTGGAGCGATCGCAACGGGACCCCGACCTCGAGACCCGCGCGCTCCGCCTGGCAACCAGGGCGTCGGACCGGGACCGGTTGGTCATCGTCACCTCGATCGGATTCGTCCGAAACGATCCGGTCGCTGTGGTGTTCGCCGATTCCCTCGCCACCCGGTTCCCCCGAGATCCCGAGGCGCTGCTCCGCGCGGCCGAAGCGCTGCTCCACCACCGAAACACTCCTGCCGAGCGCAGTCTGCTGGAGCGGGCCGTCGCGATCGACTCGGCCGCCCAGACCAGCCCCCGTGCGCCGTGCCGGCTCTGCGCCGCGCTCAAGCTCCTGGGTTGGGAGCTGGCCTGGGCCGATTCGGGCGCCGCCGCGGTGCGGACCTATCAGCGATGGGTGGCTCTCAGACCGGGAGACCCGGCGGCGATTCACGAGCTGGCGCTGCAGCAGTTCATCCTGGGCCAGTATGAGGCCGGAGCCAGAACCATCGGTCTGCTCGCGAGCCTGCCGTCCGATCAGGGCTTCGACGGGGGCGGCCGCCTCTTCCTCGGGCGGTTGCTGACGGGGCGCCTCGACGAGGCCGACGCGGAGTGCATGGTGCAGCTGAGACGTGAAGGCGATCTGCGTAGCCTGCGTGGGTTCACCTGGGCCTGCCCGATCGTCTGGCGCAACCAGGGCCGCTATCGGGATGCCTACGCCCTGGTGGTCGCTGGACGGGTGCCTGGGGGTGGACAGGTGGCCGGCGAGCACCGCCCGGATCCAATCGGAGAAGTGGTGCTGGATCTCGAGATGAACCGCCCGATCCTGGCGCTTCGCACGCTGGAGAACTCGGTGCCGGTCGTGACGCCGGACGTCGCGCCGGGAGTCTACGCTCGAGACCTGACCTGGAGCCTCATCCGACGAGGAACGGTCGCGGCGATGGCCCGGGAATTCGAGCTCGCCCGCCGGCTGGCCGACAGCGCCGAGCTGATCGGGCGATCCAGCCTCTTCGGCAGGGATCCGCTGCTGCACAGCTTCGTGCGCGGGCTGGTCGCGCAGTCCTCCGGCGATCACCAGACCGCCGTCGATTTCTTCAGGCGCTCGGTCTTCTCGTGGACCTTCGGGTACACCCGCGTCAACCTGGAGCTGGCCCGTAGTCTCCTGGCGTTGGGCCGGCCGGCCGAAGCCGTCGGACCACTGCGGTCCGCGCTCCGAGGCGGGTGGGACGGATCGAACCTCTACGTCACCAGGACCGAGCTGCACGAGGTCTTGGCCCAGGCGTTCGCGGCCGCGGGGAACGGAGACAGTGCGGCCGTCCACTACGCGGCCGTCGAGCAGGCCTGGCGCGGGGCCGACCCCGACTTCGCCGCCCGGTATCAAGCCGCCCGTGATTGGCTGGCCCGCAACGGCGCCGCCCCATAGTCGCTTGCCGCTGCTCGACGGAGGTGGTACGGTACCCGTCGGGAGGCTCGACCACCGTGGTCACTCATCGTCTCGTCACCCTCGGTCGGGTGGCGCTGCTGGGGCCTTCCGGCCCCGTTCTGCTCTCCGACGTCCGACACCTCGCCGTGCTTGTCCGGGTGGCGTTTGCCCCTGGCCGATCCCTCCCCACCAACGCAATCCTGCTGACGGTCTGGCCGCATCTGACCGAGCAGCGTGGCCGGGCCGAGTTGGCAGGCGCCGCGCGGGCGATCGCCGAGCTGGCCGGTGCCGCGCTGCTCGAGGAGGCGGCCGATCGTTGGACCCTCGACGCCCGCGTCGCTTGCGACGCGGACCAGGCGGGTCCGGATGCGGCCTTGTCGTTCTTGACGGGGATGACGCTGCCACCGCCGGAGACGCCGGAGTGGGACGAGTGGGTGGCCGAGGCCAGGCACCAGATCGCGGCACGGCCACGTGCCGCCGGGACGCTGGTTCCGTGGCGCCTGGTCTGGGCTGTGGCGGCCGCGGTGATCCTCCTCGTGCTTGGCTACCGCGCCACGCGACCCCGGCCGATCGCCGGCTTCGAGCCTGGAGATCGGGTCGTCCTCGCCGCCGTCCGGAGCGACCCGCCGGATAGCAGCCTCGAGCGTTCCCTCCAGTTCGCGGCGTTGGCTCAGCTTCAGCAGTCCAGCCGGATCGATCTCTATCCACGGGCGCGAGTGGCCGAAGCGCTGCAAGCCCTCGGCAAGGGTCTCGACCGCGCCGGTTTCACGGCGGAGTTGGCGGTCGCCGTGGCGGCGCGTGAAGGGGTCCCCTGGGTGGTGGCCATCGACGTGCGAGCCGAAGGCCCCCATCGGCGGGTGAGCACCAGGCTGATCCGGGTCTCGACCGGCGACACCTCGGTCACGGTCGCCCGATCCGCGGCCGGGCTCCTCGACCTGATCGGGACCGTCGGCAATGCGCTTCGCGACCTCGAGCGCCGATTGGGCGAACCCGCCGATCGGCTGCGCCGGCAGCTTCCCCTCGATGTCGCCACCACCGCCAACCTGGAGGCGCTCACGGCCTACTCCCAGGGGGCGGAGGCGTGGCGCCGAGGCGAGTTCACGCTCGCGCAGGATTACTGGCAACGTGCGGTGACCCTCGATACCGGGTTCGCGATGGCCATGGGATCGTTGGGCGCGTTCCACTACTACCATCACAATCGAGAGCAGGGCGAACGCTACTTTCGGGACGCGCTGGCGCGACTGGGGCGGCTGACCGAGTGGGAGCGGCTCAACCTCGAGGAAGGCTATGCGAGCTGGCGAGGCGACCAAGACTCGGCCCTGGCCCTGAGCCGCACCATCGCCGAGACCTTTCCGCGGGCCAGCACCTTCTATAACGCGGGGACCGTGCTGCTCCAGGCCGGACGGTGCGCCGAGGCCCTCGAGGTCCTCGAACAGGCTCGCCGTCTCGATCCGACCAGGGTCAACACCCACATCAACCTCGCCACCTGCCACAAGCAACTCGCCCGGTACGAGCGGGCGCGGGACGCGTACCTGGCTGCCGGACAGCTGGACTCGACGATCCTCTATTCCAACAACGTCAATCTCGAGTTCGCGGGGGCCAGCGTGCTGACCGGGCGCCTGGCGGAAGCGGAGTCGACCTTGATCCGAATGACGGCGCGTCCAGGGATGTCCAACCAGGCGCTCGGGTTCCGGGGTTTGGGCTACCTCGCCTATTGGCGTGGCCAGATCTCCCTGGCGAGCGAGTTCTTCCGCCGTGCGGCGGGGCTCTCGCGGCAGCAGCGAGCCGCGGGTAGTCTGCTCCGGAACCTGGCCTTGGTGGCCGCGTCCCGCCGCGCCGCCGGCGATCAGGCTGGTGTGGCTCAGACCCTCCGCCAGATCGATAGCGTCGCGGCGCAGCCCGGTCTTCCCCCCGGCTTCCTCACCCTCGCCGTCGAGCCCCACGCGGCCGAAGGCCATGGTGCCGGAGTCAGGGCCCTCCTGGCGGAGATGCGCTCCCGCGCCGATCCACGCAACGGCGACGACTCCGTCCAGGTCCTCTATGCGGTCGGGGCCCTGGCGCTGGTCGAGGGCAGACCCGCCGAGGCCGTGGCTGCCTTCGATCAGGCGGCGCGCTTTGGGTTTCCGACGCTGCTCGGCTATCGGCGGGCGCTGGCGCTCGAGCGCCTCGGGCGCCTCGACAGTGCCCGGATCGTGCTCGGAGCGATCGTCGCCACGCCCATGTTCGGCTCGGAGAACCAGATCGCGTGGACCCAGGCCCTCATCGACCTCGGCGAACTCGAAGAGCGGCTCGGCCGGACCGAACAGGCCGCCGCCACTTACCGCCGCGTTCTCGACCAGTGGTCCGCAGGCGATCCGGGGCTCCCCGACCTCGTCCGAGCTCGGGCGCGCCTCGCCGCGTTGAGTCCGCGGCGCGATCGCTGATGCCGCCTGACGCCGCGAGGCTACTCCCGCCGGCAGCTCCTCGCCGACTTGCTTGACAGGTTTGGGCCCGGGGAGGAGGTTGGTGGCAGGAGGAGGCGTCGGTCCGGCCTCACCGGCCGTGAGCCTGCAGAGTCGGCTCGGCGATGACTTTTTTGGTGGCCCGGCTACGCATTGCTCCATAGACCGCGATGACCTCCGACGACGCCCGGGCCCAGGCGGCCCCGACCGCTGCCACGCGCGCGGCCCACACGGCCGCGCCGCCACCCCTGGCCCTCGCCACCGCCTGCCCCCGTTGCGGCGCCGCCGTGCCGAGCGAGGGCAGCGACTTCTGCGAGCACTGCTCCGCGCACCTCTACCCGGGCCACTGCGTCTTCTGCCTGGAGCCCTTCTCCTCCGGCCAGCAGCACTGCCGCCGCTGCGGATTGCCGCCGGAAGGCCTGGTCTGCGGCGCCTGCGGCACCTTCAGCCGCTTCGACTTCTGCCCCAACCCCGACTGCGGCGCCGGACTCACCCCGCGGGCGGCCGAAGAGCTGGCCCGGGTCGAGGCCGATCCCGAGGTCCGTGAGGCGTTCGCCGAGCTGGATGAGATCGCCGCGGTGGTCGCGGCCGTCGAAGCCGACCAGCCGTTGCCGGAGCCCGCCGGCCCCGCCGTCGCCGCCGAGCCCGAGCGGGCCGCCCAGCCAGCCGCCGAGCCGGACCGCGCCGCCCAGGCTGCCAGCCCGGTCTCCGAGGCCGAGCCCGCCGCCCAGCCCGTGGCCCCCGCGACGACCGCCAAAGCCGCCGCGCCCGCGCCCCGGCTCTCGCTCGCCTCGCTCCGCGCCGCGGCGCAGGGCGCCAAGAGCGCCGAAGAGAAGGCCCGGGTTCGGAAGCTCGCCGAGCAGGCGGCGCAGGACGCGCTCAACGCGGTCTCCTCGCGCCCCTTTCCCACCGCCCAGGAAGCCCGCGCCGCCGGCACCGCGTTGCAGGTCGCGCTCCGCTGCCGGGTGGTGACCGAGCGGCTCGAGACCATCGCCTGGCGCTGCCACCGCTTCAACACCGAGCACCCCGAGCCCGGCGGGATGAGTCTCTGCTCCGACCCCGCCAGTGGAGGCGTCCCGATCATGCGGGTCATCACCGAGATCGACGACCGCTCGACCGAGTTCTCGACATGAGCGACGACACCGTCGGCCCGGCGGGCCCCGGACCGGACGACACCCCGGCCCACCTCTCGGTCCCGACCACGGCGATGCCGGCGCACGTCTCAGTCCCGACCACCGCGGCGCCGGTGCACTCCGCCATCGCCACCACGGCGGTGCCGGCCCACTCGCACGATGCCACCACCATGGCGCCCGCCCACGGCGGCCCCGCGCCGGCCGCGGCCCCTCGCTCGCGGCAGGCGAGCTACGACGCCGGCGAGACCATCGCGGTCGGCCGGCATCGACTGGTGGTCGAGCGGCTGCTCTTCGTCGGCGGACAGGCCGAGCTCTATCTGGTGAAGGGCGGGCCGGCGCCCGTGGCGGTGCTCAAGCTCTACTCCCACGGCGCCCGGCCCAAGGCCGACGTCCTCGAGCGCTGGAAGCTCCTCCCGCCGACCGCGGTGATCGCGTTGCTCGACGCCGATCCGAGCGCCGAGCCCCGCGCGTGGGAGCTCCTGGCCTACGCCGAGGGCGGAACGCTCGCTGGCAGTCCGGACGCTCCCGCGGGCCCCGTGCGCGACCCGGCGCGGCTCCGGCTGATCACGCTCCAGGCGGCCGACGCGCTCCACGTGCTCCACACCGTCGGGAGCGCCGTCCACCGTGACGTCTCGCCTGACAACTTCCTCTGGCTCGACGCCGCCCGCACCCGGCTGGTGCTGAGCGACCTGGGCTCCTCCTCGATCATGAGCGACGGCGCGGCGCGGAGCGTCACCATCCGGGGCAAGCTGCCCTTCATGGCGCCGGAGGAGTTGCTCCCGATGGGCGACGGCGTGGTAGTCGGCGAGGCTGCCGATTTCTACGCCCTCGGCATCATGGTGCTGACCCTCTGGGCCGGCCACCACCCGTTCGTCGGACGCGAGGCCGACCAGATCGCGCTCAAGTCGCGCGGCGCCGTGCCGATGCCCGACGACCTGCCGCCCGACTTCCGGAGCCTGGTCGAGGCGTTGCTGCTGCCGGCCAACATCCGGCTCACCTACGAGGGCATCCAGCGCTGGGCGGCCGGTCAACCGATCCCGCGCGCCACGACCACCCGCCAGGTGAGTTACCCGCGTCTCACGGTGAGACCCGCACAGGGCGCTCCCTACGATGTCGAAACGCCCGCCGCGCTGGCGCGCTTCCTCCGCGACGAGCCCGTTGCCGGCGAGCGCTTCCTCTACGCCTGGAACATGCGGGAATGGGCCAGCTCCGACGCCGGCCTGGTGGCCGACCTGACCGACATCGTCGAGAAGGAGTTTCCCAAGAACCGCGCGGCCGGGCGACAGAAGGCCGCCTACCTGCTCGACTCGGCGCTGCCTTTCGCCGCGCCCGACGGAACCGAGTGCCGCGACTATGCGGAGCTGAGCGCCTGGCTCGAGGCCGACCCGGCTCGCCCCAAGGGGCTGAGCGATCCCGCCCACCCGCTCTGGCTCTATCTGGCCACCCGGCCCGAGAACGAGCTCCGCGAGGCGATGGCCGAGATCCACGCCGACGTGCGCGAGGGGAAGCCCGAAGCCACCGCGCTGATCCGCCACTACCTGATGCAGTTCGCCACCGCCGGCTCCTGGCGCGCCGGCGACGGCACGGTGGTGACCGACCTCGACGCCTTCCTCGCCGGACTCCCGACCCACGCGAACGCCTGGTTCAAGCAGCTGATGGACCCGGCCGATCCCCTGCTGCTCTGGCTCGAGACCCAGCGTCCCGGCACCGCCGTCCGCGGCGGCCGCCTCCGGGCGCTCGAGGCCTCGGTGATCAAGACCCTCGCCGGGATCGACTGGATCGCCATCGTCCTCAACAAAGTGCCGGCGGTGCTGATGCCGCCGCTGTCCGAACAGGACGACAGCTGGCGCGAGGCGATGTGGCCGCCGAAGCTCGCAGTTAGCAACGATCTGATCGCCCTCTTCCTCGATGGCTGGTGGCGGGTCGTGGAAGACGCCCGCTTTGGCTGGGCGGCCATGGCCTGGTTGGTCGGCGAGCCCGAGACCGGGGCCCGGCACCAGGTGGCGATCGCCCTGCTCTCCGGCCACTGGGAGGTGACCGGGCAGCCCCTCAGTCGCGCGATGGCCGCCGCGTTCGCCGCCCTCCCGGCGCACACGGGCAGCGCCGAGGACGCAGAGGTCATCGACGCCGCGGCCAAGGCCTTCTCCGATCGCCTCGCGGCCATCCGCACCTCCGCGCCCAAGGAGCAGGCCGCCCAGGTCCAGCTCGACGCGGCGACGGCCTTCGCCGTGGCCGCCGGAAGAGCCCGCGCCACGGCGCCGGGCTGGTGGGACGCGCTGCTCGCCAAGATCGGCGACGTGCTCGGCAACTGTGTCCACATCGGCTTTGCCTTGAACCGGAGCGCGCCTAACGTGCTCGCCGAGGTGCTCGCCCGGCGGGGCGAGCTCCGCCGCGCGCTGGCCGAGTTCCGCCTGCCCGCCCACGCGCGCTGGCAGGCCGAGGACGCCCGCGCGGAGGCCCTGACCCGCGAGCTGGTGGCCGCCGAGGCAAAAAGCCGCGACGCTCGGCTCAAGGCGATCTCCGACAAGGCCGTCTCGCTCCGCGGCACGCCCCACGTCCAGACGCTCAGCGACCTCGACAAGGGTCTGCCCCACCAGGAGAAGCGCTGGATCGCCCGGGCCAACCTGCTCTTCTACTGGGTCGCCGGGATCGGGATCCTGTCCGCGCTTCCGCTCCCCTCGACGGGCGAGCCGGAGGCGATGACCGGCGGCATCGCGGCCGTGCTCACCGCGGTGGTCGTCTGGCGGGCCACTCGGCGCAAGCTCCTCACGGTCGCCGGTCTGATCTTCGGACCGGCGATCCTGATCGGCACCCTGCCGCTCTTTCAGGCCCCGCGAGTACGGCTGCTGATCGGCCTGGTCGTCTCGGTCGCGCTCGCCCTCGCCCTCTGGATCCGGCGGCGCCACGTCAGGCGCGTGGTGCTCAAGGCCGAGCTGGAGCGTCAGGAGATGCCGCCGGACCTGGCCCAGTCGGTGCGGAAGGCCTGCGCCGAAGCGGAGCGGCACGCCCGCGCCTCGCTGGCCGAGCGCTGGCTGATGATGCACGCCGTGATCGCGATGGCCAAGGATCCCGCCAGCGTCAAGCTCGAAGAAGTTCCCGGCGAAACGGCGGCAGCCACGGCATGACCAGCTCCACCCCGACCACCCCGGGTGTCGGCGCCGTCGCCCCGCCGCCGGATTGTCCCCGCTGCTCGACCGCCAATCGCGACGAAGCCCGCTTCTGCAAGGGCTGCGGCGACCGGCTCGCGATCCGGGGCGACCCGTTCGCCGAGCTGGTCGGGATCGGCGATCTCGGCCACACGATTCGCGATCAGCTCACCGACGCGCTGGTGGTCCGCCAGCAAGGCCACGCCGCCCGCTCGCATCGTCTGGTGCTCGGCTCGCCCGGGGCGGGGACCACCCGGCTCGCTCGCGCCATCGCCGATTGCGCCGAGCAGGTCGGGCTGGCCAAGCGCGGCGCCACCGTCGTCACCGCCCGCGAGATCCGCTCGGAGAAGCCCGAGGACCTGCTCTCCTCGGCGGCGGGCGGCACCCTGATCGTCGACCAGGCCCATCGGCTCCTCCCGGCGCCCGACGTGCCGAGCGGTGGAGAGCAGGCGCTCTTCGACCTGCTCGACGCGCTGGCCAACCGCGGCGACGGCACCGATCCGCTCCTGGTGGTCACCGGTGTGCCGGGCCCGTTCGCGCCCTTTCTCCGCGGCGACTCCGCCCTCCCGCGCCACTTCGGCGAGGTGATCCGGCTCGACGACTGGTCGGCCGAGACCCTGGCGGAGGTCTGTCGCGCTCGGCTCGGGCAGCTCGGATGGACGCTGGACGAGGCCGTCGACGATCGTCTGGCCGCGCGCGCCCGCTACCTGGTCAATTCGGTCGACCTCCCGCGCCGCCACGGCCACGCCGCCGAGGAGCTGGTCCAGCAGACCACCCAGGCCGCGCGGGCTCGGCTCGCGGAAGCCGGACTCAGCGAGCAGGCGCTGGCGCCCGAGGACATCGGTGGCCCGGTGGACGAGCCGATCTCGCTCGACGAGCTCCTCGCCCAGCTCGACGCGTTGAAGGGCATCGATCCCGTCCGCGAGCAGCTCAAGCAGATCATCCGCGCCTCGCAGGAGCGCAAGGCCCGCGATCCCAAGCGCCCGGTGCTCGACGGTCACATGCTGCTGATGGGCAATGCCGGCACCGGCAAGACCACCATCGCCAAGCTGCTGCCCAAGCTGCTCTGCCGGGCCGGGATCCTCCCCACCGAGCGGATGGTCGAGTACGCCAACCCCGCCTCGCTCCAGTCGGGTTACGTGGGCCAGACCTCGGGGCGCGTCAACGAGGCGATCGACAAGGCGCGGGGCGGGGTGCTCTTCCTCGACGAAGCCCACCAGATGGCCGACTCCGGCGGGCACAACTTCCAGCGCGAGATCCTCAACACGCTCTTGCCGCGGCTGGAGAACGAGCGGGGCCAGTTCCTCTGTGTCCTGGGTGGCTACACCCGGAACCTCCCCGACGTGCTCGCGCTCGACCAGGGGATGCCGAGTCGCTTCCCCGAGCACTATCGGGTGCTGCTGGCCGACTACGACGCCGACACCCTCGCCGCGATCTTCCTGGCGATGGCGGCCGACGCCGGGAAGACCATGACGCCCGGCGCCGAGCACAAGATGCGCAAGCTGATGCGGCTGCTCCGTCGCTGGGCCCTGCCGGCCTTCGCCAACGCGCGGGGCGCGCGCGAGTTCCTGAGCGCTTGCGTGGCCAACCAGGTGGCGCGGACCGCCGCCGATCCGTCGAGCAACCAGAATCAGCTGATCGAAGCCGACATCCTGCTCCCCCGCGCGGCCACCGCCAAGGCGCCCGAAGCCGCGCTGGCCGAAGCCGAGGCCAAGTTGGGCGCGCTGGTCGGTCAGCCACGGCTGAGCGAGGTGATCACCCGCCTCCGCGGCAACCTGCTGCTCTGGCGCGCGGAGCTGGAGGAAGGCGCCGACCGTGCGCCGCCGCTCGAGCACATCCTGCTCCAGGGCAGTCCCGGCACCGGCAAGACCACGGTGGCCCGGATCATGGGCTCGCTGCTCTACGGCCTCGGCATGCTCCCGCGCCCGCACGTCGAAGAGGTCCGCGGCACCGAGCTGATCAAGGGCATCCAGGGCGCCGCCGCCCAGGCGGTGCGCGATCTGGTCGAGCGGGCGATCGGCGGCGTGCTCTTCCTCGACGAGGTCTCCGGGCTGCTGGGCCAACCCCAGGGCGTCGACGTGGCGCGCGAGCTGTTGCCCCACCTGGTCGACGCCAAGGGCCGCTTCGTGATGATCGTGGCCGGCTATCCCCACGTGATCGACGGCTTCCTGGCGCTCGACGACGGCCTCGCACGGCGGTTCGGCACGGTGCTCGAGCTCCAGGACTACAGCGCCGAGGACGTCCACTCGATCACCCGTCAGGTGGTCGCGCAGGCCGGGCTCACCCTCACGCCCGAAGCCGACGCCGCGCTGCTCACGCTCTTGAAGGGAGACGCCGCCACCCGGCTCCTCCCCAGTCGGAACGCCAGCATGGCCCACGTCATCACCTCGGCCATTCGTGACCGGCTCGCCAGCCGCCTCGCCCCGCGGCTCGCCGTCGACCTGTCGAGTGTGTCCGCCGAAGAGCGGAGACTGGTGTTGGTGGAAGACGTGCCCACCTCGTTCGACGCGCGGGGGAATGCGTGCTGACCCTCGCGCCCTGTCCGCATTGCGCGGCTCGGGTGCCGGACGACGGCGCCTACTGTGACACCTGCGGCCGACCCCTCGCGGCCTGTCCGACCTGCGGCGAGCTGGCCAAGCCGGGAGAGAAGTGCTTGACCCATGGCGTGGCGGCCGTGGTTCGCCCCTCCGCCGCCGGCGGACCGGCGGCGCCCGCGGCCGCGCCGGTCGCGGCGCCCACCGTCGCGCCACCGCCCCGGCGCGGCTCGCCGCGCCCGTCGCCAGAGCAGGCCGGGCCGTCACCAGGATCGCCGCAGGCGCCGCGCCCGTCGCCCCAGCAGGCCGGGCCGTCACCAGGATCGCCGCCGGCGCCGCCCCCGGCGCCGTCGACGAGCCCGCCTAACGAAGCTCGTGGCACCACGGTCCAGCCGCTCGCCCGGAAGCTCCGTCTGGTGGCGCAGGGTGGGGTCAAGCTGCCGCCGCTCGAGGTCGACGCCGACACCATCGTCGGTCGGGCCGAAGGACCCTTCGCGATGCTGCTCGACCCGTTCCACGACAAGGGCCTCTCGCGTCGCCACTGTCAGTTCCGGCGAACCCCGACTGGCGCCTGGACCGTCACCGACCTGGCCGGGCGCGGCTCGACGCTGGTCGGCGCCGACGGCGCCTTCTCCGGCCCGCCGGTCGCCCAGAACGCGAGCCACCCGATCGAGCCGGGCCGCGATCAGCTCCGGCTCGGGATGCTGACCTTCAAGGTCGAGCCGATCCCGTGAGCGCCCCGCGCGCCCTCTCCGCCACCGCCGCCTCGGCCTGCGGGCCGACCCGGCGCCGGAACGAAGACATCGCCGTGCTGGGCACCCGCACCGTGCGCGACGACGTCGCCTCGGCCGAGTGGATCCTGTCCGACGCCTCGCGGCCCTTCCTCGCCGCGGTGCTCGACGGACTCGGCGGCCACCAGGGCGGCGATCGCGCGAGCCTCGAGGTCGCGACGCGCCTGGCCGCCGTGGTCGGGCGCTGGGCGTTGGACGGTACGGCGGCCGAGCTGACGGCGGGCCTCGGCCAGAGTCTGAGCGACGGGCGCCGCGAGCTCGAGGAGATCGGTCGCCTCGACCCCGAGCTGGTGGGCGCGGGCACCACCTGCACCGCGCTCCTCGCCAGCGCCGAAGCGTTCCTCCTGCTGCACGTCGGAGACACCCGCTGCTACCGTCGCCGCGACGGCCTCTGGAAGCTGTTGACGGTGGACCACGCCGTCCCGCTGCCCGACGGGTCCGGACGCACTCAGCTGACCCACGCCGTCGGCGCCGGAGTTCCCGCGTTGCCGGCGGAGCTGGTCACCGACCTGACCGAGATGTGCTATCCGGGCGACCTCTACCTGTTGCTCACCGACGGCGTGCTCGCGGCGGCGGGCTCCGACGAGGCGCTCGAGGCGGTGCTCGACGCGCCGGATGCGCGGGGCGTGCTCGACCTCGCCCTCGCGAAGGGCGGTCCCGACAACGCCACGGCTGTCCGATTGGAGGTGCTCGAATGAGCTCGAAGCCCGTTCCCCTGGCCAGCCTGGCCCCGCCACCGGGGCCGCCCGCCGCCCCGCAGATCCCCGCGCTGCCCGCGGCACCCGCGGGGCTCGGCGACGGTGGCGCGGGGCTCGGTCCGCTTCCGCCGGCCCCCTTCCTCGTTAGGCAGAAGCCGAGGCGGTTCCTGCTGGCGGGCATGATCCCGCTGGGCGTCGCCGTCTTCCTCACGCTGGTCAGCCAGCTCTTCGACTGGCCCGGCACTCCGGAGGCCGCGCTCGCCGACGCCCGCAAGGCCACCGCGGCCAAGGCCGAGGCCGGCGAGCCGGTCTGGTACCAGGCGGCGGGCGTCACCCCGCCGGAGCCGCTCACCCCCTGGCCGACCATCCGCAACGTGCCGGGCTATCCCAACCACAAGGCCGACGTGACCGTGCGCTTCCTGGTGGACACCGACGGGAAGGTGGACCGGACCGGGCTCACCGTCAGCGGGCCAGGGGCGGGGCCCGTTACCAACGTGACGGCGCTGCTCTACAGCAAGATGCGCTTCAAGCCGGGGCGGGTGGGGAACACCGTCGTCCCGGTGGTGATGGAGCGCCGCTTCCGCTATCCGATGTAGGCGCGGATCGACCAGCCCGGACGGGTCACCGACGATCCGACCCGAACGGACCCTCCACCTCGAGCGCCAAGTGCTCGGTGGCGGCGCGTGCCAGCGCGCGGTCCGCCGTCAGGAGACTGGCGCCGAGCCGCTCGGCGAGCGCGGCATACGTCGCGTCGGAGGCCGTGAAGTTCGCCCGCAGCTCCAGCATGCGAGACATCAAGGTGGCGTGCCCATGGCGGGTGAGCGGTAGGTCGAGATAATCCGCGAGCGCCTCTCTCGCGCGCCGCTCCGTGGCTCGGCGGTCGGCCATCGCGCGGCGGAGGGCGGACGCGACCTCGACGTCGCAGAGTGCGGGCGCGTGGAGGTCGGCAGCCGGTGCTTCGATCCGAGCGCGCAGCTCGACGCCGAGGTCCGTGCGGAGGAGATACTCGACGACGGCCGATGCGTCGATGACGACCAGGCTCAACCTGCTCGCCGCGCCGTGCGCTCGTTCCGGATCAGCTCGGCGGCGGGGCGTCCGAGCTCGACCGGCGACCGGCCCGCCACCCGGGCGAACACTTCGCCGGACGGTGGCCGCGCCACCTCCCGCTCGAGGATGCTCTGGATGTAGTCGGTGAGCGTCTGGCCGGCGGCACGGGCCCGGCGGGCCAGCTCCCGGTGCAGTTGCTCCGGAACGTTGCGGACCTGGATCATCTTGCTCACGCTCCTAAGCTATCGCATGCGCTCCACATGTGCCATCGCTGCCGGGTCGTGGCGGGCCAAGCCCCCTCGGCGCGCGCCTGACCCAAGCTGGGAGTAGGCCGCCCGATCCGCGCAACCGATCGAGCGCCGGAAGACGGCCGAAGTTCGCATCCCGGGGCTGCCGTCGGCCCCTCTTGCGATGGCCGCCGCGTGGTGGTCGCCTTAGATTGCCGGGCATGGATCGCTCCAGAATGACCGTGCGGATCGCCCCGCTGTCGAGCCCCCAGGCAGGCGACTCCCGGATGGGTGGATCGATCGCGGAGCGCGTCGCCGCCGTCGCCGAGCTGACCTCGGAGGCCTGGCGGCTCGCCGGCAGACCCCTGCCGAGCTATACCAGGCGGACGATCCCGATCGTCGTCGGAACCCTGGCTCGCCACGCCTCCAGCACGTGATCACGGACTCCGGACGACCGAAAGACCTCGAGGACATCCGGGCGCTGGACGGCTGAACGGGCTGTCGACGGGCCGATCCGCTCGGCTCGGCGAGCCGCTGCTCGCGCTCGAAGCTCGCGCGATGCGATCCGACGGAGTAGCGTTGGTGGATGACTCTCTCCTCCATTGCGCTCCTCCTGCTCGCCGTCACCCAGCAGCCTCCCGTCTACGACCGCGTCGTCCTGAATGGCAGGGTGATGGACCCCGCATCCCGGCTCGACGCGGTCCGCCACCTCGGCATCCGCGACGGCCGGATC
Organism: Gemmatimonadales bacterium; assembly: GCA_050184075.1. Lineage (GTDB taxonomy): Bacteria > Gemmatimonadota > Gemmatimonadetes > Gemmatimonadales > GWC2-71-9 > SHZU01. The sequence continues at coordinate 57,802 of JBFXAS010000005.1, forward strand.
GCCGTCCTGAGCGCGACGCCGGTTCGCGGTCGCGACACGGTCGACGCGCGGGGCCTGGTCGTCGCTCCCGGATTCGTCGACCTCCATGCCCACGGCCAGAACGACGAGAGCTACGGCTACTACGCCATGAACGGGGTGACCACCGCCCTCGAGCTCGAGACCGGGATCGGGCCGGTGGCCCAATTCTATGCTGAGCGCGCTGGCATGGCGCGAGTCAACTACGGCGGTGCGGCCTCTCACTTCCATGCCCGCCGCATCGCCTTCGGCGACACCCTGGTGCCGTACGAGCGGCGATACAGCGACACCTCGACCACCTGGTCGCACACGCGCACCGGACCGACCACGATCGCAACCGTGCGAGCGGTGCTCTCGAGCGAGCTCGACGACGGCGGGCTCGGCATCGGGATGGGCATCGCCTACACCCCGGGCGCCTCGGCCATCGAGATCCTCCGGAACTTCGAGCTCTGCGCCGAGCGGCGGGTGATCTGCTTCACCCACATCAGGGGCGCGGGTGGCGGGACGGGCGGTTTCGGCGGGCTCCAGGAGGTGCTCACCGACGCCATGGTGACCGGCGCCTCCCTTCACGTGGTCCACATCAACAGCTCGAGCGGCGCCAACGGCGGCTCCGCCGACGCGCCCGAGTTCCTGCGAGCGATCCACCGAGCCCGGGAGCACGGCGTCGACGTGACCACCGAGGCCTATCCCTATACCGCGAGCTCGACCCTGCTGCAGTCGTCGCTCTACGACCGTGCGCTCGACACGCCCGGGTACGACTTCGATCGGATCGTGTGGGCGGCAACGGGCGAGCATCTCACCCGCGAGTCGTTCATTCGCTATCGGAGCCAGGGCGGGGTGATCGTCCACATCGGCGGGCCGGACGCCAATCTCTATCCGATCTTCCGGGACTCGATCGTGATCGTGGCCAGCGACGCGGTGCCCTACGTCCAGCACCGCGGGAACCCGCGGCTGGCCGGAACCTTCGCCCGGGTCCTCGGCCGATACTCCCGAGAGCAGCGCATCTTCCCGCTGATGGAGGCCCTTCGCCGGATGACGATCATGCCGGCCGAGCGCCTCGAGGCCTCGGTGCCGCAGATGGCCCGCAAGGGCCGGATCGACGTGGGCGCCGATGCCGACATCACCATCTTCGACCCCGCGACGGTGATCGATCGAGCCACGGTGGAGGAGCCCGCCCAGTACTCGGCGGGGATCATCCACGTCCTGGTGGGCGGCATCTCCGTGGTGAGCGGCGCGAAGCTCGTGGAGGGAGTCTTTCCCGGCCAGCCGATTCGTCGTCGCCGGTGAGAGCTCCCGCCGGTCGCTTCACGACGGTGGGCTCACCGTTCAGCTTCGTACCGCCGCCGCTGCTCGGTCAACAGATAGGCGTGGATCGCCTCCGCGTCCGCCTCTGAGAGCAGGTCGGCGAAGCTCGCCATCCCGGCGTTCACCAGCGCGCCCCGGAGCACGATCTCCGCGAATTGCTCGTGCACCGAGATCGGCAGCTGCGTCAGATCCGGATACGCCGACAGCGCCTGCGCTCCGCCACCGTGACAGTAGGCGCAGAACTGGCCGAAGAGAGCCGCGCCCCGCTTGGCCAGGCTGGCGTCCACCTCGATCGGCGGCGGCGCCGGCGTGGCGACCGCGACGCGTGCCGGCGGCAGTGGCACCGCCGCGCCGTCCAGCTTGAAGGCGATGACCCGCGGGTAGTTCTCGTGCTCGTAGGCCGCTGCCCCGGGCTGGATCTGGCTGCCCAGCCCGCCGCCGTAGCCGGCCATCACGGCCACGTACTGCTCGCCGTCCACCGCGTAAGTCATCGCCGCCGCCATGATCCCGGTGCCCACCTCGATGTCCTTGAGCACCGTCCCGTCGTCCGCCCGGTACGCCACCAGATGCCCGTTGGCGCGGCCCTGGAACACCAGCCCGCTCGCCGTGGAGAGCGCCCCGCCGTTGAACACGCCCGTGAGCGGCACCCGCCAGCGCGCCTGCTGGGTCAGCGGGTCCCACGCGGTCAGGAACTCGCGGGTCTGGAGCAGCTCGAGACTGTCCCGGGTCAGCCGGCGCAGGGTGGCTTCGGGAATGTCGAGCGTGACCGCCTGATAGATGTGGTGGTTCCTGAAGCTGAACTCCGGCGTGGCGGCGTAGACCATTCCCCTCTCGATCGTCGGAATGAAGGCCAGTCCGGCCGCCGGGCTGTACGACATCGGCATCCAGTTGTGCCCGCCCCAGCTCGACGGGAACACCAGCTTGGGCTCCTTCTCGTACCAGGCCGTCTCCGACAGCCTCGGCCGTCCGGTGGTCAGGTCGATGCCCGTGGCCCAGCTGACCCTTACGAACGGCTCCGCCGAGAGCAGCTGCCCGTCGGTCCGGTCGAGCACGTAGTAGAAGCCGTTCTTGGGCGCGGTCATCACCACCTTGCGGGCGGTCCCGTCGATGGTGAGGTCGGCCAACACGAGGTTCGAGCTGACAGTGTAGTCCCAGATCTCCCCGGGGACGGTCTGATAGTGCCAGGCCATCCGTCCGGTCGCGGCCTCGATCGCGATGATCGACGCCAGGAAGAGATTGTCGCCGCCGCCCGGGCTCCGGAACCAGATCGGGTAAGGAGACGAGTTGCCCGTGCCGATGTAGAGCAGATCCAGCTCGGCGTCGTACGCCATCATTCCCCACACCGTGCCGCCGAGACCGGCTTCCCAGGCCGAGTTGGGGTCCCAGGTCCCGGCCGCCAGCTCCATCTCGGGATGCTCGTAGCCCTGTTTGGGATCGCCGGGCACGGTGTAGAACCGCCCCGCCAGCTCGCCGCTCTCGGTGTCGTAGGCCGAGACGTAGCCGCGGACCCCGAAGTCGGCGCCGGAGTTGCCGACCACGATCCGGTTCCCGGCGAGATGGGGCGCGCCGGTGATGGTGTAGTCCCGGCTCCGGTCGACGAACGTATCGGCTCGCCAGACCTCCGTGCCCGTGCCGGCGTCGAGCGCCACCAGATAGCCGTCTACCGTGGCGACGTAGACCTTCCCCCGCCACACCCGCACCCCTCGGCTCGACACCCCACAGCAGCCGCGGCGGGGATAGCTGCCGTCCACGTTCGGGTCGTACCGCCAGCGCTCGGCTCCGGTCCTGGCGTCGAGCGCGTAGACGATGCTCCACGGCCCCGACAGGTACATCACCCCGTCCACCACCAGCGCCGTGCCCTGCATCCCATGCTGGACTCGCCCGCGCGGGGATCGCGCGGTGTACTCCCACGCCATGCCCAGGCGGCTCACGTTGTCCTGATCGATCTGGTCGAGGCGGGAGTAGAACTGCTCCTCGGGGCCGCCGCCGTTCGTGAGCCATTGCTCCGGCTCGCGGTGAGATTGCGCCAGGCGATCGGCGTCGACCCAGCCCGGCCGGCTCGAACCGGTGGACGCGTCGGGTCGCGGAGCGCAGCCCAGCGTTGCCGCGACGGTGAGGATCGACAGGGCGCGAATCATGACGGGATGCTAGCCCTCGCGACGGCGCTGTCAATCGTGACTGGGGGACCGTGAGTCAGGGCGCGCGGCTCCTGCGGGCGCGAGCTGGGGCCTTCCCAGCGGCCGCGCGCCGACCGCACGCGGGCTTCGCCAGGAGCGCGAGAGCGGGCTGCTCTACGCGCGGATCAACCAGGTGTTCGACGCCGGCACGGCTCGCGCGTCGACCCGCGGCACCACGAGCGACCATCGCCGACGCCCCGATGCTGTGTGGCTCCACGCCGCAAGTGCCCCGGATCGTGTTCGCTCGAAAGGCGCCGGCCTGGCGGAACCAGGCTGGGGTCAGCGCACCCGTGCCAATGCGTCGTCCAGCATCTTGATCAGCGTCTCTCGATCGAAGCTGAACTCCTGACCCTGATTGAGTTGAGCCAGGTCCCGCATCGCCTTTCGGATCGTGCCCTCGGCCTGGCGCGCCGCCGACACCACCATGTAGCGCATCTTGGGATTCGGGTCGAACAGCGCGTGCAACGCCGCTTGGGCCACGGCGTCGGGCTCGGGACCCGGATCCTCGCCCTGGATCGCGGTGTAGAAGCCGCGGAGCTGGCGCTCGTAGCGCGAGCCCTTCACCTTCGCCTCGATGTCCCCGACCCGGGCGAGCACGTTCCTGGCCATGTCCGAGCGGAAGTTGCCAGGCTCGATCAGGCTCACCCGCACACCGAACGGCGCGAGCTCCGCGGCGAGGGCGTCGCCGAAGGCCTCGACGGCGTGCTTGCTCATCGAGTAGGGCCCGTTGAGCGGCCCGGCGAGGATCCCGGAGATCGAGCTCACCGTGATGACCCGGCCCTTCGACTCGATCAGCAGCGGCGCGAAGGCCTTGGTGACCCGCCAGGGGCCATAGACGTTCACCCCGAAGACGAAGTCGAGATCCCGCTCCTCCACCTCGATCAGGGGGCCGAGGGCGGACACGCCGGCGTTGTTCACGATGCCGTGGAGCCCGCGGCCGCCCGCCCTCACTCGCTCGACCGCCGCCCTGACCTCGGCGTCGTTGGTGACGTCGAGCCGGATGCCCTCGACGTTGGGAATCGCGCTCAGCGCGTCGATGTCCTGCTGCTTGCGCGCGCCCGCGTAGACGTAGTGCCCCTTGGCGGCCAGCAGCTCGGTGATCTTGCGGCCGATGCCGCTGCTCGCTCCGGTGACCAGAACGGCCTCTTGCTTCGAGGCGCCTTGTGCCCGGGCGAGGGCCGGCACGCCGGCCACCAGAGCGAGCAACAGGGCGGCGGTGGCGATCCAAATGTTTTCGAGACGCAGCATGCCGGTCCTCGATCGGTAACGTCCGGTCGAGATACGCATGCTGGAAGGCCAAGTTTCGGGAGATTCGACGACTTGGAGGTGACTCCGAGGTGACCGGGCTCGCCGGCCGACCGCCGCTCAGGCCAGCGCGGCTGACTGATCCGAGCGACGGCGCTTGCGCAAGCCACGGCTCCCCACTAGTTTACGTGGGTGATCGACACCAGTTCCGAGCGAGGTATTCAGGGGCCCGGCACCGCCGGGCCCTTTTTAGTTGTTGACGGTCATGCTCAGCGGCCGGGTTACCCGATCGTTGTCAGGAACACCTGCCGTGAGGTGCACGGGCCGGGGCGACGGCGGAATCCGCTGTCGTCGCGAATTTTTTAGGAGAAGCAACATGCGAGGCACGGGTACAGTGAAGTGGTTCAACGACGCCAAGGGCTTTGGTTTCATCACGCCGTCGGACGGTGCGAAGGACTGCTTCGTGCACCACAGCGCGATCCAGGGCGAGGGCTTCAAGAGCTTGGCCGAAGGTGAGCTGGTCGAGTTCGACACCGTCCAGGGCCAGAAGGGTCC
>JBFXAS010000006.1:0-58700 GCA_050184075.1 Gemmatimonadales bacterium
ACACGTTCCACGAAGAGGCAACCAAGATGGTGCACCACGAGCGCCACGGACCCCGGTCAGTGAGCCGGGGGCCGACTGAACTCGGCTCCCGGCAGCCACGCGGGTCCTTCCGGCGCCCGGGCAACCGCCGACGTCACCCGCCGGGTGAACTCCGCCAGCTGCCGGGCGCCCTCGATGTCGACGACCACGGTCTCGTAGTCGTCGCTCGGCCGGTGGTACTGGCGCTCGATGTACTCCTTGACGCGCCCGTCGGTCCATCCCTCCGGTCGCCCTACGGCGTCGGTGCCGAGCGCCATGTAGAGAGCCGGCACCCCGCCGCGGGCGAACGGGTAGTTGTCCGCCCGGAGGAAGAACCCCTCCTCGGGAAAGGGATCGGGCGTCACCCGGAGCCCCATCTCTCCGGCGACCAGGGCGACGGTCGCGCCCAATGAGCTGAGCTCGATGCCGAGCGGGGCCACGTCGCGTTTGGGCCCGAACAGCTCGGTACCGTCGTCGACGTTCAGGTTGGCGACGATCCGATCGAGCGGGAGCGGCCCCTCGCGCACGAAGGCCTCCGCGCCGAGCAAGCCCCACTCCTCGGCCGTGGTGAACAGGAAAGTGATCGACCGGGGCTCCGGCGCCGCGGCGAACACCCGGGCCAGCGCGAGCAGCGCGGTGACGCCTGAGCCGTCGTCCAGCGCGCCGTTGTAGATCGAGTCTCCGTCCACCGGGCGCCCGATGCCGTAGGCGTCCCAATGGGCGCTCAGTACCACATGCTCGGCCGAGAGTGCGGCGTCCGTCCCGCCCACCACGCCGACCACGTTCCGGGTCTGGACCGTTCGGGGGCGGGTGCGGAAGCGCACGTCGAGCCGGCTTCCGAGCGGGCGGGCTCGGAAGCCGGGCCGCCCGGCTTGGGCCACCAGCTCGGCCAGCCCCGGCCCGTCCGTCGGCAGCAGCGCCGCGAGGGCCGAGTCGGTGAGGTTGCCGGTGAATTGGAGCTGCGACGCTTCGGCCTCGGCAAGGAGCCGGCGGCTGCCCGTCACCGGCCCGCTCGAGAGCGAGCCGCTCGGAAGCACCCAGAGCACACCCACCGCGCCGCGGTTCGAGAGGTCGTCCGCTTTGTCCCGGGTCCAGGAGTAGCGCGACGCGCGAAAGCCGTTGAAGCGCACCGAGTCGCCCTCGAGCTTCGGCTCGCCGAAGAGTCCGATCGCGACCTTGCCCTCGAGATCCAGGCCCTCGAGGTCGTTCCACCCGTATGCCGGCGCGTCGATGCCGTAGCCCACGAACACCAGCTCGCCGCCGGTCTCGACCCGCGCCGACGCGCCGTGATTGGCGAGCCTGAGATCGCGGCCATGCGCGAGCGGACGGGAGACTCGGCCCGAGACCCTCGCCTCGTTCGGAGAATCCGGGTCCGCGTCGTGGACGACGATCGAGACGGGCTGCAGCCATGCTTCGGTCCCCGCCGGCTCGACCCCGAAGCTCCCGAGCTCACTCACCAGCCACTCGACGGCGAGCGAGTCGCCTCGGGTGCCGGGCAGCCGGCCCTCGAAGCGGTCGGACGAGAAGAAGCGGAGCCGCGCCGACAGCTCGGCGGCCGTGATCGGCGAGGCGTCGTCGGACTGCACCCGGTCGCACGCGCTCGTCGCGACGAGCGCCAGAACCAGGAGCCGGCGGGTCATCATGGGGGCACGGTCTCCTTCAAGCGGAGGAAAGGGGGTGAGGCCGGCCTTCACCGGTCAGGCCGGCGCACGTGGAGCGCCTTGAACATCCCGAGCGCCAGATGGCTCGGGGCGGTGTCGTGATCCTTGAACGCGCAGGTGAGGACGTACACTCGGCCCGGCTCGAGATCGACCCGGACCGCGGCGGTGCTGCCCCCGTCGGGATACGCGGTCAGGATGGCCCCATCGCTGTCGTACAACGAGTCGACGTCCGCCCCACGACGGATCTCGGCGAAGAACAGTGCCGGATCCGCCCCCTCGATCAGCTTGTCCACGGTCAGCTCGTGACGCACCGTGCCGACATTGCGGAGGTGGAAGTCGACAACGCCCGACGGCAGTGTGTCCGGAACGGCGAAGGCATAGTCGCTTGCGATGATCTCGATCGAGCGCGGCCCGTCGCCGCGCCGCGGCGCCGCGCCCGCCGCGACCTCACGGATCACGAGTTCGCCGATCATGCCGAGGGCCGAGTGCTCGGCCGCCCCCTCCTCGTCGGCGAAGTTGCACCAGAGGGCGTATCGGGCGCCCGGTTCGAGATCGATCGCCAGCCGCCCGTCGCCCTGCGCGCCGGGGGGCGCGAACAGCACCGCGCTCCCACCGTCGACGTAGGGACCAACGCTGCCGTCCTCCCTGCGCACCCGGGCCAGATCCGCGAGCGTCGCGCCGGGCCGGAGCTTCATCACGACCAGCTCGTGAGGCACCCGACCGTCGTTGCGGAGACTGATCACCGTCGGCCCCGGGTCGACGGTATCCGGGGCGGTGAAGGCGTACTCGGATGCGATCACGGCCAGTGACTGCTCGGCGCCGCCGCCCGACGGCTGCCCTCCACAGCCGATCGAGAGGGCAGCGGTCGCCAGGGCCGTCGCGGTGCGTCGAGGGCGGGCCGCGGGAGACGCCTTCGAGCCGGAGGGGGCCGTCATGCCGATAACGATACCCACGCCCGTCGGTCTCCGGCGACTTTCGGACGAGGCCGGTCATGGCGCCATCGCTCGTCCGGCGGAGTGCCGATTCGCCTGGCGCTCGGCGCCGTTTCCGTTCCGCACGGAGACGACGCGGCCGATCGAGGCCCATCCCGATGGCCACGGCAAGAGGCGGGTTGCCGAATGGTATTATTCAAATAATATTGAACGATACGCGGCTGTCGGTGCCCGTTCCACTCGTCGGGAGGTCGGTCCGGATGAAACGTTGGTTTGCCACCCTCTCGGTCGCCGCGGCCTTCACGCCAGCGGCCCTCCCGGCGCAGGACCGGCCCTTCCCGCTTCCCGTCGCGGTCCAGGTGCCGGTCGCTCCCGCCCCGATCGCGTCCGGCGCCGAGCGCTACCTCTGCTACGAGCTGGTGCTGCGCAGCTATCTCGGCGACACGGCGACGGTACAGCTGGTCGAGGTGTTCGGCGATCGGGCGGAGGGAACGCCGCTGGTCCGGTACGAGGGGGCAGAGCTGGCGGGGAACATGACCATGGCGGGCCCGGCGTCGGAGACCGCCCGCGACCTATCGCCGAGCTCCTGGAAGCGGATCTACGTCTGGGTGCCGGTCCCGGCGGGGCAGGCCGTGCCCGCCCGGTTGATCAACCGTCTGACCTTCGCGGTCGGGAGCGGGGAGCGCCGATTCGTCGACCGCGTGGATCAGGTCACCCGGGTCGCGCCCGCCACGGCGGCGATCGTGGTGGGGCCGCCGCTCAAGGGTGGGCCGTGGGCGGTCTTCAACGGCCCGTCCAACACCTCCGGTCACCGGCGGACGCCGCTCAGCGTGGGCGGTCGCGACGCGCTCGCGCAGCGCTATGCCATCGACTACATGAAGCTGGCGCCGAACGGGCGCGTCTTCGTCGGCGACTCGACCCGGAACGAGAGCTATCCCGGCAATGGCGAGGAGGTCATCGCCGTCGCGGATGCCGTCGTGTCGTTCGTGAAGACGGGGGTTGCCGAGAATCGACCCTACATCACCACCCGGCCGGACCCGTTCAATCTCCAGACCGTGATCGGCAACCAGGTGATCCTCGACCTGGGCGGCGGGCGTTACGCGCTCTACGCCCACCTCCTTCCCGGCAGCATCACCGTGAAGGTCGGCGATCGGGTGCGCAAGGGGCAGACGATCGGGCGGGTGGGCAACACGGGCAATTCCGGCGGGCCGCATCTCCACTTCCACATCATCGACGACAACCTGGCGCTCGGGGCCGAGGGCCTGCCCTATCTGATCGACGGGTTCGACCTGGTCCGGAAGTGCGCGGGGACCCTCCGGCATTGCGAGGTGGGCCCGCCGACCCGGCTGATCCACTCGACTCCGCTTCGCGATCAGGTGGTGCAGTACCCATGATCCCAACCAGGCGTCACTCGATCGTCGCGCTGCTCGGCACCCTCGCGGCGGGCTTCGGGCACGGGCCGGCCGCCGCGCAGACCCGGAAGCCGGCCGACACTCTCGACCTGGGGAAGGTGTTCGAGCTCCGGAAGGCGATGATCCCGATGCGGGACGGAGCCGAGCTGTACACGGAGATCTACGTCCCACGAGCCGCCTCGGGCCCGCTGCCGTTCCTGATGGAGCGGACGCCCTACGACGCGCGCTCGGGGCTCACCGGGTTCGCTCCGACCGAAGCCGGCTACAGCACCCGGCTCCACGATCACACCGAGCTGGTCCGCGACGGCTACATCTTCGTCTTCCAGGACCTGCGGGGCCGGTACCGCTCCAGCGGCACCTACCAGACCCTCCGGCCGCCGCGGGACAAATCCAAGCGCAACTCCATCGACGAGTCCACGGACACGTACGACACGATCGAGTGGCTCGTCAAGAACGTCCCAGACAACAACGGCCGGGTCGGGGTGCTCGGGATCTCCTACGGCGGCTTCACCAGCATGCGCGCGATGCTGGAGCCGCATCCGGCGCTCCGCGCCACCTCGCCGCAGGCCACCTGCGCCGACATGTTCGTGGGAGACGACTGGCACCACAACGGGGCCTTCCGGCTCGACTATGCCTTCCGCTGGGTCTCCGCGATGGAGCGCGGCAAGGATCGGAACCGCTGGAGCTTCGGCCGGGCGGATTCGTACGAGTGGTTCCTCGACCTGGGCCCGCTCTCGACGGTGAACCGGCGGTATCTCGGCGGTCGGGTGCCCAGCTGGAACTACTTCGTCGACCATCCCAATCTCGACTGGTATTGGGAGACCGAGATGTGCGGCGTGCTGCCGTTCATCCAGGATCTGCCGGTGCCGACCCTCAACGTGATCGGCTGGTTCGACGCCGAGGACTTCTACGGCCCGCTCGAGGTCTACAAGAAGCTCGAGACCTTCGACCGGAAGCGCTGGAACTACCTGGTGGCGGGGCCCTGGACCCACGGCGGCTGGGTGATCTACGACGAGGGCGACCGGATCCTCGACATCGACTTCGGCAGCCACACGGCGCGCTACTTCCGGGAGAAGATCCAGGCGCCCTGGTTCGCCCACTGGCTCAAGGATCAGGGGACCCTCGACTTTCCCGAGGTCCAGGCGTTCCAGACCGGCTCGAATCGGTGGGAGGCCTTCGAGGCCTGGCCCCCCCGGGTGCCGATCGAGGAGCGCAAGCTCTATCTCCAGGCCGGCGGTCGGCTCGGCTTCGAGGCTCCGGCGGAAGCTGGCGTGGCGTTCGACGAGTTCGTCTCCGACCCCGCGAGCCCGGTGCCCTATCGGGCCCGGCCGATCCGAGGCGGGGAGGGTTGGCCGGAGTGGCAGCTCCAGGACCAGCGGCTGGCCGACGGCCGGCCGGACGTGCTCACCTGGGAGTCGGACGTGCTGCTCGAGGACGTGACCGTGACGGGCGACGTGGTGGCCCACTTGTTCGCGTCGACGACGGGCAGTGACAGCGACTGGATCGTCAAGCTGATCGACATCTATCCCGACCGCTACGCGCCGAATCCGAAGCTCGGCGGCTACCAGCAGATGGTGGCGGGCGAGGTCTTCCGCGCCCGGTTCCGCAACAGCTATCGGCAGCCCGAGCCGGTGGTGCCCGGCGAGGTGACGCACTACACGATCAACCTCCGGGATCGGAACCATCGGTTCCAGGCGGGGCATCGGATCATGGTGCAGGTGCAGAGCAGCTGGTTCCCGCTGATCGACCGCAACCCCCAGCGCTACGTCCCCAACATCTTCAAGGCGAAGGCGTCCGACTTCCAGGCGGCGACGCAGCGGGTCTATCGCTCGGGCGCCCAGGCGACCTACCTCGCGCTGCCGGTGAGGCGTTAGGTGCGCCGGGCGCTCTCGGGGCCGCGGCGCTCGCTGGGCGGCGGGGTCGCGGCGCTCGCCCTGGCCGTCGCCGCCGCCGGGTCGGTCGGCGCGCAGCAGGCCGGCACCATGGCGGGGCGCTCGCCGGTTTACGCCCCGCATGGGGTGGTGGCCACGCCCCAGCCGCTGGCGAGTCAGGCGGGCCTCCGGGTGTTGCAGGAGGGTGGGAACGCGGTGGACGCGGCGGTCACCGCGCTGGTGATGCTGAGCCTGGTCGAGCCGATGATGAGCGGGCCCGGCGGCGACGTGTTCGCGATCCTCTGGTCGGCCAAGGAGCAGCGGCTCGTCGGGCTCAACGCGAGCGGGCGGGCGGGCTCACACATGACGCTCGCCGAGCTTCGCCGGCGCGGTCACCAGCGGATGCCGGTGGCAGGGGCGGAAACCGTCACGGTGCCGGGCGCGATCTCCGGATGGGCCGCGCTGCTCGAGCGGTACGGCACCCGCTCCTTCGCGGAGGCGCTGGCGCCGACCGTGGCGCTGGCGCGGGACGGCTTTCCGGTCTCGCCCGTGATCGCGAGCGAGTGGGCCGTCTTCGCGGAGACCCTCCGCGCCGACTCGGGCGGCCGTGCGGCGCTGCTGCTCGACGGAGCCAGAGCCCCGGCGGCCGGCGAGTGGTTCTCCAATCGGGACTACGCCGCGACCCTCGAGCGCCTGGCGGCGAAGGGACCTGGCGACTTCTACGGAGGCGTGTTGGGCAGGCGGGTGGTGGACGGCGTCGAGCGGCTCGGGGGTTTTCTCACGGTTGACGACCTGGTCCGCCACCGGGTCGAGTGGGTCGATCCGATCGGCGTGCCGTTTCGGGGCTACCGCCTCTGGGAGCTGCCACCGAACGGTCAGGGGATCGCGGCCCTCGAGATGCTCCGGATCCTGGAGCCCTTCGAGCTCGAGCGGATGGGCCACAACTCGGCGGCTTACCTGCATCACCTGATCGAGGCCAAGAAGCTCGCCTACGCCGACCTCGAGCGCTGGATCGGCGACCCCGACCAGATGCGGGCGACGCCCGCTCAGCTCCTGTCGGATCGGTTCGTGGAGCGGCGCCGGGCGTTGCTCGATCCGACGCGGGCATCGGCCGGGCCCGAGGCGGGCGAGCTGGTGGCCGCGAGCAACACCACGTACCTCACGGCCGCGGATGCCGAAGGCAACATGATCTCGCTGATCGCGAGTCTGGCGAGCGGGTTCGGCTCAGGCGTGGTGGTGCCGGGGACCGGGTTCGCGCTCCAGAACCGTGGCGTGGGCTTCAGCCTGGAGCCGGATCGGCCGAACACGGTCGCGCCCGGCCGGCGGCCGCTTCACACGATCATCCCCGGGTTCGTGACCCGGATCGGCACCGACGGGAAGGACGAGCCCTGGGTCAGCTATGGCATCGTCGGCGGTGCCCAGCAGCCCCAGGCACACGTCCAGGTGCTGCTCAACATGGTGGCGTTCGGCATGGACCCGCAGCGGGCGCTCGACGCGGCCCGGTTCAACCATCTGGCTGGCCTGAGGGTGGGGCTCGAGGCGCCGATCCCGACCGACGTCGTGGCCGCCCTCGAAGCGATGGGGCACGAGCGGCTGGACACCAGCCGGATCTTGGGCGGGCTCCCGGTGCTCTTCGGGGGAGGGCAGGTGATCGTGCGAGCCCGCCGTGGGTGGATCGCGGGATCGGAGCCGCGGCGCGACGGCCTGGCAGCCGGGTACTGACGTCAACGGAGCCGTGGTGTCGAGCTGGTCGGCGGCGGCAATTTTGGGAGGCAGTGGGATGACGACAGCGAAGTTGGGATTGCTCTTGGTCGCGCTCCTCGGCGGCTGGTCGGGCCTGGACGCGCAGGCCGCCGACTCGCGTACCCGCGCCGACGTGCTCCGCGACATGGCCGACGCCGAGCGGGCCCATCAGCGGAAGCCGGCCGACGCTGGCGCGACGCTCCGGTATGCGAAGCTGCTGCTCGAGGCGGGCGAGTTCTGGACCGCGCGCGATCTGGCGACCCCGCTGGCGGCAAAGGCCGACGCGTCCGACGAGGCGCTCGACCTCGGCGCCAGGCTGGAGTATCTGACGGGGCGCTACGACGCGGCGCGCACACTCTACGATCGCTTGATTGCGGCCCGGGAGGGGAAGACTGGCCCGCAGGTGATGGCCCTGGTGGGCAAGATGTTCGTCGAATACCAGCAGGACGACTTCGCCGGGATGGCGTCGCTCCCGTTCCCGGCGGGGGTCGAGCTGCCGAACGTGAAGCTCGCCAAGGCGTTCGAGGGGAAGACGCCGTACCGGCCGGCGTGGCACAACGAGGAGAAGGTGACCGAGGTGCCCTTCGCGGCCCTCGACCCGCTCCCGCAGTTCCCGATCGAGGTGAACGGGGTGCCGCTTCGGATGCTCTACGACACGGGCGGCGATATCCTGATCCTCGACGACGAGGTCGCCAAGGCGCTCGGTGTCACCAGCGTGGCGAGCGCGGTGGGAAGCTTCGGTGGCGGGCTCCAATCGGAGATCGGGTTCGGGAAGGTGGACCGGGTGAAGGTCGGCGAGGTGACCCTCCACGACGTCCCGGTGATGATCCTTGCGTCGAAGCGCTTCACGTTCGACAAGCGGTTCCCGATCTCCGGCATCTTCGGGACCGCCCTGACGCGGCAGTTCCTGAGCACGCTCGACTACGCGAACCAGAAGCTGGTGCTCCGGGAGCGGACGGCGGCCAACGCCGCGAAGGTCCGGAGCGAGCTGGGCGATCAGCTGGTCGCGGAAATCCCGTTCGCGCTCTACGCGACCCACCAGATGTTCGCGAGGGGAAGCCTGAACGGGAAAGACGGGCTGACCTATTTCATCGACTCGGGCCTGGCCTCCGACGCGCTCTTCACCGCGCCGATCCAGGCGCTCCAGTACGTCGGGATTCCGGTTCCGCCGACCAAGATGAGCGAGGGCGTCGGCGGCGGCGGCGGCAGGTACCCCGAGGGGCCGTTTGCGATCCAGTCGCTCGCGCTCGGTCCGTTGCGGCAGACCGACGTCGGGGGGAGCTACGGGTCGCTGGCGCCCGAGAGCTACTGGGGCGGGAACCGCGGGTTCCTTCAGGATGGGCTGCTCTCGCACAGCTTCCTCAAGCGCTACGGCTCCTGGACGCTCGACTTCGACTCGATGACCTACCTCTTCGGCAAGCCATGATCGGGTGGCGCTCGGCGGCCTTCGCCGCGGGACTGGCGCTCGGCTTCGCGACCTCGTCGACGGCCCAGGGGAATCGCACGCCGGTCGATCTGGCGCGCTACTTCGAGCCCAAGATCGACGTGATGATCCCGATGCGTGACGGCGCCCGGCTCCACACGGAGATCTACCTCCCGAAGAACGCCCCGAGCGGACCGCGGCCGATCCTGCTGGAGCGGACGCCGTACTACGCCAATCCCGGGGAGCGGCAGATCAGCCCCCGGCTCCAACTCTATTCCGAGTTCTTCGACGACGGCTACATCGTCGTCCTGCAGGATCTCCGGGGCCGGTTCTTCTCCGAGGGCCAATACGTCACCCTCCGCCCCCAGCGCGATCCGGCGGACCCGAATGGCATCGACGAGTCGACCGACTTCTACGACACGATCGATTGGCTGGTGAAGCGGGTGCCCCACAACAACGGACGGGTGGGCACGCTCGGGATCTCCTATGGCGGCTTCCTCTCGCTCCGCGCGATGATGGACCCGCATCCCGCGCTCAAGGCGGTATCGCCGCAGGCGGCCTGCGCCGACATGTTCGTCCGCGACGATTTCCACCACAACGGAGCCTTCCGGCTCCACTATTCGTTCGTCGCGGCGGCCGCGCTCGAGGCCACCCGATCGTACGGGATGTTCTGGGATCAGTACGATCTCTACGAATGGTTCCTCGACCTCGGGCCGCTGTCGGTGGTCAACCGTCGGCTGCTCTTTCGCGAGTCGCCCCTCTGGAACGCGTTCGAGGAGCACCCCAACTTGGACGACACCTGGGAGCGGCAGTTCTGCGGCACCTTCCCGTGGCTCCAGGGTCCGACCGTGCCGGCGCTCCACGTGCTCGGCTGGTACGACGCCGAGGACTTCGCGGGGCCGCTCGAGGTGTACCAGCGGATGGAGCGGGACGATCGGGCCCGGCACAACCTGCTGGTGATCGGCCCGTGGACCCACGGGGGCTGGACCTTCGACGAAGAAGGACGCAAGGTGAACGCGGTGGACTTCGGCGCCGCCACCTCACGCTGGTTCCGGCAGGAGGTCCATCGTCCCTGGTTCGCTCACTGGCTCGACGGCAAGCCGATGCCCGACCTGCCCGAGGCGCTGGTCTTCCAGACTGGCAGCAACCGCTGGGAGCGCTTCGATCGCTGGCCGCCGCTGACCAGCGAGCGAAAGCTCTACCTGCGAGCGGAAGGCGGGCTTGGCTTCGAGGCGCCGCGAGGCGATGTCGCTCCGATCAGCTTCGTCTCGGATCCGGCAAACCCGGTGCCGTTCCAGCCCCGACCGGTGCGCTATCCCGAGGGCTGGTCGGATTGGCAGGCGGGCGACCAGCGGGTGGCCCACGGCCGCCCCGACGTGCTGACCTGGGTGTCGGAGCCGCTCACCGAGGAGCTGACCCTCGCGGGCGACGCGGTGGCCCACCTCTTTGCCTCGACCACGGGGAGCGACGCCGATTGGGTGGTGAAGCTGATCGACGTCTATCCGGACGACCATCCCGACCGCCAGATGGCGGGCTACCAGTACATGGTGGCGGGCGACGTGTTCCGGGCCCGCTTCCGCGAGAGCTTCACTCATCCCAAGCCGGTCGTGCCGAACGAGGTTGCCGAGTACGTCATCAGCCTGCGGGACCGCTCGCACCGGTTCGCGCCGGGGCACCGGCTCATGGTGCAGGTGCAAAGCACCTGGTTCCCCTTGATCGATCGGAACCCGCAGCGGTACGTGCCGAACATCTTCCTGGCGGCGGCGGAGGACTTCGAGAAGGCGACGCACAGCGTCCACGTCTCGGCCCGCCATCCGTCCCACATCGCGCTGCCCATTCGCTAAGCAGTCGACGGGCATGCTTCGCACCGGGGGTGCCGGGCAGTCTCGCGGGTCGAGCCCTCGGCGCGGGCGGGCCGCCACCGCCAGGTCGCCCAGCAGGGTCTGTCGTCGCCGCCCGGGATGACGAGGGCTCCGGGGGCGTAGCCCGCCGAGTGGGTCAGGATCCCGGGTGACTCGCTACGACTCGCGGCAACATGCGCGCACGTCGGTGATCTGGCGCAGGTCGACTGACACCTTTGTGGGTGAGGCGTCCGCCCCGCCCGGTCAGGTCGCGGGGCCGAAGTGCCGCGCGATCCACTCCACCCACCGGCGTCGCACGTCGCGCTGGTGGACGGGGTCGGGCGGAAAGTGCCCACCGGTCGGGTAGGCGATGAACTGGACCGGCGTCCCGTTGTCCTTGAGGGCGTGATAGAGCTTGTACGACTGGGTGACCGTGACCCGCGGGTCGCCGGTGGTCGAGAGGATCAAGGTCGGCGTCCGGATCTGGTGCGCGTACGCCATCGGCGACTGCCGCCAGTAGTTCATCGCGTTGTCGTTGCGCCAGGGTGAGCCGCCGAGTCCGAAGCCGGCCCAGGTGTTCATGTCGGCGAGGTTGTACCAGTCGAACCAGTCGGTCACCGCGGCCCCTGCGACGGCCGCGGCCCAGCCCTGATAGTGGGCGGTGAGCCACGCGGTCATGTACCCGCCGTAGGACCAGCCCGAGACCGCCATCTTCGACTCGTCGACGAGCCCCCGCGCCTTGAGCGCGGCGATGCCCGCCATTACGTCGCGACCGGGGCCGTCCCCGGCGTCGTTCACCACGGCGCTCTGGAACGCGTCGCCCATGTTGTCGCTGCCGCGATAGTTCGGGCTGAACACGATCCAGCCCTGCGCGGCGAACAGCTGATTCGGGGCCGACCAGCCCTCCGCCGAGGTGCCCATCGGGCCGCCGTGGATGCTGAGCACCAGGGGGTACTTCCGTCCCGCCTGGTAGTCCGGCGGGTAGGTGACGACGCCGTTCTCGGTGAAGCCGTCGGGGCCCTGCCAGGTGATGGTCTCGATCCGCCCGAGCCGGAGCGCGGCCAGGTCGGCGTTCAGGTCGGTGAGGCGCCGTGGCGGCGCGTCGACCGAGGCGGCGTAGTAGACCTCGCCCGGCCGAGTGGGCTCCCGCCCGACGAAGGTGAGCGCGCCCGCCGCGTTCAGGTGGAGGTCGCCGGGATCCACGCTGCCCCAGTCGAGCTTGTGCGCGGCGCCGTCGAGCGGCTGGACCCAGGCGCGGAACCGGGTGAGGTCGGCGCCGGTGATGACCACCGCGCGCCCGTCGGGGAGCCAGGTCGGGCCGCGGACGTTGCGGTCGAGCCGGGCGGTGATCTCGACGCTCGGACCGCCGCCGATCGGTGTCACCAGCACGGTGCCCGGATGGAAGCCCAGCTCGGGGCCCCGGCTCGCCACCGAGGCCACGCGCTGGCCGTCGGGCGAGACGGCGCCGCCGCTGGCGAATCCCCTCCGGTCGCTCAGCTGCCGCTCGGCGCCGGTGGCGAGATCGCGCACCACGAGGACCGAGTTGATCAGCTCTCCCGAGTGCGGCCGCGGCCGGACCGAGAGCACCACCGACCGGCCGTCCGGGGTCCAGTCGAGCGAGGTGACCGAGCGCACCCCCGAGGTTACCCGGGTCGCGTTGCCGCCGGCGACGGGCACGGTCCAGAGATGGGTGGAGAGGCTCGCCGCGCGGTCGAGGTACATGTTGTCACCCACCTCGAACGACTTGTTGTGCCGCTCCTCGCCCTCGCGCTCGACGGGCTCGTCTTCGGTCAGGTAGCCGAAGAGCTGGCCGTCCGGCCGCCAGGCGAAGGCGGAGACGCCCCGCTTGGCGTCCGTGACCCGCCGCGCTTCGCCACCCTCGAGTGGCAGGACGTAGATCTGGGGAGGCTGGTCGCCCTGGCCGTCCAGGAAGGCGAGCCGGTCGCCGCTCGGCGACCACCCGATCTGGCTCACGCCCCGGCGGCCGGGGGTGAGCTCGCGGATCGAGCCGGAGGCCACGTCGACCAGCAGCTGGGTGCGCTCGACCCGGTTGTCCGTGTTGTTGGCGCGGGTGGTCACGACGGCGACCGAACGACCGTCGGGCGAGAGCCTGGGCGACGAGAGGGCCACCTCGCGGCCGAGGTCGGCCAGCTCGAACCGGCGCTGTGCGGCCGCCGGGGCGCTCGCGAGCAGTGAGACGACGGCCAGGACTAGGACCTGCTTCAGGTGCTGCCGCATTGGCCCCCCGGGTTGACGGTCCGGCGGTGGTTGCCGATACGCGGAGAATGTAACGCGGGCCGGCGCGCTCGAGCCCGCGGGCCGGGCGGGGGGCGGCGTGCGCTCGCTCGCGCCCACGGGCCGTGCTGCCGCGGGCGCCCGGGTGCGCTCGTTCGAGCCCACGGGCCGTCCTCCCTCGGGCGCCGGGTTTCGCCCGCTCGCGCGTTGCCGCGGGGCCTGGGCGCCGTCGACGCCCGCTCTCAGGCTTCGCCCGGTGGCCTCGAGCTGGCGGGCGGTCCTGCGATCGTACCGTTGACTGGACGATCGTATTCGACCAGGCCGTCCACGAGATGGACAACCCGGTCGCAGCGCGCGGCGAGCCGATCGTCGTGGGTGACGACGATGCAGGTGAGCTGGCGCTCGTGATTGAGTCGTCGAAGGACGCCGAACACCTGCTCGCCGGATGCCGTGTCGAGATTGCCGGTCGGCTCGTCGGCGAGCAACAGAGGTGGAGACATCATCAGCGCCCGGGCGATCGCCACCCGCTGCTGCTGGCCGCCGGAAAGCGCCGCCGGCTTGTAGTGGAGCCGATCGGCCAGGCCCACCTGAGTAAGCAGCGCGGTGGCGCGCGTCTCGAGGTCCGCCGAGAGCCGGCCGCTCTGCGCGAACGCCGGCATCAGCACGTTCTCCACGGCCGTGAAGGCCGGGAGCAAATGGTGGAACTGAAAGACGAAACCGATGCTCCGGCCGCGGAAGCGCGCCAGGCCGTCGGGATCGAGGCTGCCGGTGTCGGTGCCGTCGAGCAGGATCCGGCCCGCCGTCGCGCGATCGAGCAGCCCGATCAGGTTGAGCAAGGTGCTCTTGCCGGAGCCGGAGGGGCCGGTGATGGCCACGAACTCGCCGCGCCCGACACGCAGGTCGATGCCGCGGAGCGCCGATGTGATCACCGTGGTGCCGTAGTCTTTGGTGACCCCGTCCAACCGGAGCAGTGGGTCAGCCATTGCGGATCGTGACGGCGGGGTCGAGCCGCGAGGCGTTGCGCGCGGGGAGCACCGCCGCGAGCAAGCCGGTGAGCGTCGCCGTGAGCGCGGCCCGGAGATAGAGACTTGGCCGGAGCTCGACGGGGAACGTCGAGGTCCCGTCGGGATTGGTGGCGAGGCTCGCGAAGAAGGCGCCCAGCCCGATACCGATGGCGACGCCGGCCAGGGAGCCGGCCAGACCCACCAGCCCGCCCTGGACCAGGAAGATCCGCAGGATGGTGGCGCGGGTGGTGCCGTAGGCCATCAGGATCCCAATCTCCCGCGCCTTCTGCACCACGGAGACGGCCAGCACGCTGGCGATGCCCAAGGCGACCGCCAGGATCACGAAGGTCTGAATCATGGCACTCGAGCTCGATTGTGACCGGAGCCCCACGAGCAGCTGCGAGTTGGTCTGCATCCAGCTTTCCGCCAGGAGACTGGTGGCGGCGCCGATCCGCTCGGCGGCGGCGGTGGCCGCGAAGATGTCGGACACCTTGACCTCGAGGGTCGAGACGCCGCCCTCGAGGGCGAAGAGCGTCTGCGCGGCGCGGAGCGGCACCAGCACCCAGCGCTCGTTGAGGTCCTGGTTGCCGACGTCGATCGTGCCCTGCACCGTGAAGACGGCGGTGGTGCCGTCGCCCACGAGCAACCGGATCCGATCGCCGACGGCGATGCCCAGCTCCCGGGCCAACTCGATGCCGACCACGGCCTGAAATCCGGTGATTGACAGGCTTCCGCTGGCGAGCCGGGTGGTGAGGTCGACGATGGCGGAGTACGCCTCTGGATCGAGTCCGCGGATCGCGACGGCTTTGGTCCCGTCGCCGCGGAGCGCGAAGGCCGGCCCGTTGACCGTCGGCACCACCGCGGTCACGCCGGGCACGGTCCGGATCACCTCGGCGGCGCGCTGCCACTGGCGGATGGTGCGAAGCCGCTGGGGAGGAAGGATCACCCGGGCGTCCACCGTGGCGCTGTCGTCGCCGCGAAGCTCGCGGGGACGCTCCTCCGGCGGGCGTACCACCACGTGCGCCTGGTTGCCCAACGTCCGCTCGATGATGCTCTCCTGGAGGCCGTTGATCAATGCCGAGAGGAAGACGATGGTCCCGACACCGACCGCGACGCCGGTCAGGATCAGCGCGGTCTGGGTGCGTCCCTCTTTCAGGAATCGGAGGGCCACGAACCACTCGAACTTCATCGGCAGGCTTTCACCTGCCCACGCGGACGCGATCACCGGGGCCGCGACCTTGGTAGGGCGGCAGGACGACCGCGTCACCTTCATCCAGCCCGCTGCGCACTTCGACGTACTCGTCACCCCGGAGGCCGAGGGTCAGGTTGAGTCGCTCGAGGCGGCCGCCGCGCACGGCCAGGACCCAGGGCTTCCGCGTCGTCGCGTCCTGCACCACCCCGACCGGAATCACCAGGGCGCGGGCCCGGCGGGCGGTCTCGATCTGGATCGACACGGTCATGTCGGGCCGGAGATAGGCAGGAGCGCTGTCGACGTCGAGCCGAGTCTCGATGGTGCCTTGGCCCGGATCGACCGCAGGGGCAACGAAGCTGACCCGGGCCGGAAAGGACTGCTCGGGATAGGCGTCGGCGGAGGCCAGGGCCTCCTGCCCCACGGCCAGCCGGGCGACGTCCTTCTCGTCGGGGACGGCCACGAGCTGCGTGGGTCCATCGAGGGACAGCGTGAGCAGCACCCGACCGGGCTGAACGGCGTCGCCGGGCTCGACGCTCCTGGTGAGCACCCTCCCCGGGCCCGGAGCCTCGATCCGGGTGTGCGCGAGCCGCGCCTGGGCGGCCAGCAGACCAGCGCGGGCTTCGGCCACGACGGCCTCGGCCATGCGAACGCCGGTGCCGTCGTCGCTCCGGGCGGTCAGCTCCGCGACGGCGATGTCGCGCGCTGCCCGGGCGGCTTCGAGGTTGTCGCGGGCGGCGTCCGCATCTTGACCGGCCCGCGCGCCCGCCTCCACCAGGCGCCGGACCCGCTCGAAGTGGCGCTCAGCCGTCTCGAACGCCGCCTGCGCGGCCTTGGCTCGCGCCCGCGCGGTGGTGCGCTCGACGTCGTCCAGGGCTGCGCGGGCGGCTTCCGCTCGCTGAAGCGCGGCCCGGGCTTGGGCGACCTGAGCCTGCGCTTCGTCGTCCTCGAGCAGCACCAGTGGCTGGTTGGCTTCGACCAGCGTGCCCTCGCGCACCATCACCTGCCGCACGATGCCCGAGATCGCCGTGCCGAGTTGCGCGCGGGAGAGACTCCGGACCCGCCCGGTGGCGACCACCGTCTGCACCAGCTCGGTGCGAAGCGCCGGGATCGTGGGCACCACCGGTGGGAGCGCGGCCCGGACACCAACGATGGCGACGATCAGCGCGACGCCCAGAACGAGCAGCCGGCGAAGACCCGGGCGGCGGATCCGGCTGACGATCGGATCAGCGGATGCTGGCATCGGGCGGAGTCTCTCTCTCGCTCACCTGGCGGTCAAGGTCCGTTGGGGCCGGCATCGGCACGATGGCGAACCCGATCTCCGGCTCATCCCGGTCTCCGAGCGGTCCATCGGGTGCGGGGCCAATTCGGCGAGGATAACTTGGGCGGACGACGCCGAGGTCCGGTCCGCCCCGTGCTCCCCCGTCGGCCGGCGTGGTGGGGGCGGGCCGGGGCTCCCGCGGGCTCGAAGGCCGACGGTCCGGCGTGCCTCCCTGGCGGTGGAGCGACGTATGACGCGGGGCGCATCGTGGTGCGCGATCGATCGCGGCTGTGGACTGATCCCTTTCCAGTCCGGCGCTGAACGGGTTCATCCGCCGCCTGGCACCGTGGCCGCGAGGTGGATCCTGTTGCTCCTCGCCTTCGTCGTGGGCGCGGCGTCCGAGGTGACCGCGCAAGGCCGCGACCCGGACGGGCGCCTGCCGCGGCCGGACCTGGTGTTGGAGCACGCCAACGTCGTCGACGTGCGAACCGGGGCGATCCGCGGTCCCGTCTCCGTGCTGGTTCGCGACGGGCGGATCGCCAACATCGCCGGGGCGATCCCGGAGGATGCGCATCGCATCGACCTGGGCGGTCGCTATCTCCTGCCCGGGCTGATCGACGCCCACACCCACCTCGACAACCTCGCCGCCGCCCGCCGAGCGCTCGAGACCGGCGTGACGACCGTCAGGAGCGCGAGCGTCGGGAGCTTTCGCGACGTGGCCCTGCGGCAGCTGGTGCGGGATGGATTTCTGGAGGGGCCGGAGGTGCTGGCCGCCGGGATCTTCGTCACGCCGGACCAGGGTGACGCCGTGCTGGCGGACACCGGGCTCGGGCCGCTCCTGGCCGGAGCTCGGACGGCCGAGCGGCTTCGGATGCTGGTGCGCGCCAACCTGGCCCACGGGGTCGACGTGATCAAGACCCGCGGGACCGAGCGGGCGGGTCGGGCCGACACCGACCCACGCCAGCAGGTGTACTCCGAAGCCGAGTTGCGGGTCGTCGTGGACGAGGCGGCCAAGGCCGGTGTGCCGGTCGAGGCGCACGCGCATGGAGACGAAGGCGCGCGGGCCGCGGTGCGGGCCGGGGTTCGGAGCATCGAGCACGGCACCTATCTCTCCGACTCGACCCTGGCGCTGATGCGGGCGCGGGGCACCTTCCTGGTACCGACCTATTCCACCCTGATCGACCTCCTCGAACCGGGGGGCGACTACGACGACCCCGTCACCCGGGCGCGGGCGATGCACATGATCCCGCGCATGGAGCGCACCTTCCGCGCCGCGCACCGGCTGGGTGTCCGGATCGTCACCGGGGCCGACGTGGGGTACGGACCGGCAAGCATCACCAGAGTCTCCCACGAGGTGGCGAACTTCGTGCGACTGGGGATGACGCCGCTCGAAGCCCTCCGATCCGCGACCACGACCGCTGCCGAGCTCCTCGGAATCGCCGATCGGGTTGGGGCCGTGGAGCCCGGTCTCGAGGCCGACCTGATCGTCGTGGAGGAGAATCCCTTTGACGATCCGGTGACCCTTCAGGATCCGCTCCTGGTGATGAGCAATGGCCGGGTGGCCGTCGACCGACTCGGCTTCTCTCGCCGCGGGGCGGGGCGCTGAGGCTCCGCGCGATCCGCGGCGAGCGCGACGGGGCCACGCTCGCCCGCCAGACTCATCGCTGATCACGGCTGATCGGTCGCTCGGCGCCACGTCGGCCCGCCAACGCCGTCCCGGGATCGACTTGCTGTCTGTTCCAGCCCGAGCAGGCCCGTCCCGAAGACCGTCGCGAACTCGGCCATTTCAGCCAGTCCGATCAAGGTCTGCAGGCTGACGAGCGACAGCGAGGCCGCGCTCAAGGACGAGGGTCAGAGAGAGAACTGGCGGAGCGGCGAGCTCGGGCCAGGCTTCGGTGTAGGACAATCTTGCGCCGCCGGGGGGAGAGGATGGGGATTGTCGTCGACGGGAGATGGTATCGTCGAGCGCATGAAACGTCAAGTCTATGTCTAGTTAAAAGCTTGACAATAGCTAATTCTGGCGTTTTTGTACAGGGAGGGCCCGCAGGAGATACCCCTCATCAGTGGCGAGTCCGCTCTCTGAGACTTCGGTTTCGGAGTGGGGCCGACGGTCGGACGGATCGGCCGCCGGGGCGGTTGGCAGGACCGGCTTGACGCAGCCGACGTCCGTCCCGAGTGTTCGGACGTGAGACCTCTCCGATCGCTCGCAGCGCCGTCCCTGGTGGCGGCCGTCGTCGCTTGCGGCGGGGGCGAGCGTCCGGCACCGTCCCAACCAGTGGCTGATTCGGTCGCGATCGCGGCGGCTCGGCAGGCCGCGGCGTCGCTGGGCGGCGATCTGCTCGGCATGCTGACTCGCGCGCTCCAGGAAGGCGGGCCCGATCGGGCGATCGCCTTCTGCGCGGATTCGGCGCAGGCCCGCTCGGCGCGGCACCAGGCCGAGGGGGTCCAGGTGCGCCGGGTGGGAACCCGGGTGCGCAACCCGGCCAACGCGCCCGATTCGGTCGAGCGGGCCGTCCTGGCCGCCTTCGCAGCCTCGCTCGCCGGGGGCACCCCGCCGGGGGACACGGCGTTCGTGGCGACGGGGGCGGACGGTGCGCCCGAGCTTCGCTACCTGCGCCCGGTGCTGGTGGCCGAGCCTTGTCTGGCGTGCCACGGCGATCCGGCGGCGATGTCGAGCCGGGTCCGCGAAGTGCTGGCCAGCCGCTATCCGGCTGACGAGGCGGTCGGCTACCAGGTCGGCGAGCTCCGCGGTGCGGTCTCGGTGCGGCGCCCGGTGCGATGATCGTTCACCTCCCGCCGGCAAGGCCCGCGGACCTCCCGCCGGCGAGGCCCGCGGACCTTCAGTCGGCGAGACCCGGGGATCTCCCGCGGGCGAGACCCGGAGCTCGCTGGCTTCCGCTCTCCCTCGCGGCGCTGATCGCCGGGTGCGGACCGGCCGCCCCGGATGAGCTGCCCGAGTCGCCGATTCCCGGCTTCGCGATGGTCCAGGCCGGACCTGACTGCGCCCCCTGGGACGGTCCCGCTGTGACCATCACGTTGTCAGGGGAGGCGTCCCATCCCGACTCGATTCGCCCCCCTATCTCCACGTCTCGCTGTGGAAGCCGCTCTCGGACCTGACGGGTCGGACCTGGCGGTGGCCCGGCGACGAACAGGTCGGTGGCGCGTCGCTCTGCCTGGAGGGGGAGGACTGCCATGGTGCCACGACCGGTGTGGTCCATCTGGATCGGGTCGGGTCGGATTCGGTGCTCACCGGCCGGCTCCGACTCGAGTTCGGGGCACGGCCGGAGGTGGCCGGGAGCTTCCGAGCGCGCTGGCGGTCCCGCGCGATGCGCTGCGGCTGACGGGGATCAGCGGCCGGCGCGATCGCGCGCGTTCTGACTCTGAATCGCTTCCCGGGCGCGGCGCCATTCTTCGTCACCCCAGGCCAACAGCTCGCCGAAGGAGCCCGCGTTCAGCAGGTGCCCTCCGCCGTCGAGCGCGATCGTCTGCCCGGTGAGCCACTCGCAGCCGTCGGCCAGCAGGAAGGTGGCGAGGTTCTGGAGCTCGTGGATCTCGCCGTGGCGGCCCATGGGATTCGCGTTGGCGCTCTCCATCCGCTCACCGCCGTCGGGCGCGAGGCGCTTGAGCATTCCCTCCGTGGGAAAGGTGCCGGGCGCGATCGCATTGAGTCGGATCCCGTAGCGGCCCCACTCCACGGCGAGCGACCGGGTCATCACGTGGACGCCGGCCTTGGCCATCGCGGAGGGTACCACGAAGGGCGACCCGGTCCAGATCCAGGTGACCACGATCGACACCACCGAGCCCTTGTGCCCTCCAGCGATCCATCGCTTTCCCACGCTGTGGGTCACGTAGAAGGTGCCGTGCAGCACGATGTTGGCGATGGCGTCGAAGCCGCGGTGGGAGAGGTCTTCGGTGCGGCTGATGAAGTTGCCCGCCGCGTTGTTGACCAGGCCGGTGAGCGGCCCGCCTTCCTCCCAGATCCACTGCACCAGCTCGTCCACGGCGGCGGCATCGCGAATGTCCACGGCGCGAGCCTTGACCGAGCCGCCGTGGCGCTCCATCAGCTCCTGCGCGGTGGCCTCGACCACGCCGCCGCGGCGGCCGCAGAGGTAGAGCTCGGCACCGAGCTCGAGGAAGCGGGCCGCCAGGTCGCGGCCCAAGCCGGTGCCGCCGCCGGTGACGAGGATCCGGTGGCCGCGAAGGAGATCGGGTGTGAACACGTAGGGTGCGCCTGGGAGAAGGGTTGTGGGGAATCTACTGGCCGCCGGGGGTCGCTCCGTCGCTCACGATGCCGGCCCGGGTCTCGGTGATCTCGAGCAGGGGGCGCGCCCGCGCCGCGACCACCTCGGCCGCGGTGAACGGCTCGACCTTGCGGGCGACCGCTTTGCCGGCGAACTCGCGAACGGTGTAGTTGAGGACTTCGGCCAGCTGCTCCGGCTCGAGGGTGGACTGGGTCACGCCGGGCACGCGCAGGACGTAGGCTCTCCCGCCAGGCGAGGTGACCAGTCGGGCGAGGTCGGTGCGCATGTTGGGAACGTGGCCTTCGAGGCCCTCGCCGTTTTCTCCGTGACAGCCCATGCAGTGGAGCAGAAAGTTGCCCCGGGCGCGCTGGTCGTGGTCGGCGCACCCGAGGGCGAACGCCGCCGCGAGCAAGAGCGCTGCGTGGGGTCGGGTCGGGGTCGCCCAACGCCTCATGCCAGCCTCACTTGCCGGCCTCCTGCATCACCCGGGATACGGTGCAGTGATAGGGGGTTCCCGACTTGCTGCCCACGCACCAGTTGTAGTCGTTCGAGTTGCTGGGCACGTAGGTGGGGCGGTCGCCTTCGTTGCGGTTGCACATGCAGCGCCCGCAGGAGCCTTTGCCGCAGCAGTCGTTGTAGGCGACGATGTAGTCTCGCCCGTCTTCGACGCTCTTGCAGGTGCCGACCCAGGTGATCGCCGCCATCTCGGTGCCCGGCGGACAGGCCGTGGCGGTGCCGCCGCAGCAGGCGCAGAGGAAGCCGTCGATGGCGCAGTAGCGCCAGTACTCGCAGGAGGTCGGATCGTCGGGCGCTCCGACGCCCCGCCGGCCTCTGGCCACCGGGAGGAGCGGGAAGCCGACCGCGCCGACCATCGCGCCGCCGAGCGCGCGCAGCACGCTGCGACGGGACACGGTCTTCGCCAGACGGCGCGTCACCCGTTCGACCAGGTCGTCATATCGAGCCATGTGATTCTCCCTGAACCGCTTTCGCTGTCGAGAGGACCGACCCGGAGCCGTTCGGCTCCGAGTGCTCCAGGTACTCCTGGAGCGATCCCACCCCACGGTCGCGTGCCTCGAACAGGCTGTCGAGGTGCTCGCGCGAGTTGACCAGCCCGGAGGCGCGGACCACGCCGGCCGCGTCGAGCAGCACCGCGTGGGGCAGTTTACCCGCTCCGTAGCCGAGACCGAGGCGCTCCGAGAGCACGTAGGGGAGCTCCTCGAGCTGCTGGCTCGCCACGAAGGCGAGGTGCTCGTCCCGGGGGCCGTCGCTCGCGAGCACCACCGCGACCGGCGGTCGCTCGCGGCGGCGGATCGCCTTGAGCGCCGGGAGGAGCGCCTTACAGACCGGGCAGCTGGGCGAGACGAATACGACCAGCGTGTCGGCGCCGCGCGGGTGGGAGCCGCCGATTCGGAGCGGCACGCCGTCGAGCGTTTCCACCTCGATCGTGGGCGCCGGCTCGCCCACCGTCGGTCCCTTGGGAAGGGAGAGGGCGCCCGCGGGTTGGAGTCGCTCGTGCAGGACACCGATCTGCCTCGCGAGGGCGAGCACCACCAGCGCCAGGCCAATCACCACCAGCCAGAGCGCCCCGATCGCGATCCATCCCGCGACGCTCACGACGTCGGCCCTCGTTCGAGGGACGTGGCCCCGAGTCGGCCCGAGGCCGCGTAGAGGAGCGCGGCGCTCGCGACCGTGCCGCCGATGGTCAGCCGATCGAGGGCCACCAGCTCCCGGAGCGACGACGGCAGCGCCGCGAGCCCGGCGATCGCCATCAGCCCGACGTTCCGGCCCACCATCCACCAGGCGATCCGGTCGCTCCGGCCGAACGACAGGCAGCCGCAATCCAGGCGGGTCCGTCCGCGGAGCAGGTTGGTGGCGAGCGCCAGGGCGTACGCGCCAAGCAGCCCCGCGGCGAGCGCGGCGCCGCCCGGTCGGGTCGAGACGAACAGCAGGAGCGTGGCCGCGACGACCTCGGACCCGATCACCAACACCGCGGCGAGCGGCAGGAGCGGAGCCGGGAGCACCCGATACCCGCCGAGCGCCGCCCGGAAGCGCGCGAGGTCGCGCAGCTTGTGGGCGGCGCCGCCGCCGAGCAGCAGGGCGAGCGCCAGCGAGAGGGTCCAGCCGATCGCGGGGTCGAGCGCCACGGTCATGGCGACGCTACCGGGCGATCAGGGTGGAGGGGGTGAAGCCGACCTCCGCCACCGTTCGGAGCAGGGCGCCGGTTCGGGCGTCGAAGACCAGGAGCTCTGGCGCCGCGATGAAGACCCCGAAGAGGAGCGGGTTGGCGTCGCTGCTGACCGCGATCGAGGTGAGCGGCTTCTCGAGCGGAATCCGCTGGGCGCGCTGCCGGGTGGCGAGGTCGTGGACCCAGATCTCGCTGCCGGGGTCTTTGTGGGTGTCGGGGCCGCCCTGGTGCATCAAGCTGTAGAGCCGCCGGTTGCGGACGTGCAGGGCGAGGTGCTGGAGCCCGCCGGGACGCCAGCCCTGCTGCCGCTCCGCCGCGGTGGCGAGCGGCCAGCGCGCTCCGGCTCGGACGCCGTCGGCCGTGCTCTCGATCGGCACGACGTCGCCGGCGAAGGAGACGAAGAGCCAGGCGTTGCGGTCGCGCACCGCCTTTTCGGTGACCGGGTCGGCTTCCGGATCGAAGAGCTTGGGCGTTCGGCTCCGAGCCGTGGCCTTGCCGGCGTCGTCGAGCCGAACCACGAACGCGGTCCCGTCGCCGCAGAGCGAGAAGAAGCTCCGTGGGCCGGTCGGGTACACCATGGCGCAGCCGGGCGTGTCGATCTCGCCCACGAATTGGCGCGACGTCAGATCGACGACCGTCACCGACTGGGCTGGCGTGAAGTTGTAGACCAGCAGAAAGCGCCCGTCGTCGGTGAGCCCCGTCGCCGTTGGCATCGGGATCATGCCCGCCCGCTTGGCCGGGATGTCGATCTCCGCGATCGGACTCAGGGTGCGGGGATCGTAAACCGTCACGACGTCGGTCCGGGTCCCGCGGGTGCCGCGCGAGTAGTAGGTCTCGGGCGAGACGATCGCCGATCCGTCCTGCGGTACCAGGAGACCGGTGAACCCGAACCCGGTGCTCAACATCCCGAGCATGTTGCCGCTGTCGCCGTCGAGCAGGAAGGCCTTCCCGTCGGCCATGTGATGGAAGACGATGTCGTTGACCCAGACCCAGTGGGGGCCGGGCCTGGCGGGGAGCTCGAGCGTGGCCATCCGGTCCGCTCGGAACTGGGCCCGCGCGGGGCTCGCGAGCCCCGGCGCGAGTAGCCACGCCAGGCCGAGGATGGCGACGGTAGCCCCGTGCTTCGAGCCGGCTACGCGATAGCTGGGCATCGTTCCGGAATCCCTCCGAGGGCGCGAGCGTCGCGCCCCGACTTGAGCAAGCTTCATGGTGCGGGCGCCGGCGGCAAGGGCCCGCGTCCCGACGTCGCCAGTCGGGTCATTCGACGACAGGCACGAAGGTTCGGCTCTCGGGCCACAGCTGGTCCAGCGTTCCGCCGTCAAAAAGCCGGCCGCCCTTCATCACCAGGGCGATGTCCATGCTGTTCTGGATGTCCACGAGGGGATCGCTGCCAAGAACCACGAGATCCGCGAGCAGGCCGACCCGGATCGAGCCCAGCTCGTTCTCGAGACCGTGAAAGCGCGCTCCGTCGTGGGTCGCGATCCGGATCGCCTCGAGAGGGGAGAAGGTCGGCACGAAGGCCCACAGGTCCCAGTGCGCGCCCACGCCGGCCTGCTCGCCGTGCGCGCCCATCACGGTCCAGCCGCCGGCCTCGACCACGTCCTTGACACCCTCCGCGACGATCGGCACCGAGTACTCGTCTTCCCGGACGGTGGCGTCGACGGCGAGCCGGTCTTCGATGTAGCGCCGCGGAATGAACCGGGTGTATTTGGCGTCGTGGAGCAGGTCGTGTCGGGCTCGATAGTGGAAGAGGGAGCCGAGGTTGTGGCCGCAGATGCTCAGGGTAGGTGCGTAGACCGCCCCCGCGAGGCCGTAGAACAATGCCGCATCTCGGAAGATCCGGACCGGGCCGAGGAAGTGCTCCCAGCCCGTCTGCCCGTCGATGATGGCGCCGACGTTGTGGTGGAACGGATTGCCCTCCGCGGTGACCGTCACGCCGCGCTGTCGGGCCGCTTCCAGGAACATCTGCCGCTGCGCCCTCTTATTGTGCCGATACTCCTTGAGCGAGGTCGCCCCCCAATCGACCCGCCGGTCGACCTGATAGCGGGCGTCGGCGTAGCGCTCGATCTCGAGATGGTCACCCCACCCGGCGGCGATCTCTCCGGTCGAGAAGGTCCTCGGACCCAGGACCGTCCCCGCCTCGATCATCGCGGAGAGGGGAAAGGCCGCTTTGGACCTCGTGGCCGGATCGATGATCGTGGTGACACCGTAGGCCAGCAGGGCCTCGAGCTCGGGCTGGCGAGCGGGGACGACCTCGCTCTGTCGGTCGGTGTGATGGCCATGGGTGTCGACGAGGCCTGGGATGATCACCTTGCCCGTGGCGTCGACGACCCGGTCGACCTGGTCGAGGCTGCAGGTCCCCACGCAGGCGATCCTCCCATCGCGAACGACCAGGTCGCCTCGCTCGATGACCGTGTCGCCCCGCGCGGTGACGATCTTGGCGTCCCGGAACCCGATCGAGCCCCGGGCGGTGGAGGCCCTGGGGATCCTGAGAGCCACCTGTTGCTCGGTGAGAGTGCCACGAATCACGTCGTAGGTGCCGTAGACGCTTCCGCTCACGAACTCGACCGTTCGCTGGTCGCGCCACCGATGGTACGCCCCGCCTCGGGTGCCCAGCCGAACCCGGTCGGGTACCGCGAGCTCGGGGTCGTTCTCGACGAATCCCTGCCGAGAGGCGCCCGAGGGGCTGACGTAGATGCTTTGGGCGGCTTCGAAGGCCACGAATCTGCCGTCGCTGGAGAGCAGCGGCAGGTTGGCCAGGCTGCCGCCGACGCCGACGCCGCTGCCGGAGAGACGGGGCAGGATGGAATGCTCACGCAATCCCGCACCGTCGAAGTCCACGGACACGACGGTCGTCGTCCGCTCGGTGGCGCGGTAGTAGTAGACCCGGCCGTCGGCTCCGACGTGGGGTCTGGTCTCGTGCGGTACGGTGGCAATGACTCTTGGTGAGCCGTCGGTCACCTCGACGATCTCCCATGGGCCTGCCACTTCCCAGCCTGTCCACGCCGATCTCGGGCTCGGCCCAGGGCCCTTGACGACGAGCAGCCGCTTCCCGTCGGGCGACCAGGCGGGGTGGAGATACCTCCCCGAGGTGGTGGTCAGCCTGGTGAGGCGGGTGCCGTCCGCCTGGATCAGCCAAACCTGCCCCTGTTCGTTGTCGTGCCAGCTCGCGAAGGCGATCCGGGTCCCGTCCGGCGACCAGGCCGGGGTGAGCTGGACCGTTCCGTCGGGCATCGGAGCGATCGGCTCCGGCCTGCCACCCGGCAGGTTGGCGAGGTAGAGCCGGCCCGCGCCGACGAAGGCGAGCCGGGCTCCGTCCGGTGAGCCCGAGGGCCACTGCAGGAATCCGATCTCGAGCGTATCGGCATCGATCGACACTCGACTCCGAGGTGCTTCCGAGAGCTCGCGCCGCACCGTGGCGGTGAAGGGGATCTCGGTCACCTGCCCG
This sequence comes from Gemmatimonadales bacterium, assembly GCA_050184075.1. Taxonomy (GTDB): domain Bacteria; phylum Gemmatimonadota; class Gemmatimonadetes; order Gemmatimonadales; family GWC2-71-9; genus SHZU01. Next base: position 26,465 of record JBFXAS010000006.1, read on the forward strand.
GTTTCCAGAGAGACCCGCTTGATCTTGCCGCCCTCACTGTAGACCAGGGACTTGGAGTCCTTGGTCCAAGCGTAGCCGGGCACGACGCGAGTCGAGTAGGAGATGTCGATGCGCGCGAGGTCGGTCGTGATCGGGTCGGCCACGACCCGCTCCTGCCCGGTCCGGAGGTCGCGCAGCACGATGGCGCTCCGGGGCCCATATCGGTGACCCCGGAACTCGAGCGGACGTCCCAGCCGACGGGTCACGTAGGCGAGGTAGCGGCCGTCGGGAGAAACCTCCGGCGCCAGCTCCGCATTGTCGTAGCCTGGGGTGACCACCCAGTCCACCAGGTAGGGGTTCCGGTCCGGATCCGGCTCGGCGCCGGGATGGGGACGCACGAACTCCGTGCGCCCGGTCTCGAGGTCGCGGCGCTGGATCGCGAAACCGTCGTAGGTCCCGACCCAGCTCCCGGTGGTGAAGGCGGTATAGAAGTAGATCGAGGCCCCGTCGGGCGCGACGGATGGCCAACGCAACTTGGCCGTCTTCGCTTTGGCGAGCAGCTCCGGGGCGCTGCCGTCGACCGGGAAACGCCAGATCTGCATCTGGGGGTGGTAGTAACCGCGAAAGTCCGGCAAGTAGCGAGTGGCGACGATCGCGCTCCCGTCCGGCGTCCACGCCGGCTCGAACATCCTGCTCTCGAGGTCGAGGTGGACCGGTCGCGGGTCGGAGCCGTCTCCGCGCATGATCCAGAGATTCTCCTGACCGCCCCGATCCGACACGAACGCGATCAGGTTGCCGTCCGGGGAGTACCTGGGCTGATAGTTGAGGGCGGCCCCGCTACCGCAGCTCAGGCACTCCGCAGCACCGCCGGTGGCCGGGACGCGATAGATGTGCGCCAGGAGATCGAACACGATCCAGCGCCCATCCGCCGAGATGTCGACCGACATCCAGGTTCCCTCGTCGGTGCTGAACTCCACGACCCGGGTCCTGCCGCGGGCCCGGGTGACGTCCCATTCACCGTCACCCTCGAGCGTGCCGGGCGCGCACGAGAGGACCAGGCAAGCCACGGCGACGCAGGCGCCGGCGACGCGAATGCGTCGCCAACCTGCTGGTCCGGATCGGGTGCAGGGCACGGGCATGGCGCAGGTTGTCGATCTCAAGGTCTCGGCGAAGGTACTGCGCGGCAGGGAGAGCGTCCAGCGAAGTCGCCGCTCGCATCACGAGCGCTCTGCTCGCGCGGGCGGACGCCAGCCGCGCGCGATCGCGGCCCGTCGCGCCAAGGCCGGGCTGGACCCTGTGGAGGTGGTCCGCTCCCGGTCTCAGCCGGCGCGGCCGTAGACTCGCCTCAGGGTGACGGTCTTCCGCAGCGACTCCGGGCGGATCCTGGCCTCCACCAGCAACGCACCACTCTCCCGATCGAGGCGGTACGTCTCCGTCACGCGCGCGACGTCGGCGTACATCGACTCGACCTCGAGCCGATCCCGCTTCCACCGCGCCCGGCTGATTCGCCGCTGCCCGTCCGGCAGAGTGTCGGCGACCTTCTTCCAGTCGGTCTGGAGCGTGAGCGGATAACGGCCCTCGACCCGCAATGTGACCCGGGTCGCGGTCGCGCCGATCGCCACGGTCCGCGGCGGGCGCATCAGGAACATCGCCCTGAGCGCCGTCGGAGACGAGCCCACCAGCCCGCCGTAGGCCGGGACCGAGTCGATCCGCGCCCCGTCCTCTCGCGCCGCCGGGCGGTTCGGGGCATCGGTGCGCTCGGGGTTCAGGGCCCAGCGGCCGGCCAGGGCGGAGTCCTGAGCGGTGGCGGCACCGGTTGGGGCCGCGCTGGCCAGCAAGAGCGCGACGACCAACGGAACCAGGGCCGGCCGGGAACCCATCGGGGGACGGTTGCGGGCCGCGCCTACCGGCAGTCGGCGCAGAGGCCGTGCAGCTGCACTTCGCGCCGGTCGATCCGGAAGCCATCGATCGCGGTGCGGCGGCGGTTGACCTTGACGTCGACGCTGGAGAGGTAGACGTCCCAGACCTGGCCGCAACGCCGGCAGACGAAATGGTGGTGCTCGTCGGGGTTCACTTCGAACTGGGCCGCCGCTCCGGCCATGTCGAGCGTCTTGATCAGGCCTTCGCGCACCAGCTCCTGCAGGTTGCGGTAGACGGTGGCGTGCGACACCGTGGGGAGCACGTCGCGCACCTGTCGGACGAGGTCGTCCGCCGTCGGGTGGCCCCGCGACGCGGCCAGCGCCCGGAGCAGCACGTCGCGCTGGGGCGTCAAACGCAGGCCGCGGCGCGTGCAGTCCGCGCGGAGCTCGGCGTAGCGGTCGGCTGGCGGCGACACGGTCATCCTGGATCCAATCGAAAGAAAGACATAACCAGGTCGTGAACGCTGTGATATCCTACTTGATAATAGTTATCGGCATGAGTACCGTCCAGCGAAACGCACGGTAACCCACCAGACGACCACGAACAAACCAAGAGGATTGAGGCAGCATGGCCGACGAAGCGAAGTGTCCCTTCTCGGGCCGAGCGCACCAGGGCCCCTCGAACCGCGACTGGTGGCCGAACCAGTTGAACCTGCGCGTGCTCCACCAGAACCCGCCCGCGGGCGATCCGATGGGGCCCGACTTCGATTACGCCGCCGAGTTCGAGACGATCGACCTCGACGAGCTCAGGCGGGATGTCGAGCAGGTGATGACCACCTCGCAGGACTGGTGGCCCGCCGACTTTGGCCATTATGGCCCGCTCTTCATCCGGATGGCCTGGCACAGCGCCGGCACCTATCGGATCCACGACGGTCGCGGCGGCGCCGGGGCCGGCACGCTCCGGTTCGCGCCCCTCGCCAGCTGGCCCGACAACGCCAATCTCGACAAGGCGCGCCGCCTGCTCTGGCCGGTCAAGCAGAAGTACGGCCGGAAGCTCTCCTGGGCGGACCTGATGGTCTTCGCGGGCAACTGCGCGCTCGAGTCGATGGGCTTCAACACGATCGGGTTCGGTGGCGGGCGCGAGGACGTCTGGGAGCCGGAGCAAGGCGTCTATTGGGGCGCCGAGCGGACCTGGCTCGGCGACGAGCGCTACAGCGGTGACCGGGAGCTGGAGAATCCGCTCGCGGCCGTCCAGATGGGTCTCATCTACGTCAACCCGGAAGGGCCCAACGGCAAGCCGGATCCGCTCCTCGCGGCGCGGGACATCCGGGAGACGTTCCGCCGGATGGCGATGAACGACGAAGAGACGGTCGCGCTGATCGCCGGTGGGCACACCTTCGGGAAGACCCACGGCGCGGCGCCGGCGACCCACGTTGGCCCGGAGCCCGAGGCGGCTCCGCTCGAGGAGCAGGGGCTCGGCTGGAAGAACAGCTATGGCAGCGGCCGCGGTGGCGACGCGATCACCAGCGCGATCGAGGTCACCTGGACCCGGACCCCGGCCAAGTGGAGCCACGACTTCTTCTGGCACCTCTTCGGGTACGAATGGGAGCTGGAGAAGAGCCCGGGGGGGGCCTACCAGTGGAAGCCGAAGGGCGGCCCGGACGCGGGCGTGGGCACCGTCCCGGACGCCCACGATCCGACCAAGCGGATCGCGCCGGGTATGCTCACGACCGACCTCTCGCTGCGGGTCGACCCGGCGTATGAGAAGATCTCGCGGCGCTTCCAGGCGAATCCGGAAGAGTTCGCCGACGCGTTCGCGCGGGCCTGGTACAAGCTCACGCACCGCGACATGGGACCGGTCTCCCGGTACCGCGGCTCGTTGGTGCCCGCCGAGTCGCAGCTCTGGCAGGATCCGGTGCCGGCGGTCGACCACGAGCTGATCGGCGCGGCCGACGTCGCCTCGCTCAAGGCGCAGATCCTCACCTCGGGTCTCACCATCCCGCAGCTGGTCCGGACCGCCTGGGCCTCGGCCGCCTCGTTCCGCGGCACCGACAAGCGCGGTGGCGCGAACGGTGCGCGGATTCGCCTGGCGCCGCAGAAGGACTGGGCGGTCAACGACCCGAGCGAGCTGGCCACGGTGCTGGGGACGCTCGAAGGGATCCAGAAGGCCTTCAACAGCGCCCAGAAGGGATCGAAGCGGGTCTCCCTCGCCGACCTGATCGTGCTCGGGGGCTCGGCCGCCGTCGAGCAGGCGGCCGAGGCCGCAGGGCATCCGGTCGAGGTTGGGTTCGCGCCTGGTCGGACGGACGCGTCGCAGGAGGACACCGACGTCGAATCGTTTGCGGTGTTGGAGCCCACGGCCGACGGCTTCCGGAACTACCTGGGCCAGGGCCACGAGCTGCCCGCCGAGCACCTGCTGCTCGAGCGGGCTCAGATGCTGACGCTGACCGCGCCGGAGATGACCGTGTTGGTGGGCGGCATGCGGGCCCTCGGTGCGAATGCGGGCGGGTCGTCCGTCGGCGTCTTCACCAAGCGGCCCGGCACGCTCACGAACGACTTCTTCGTCAACCTGCTCGACATGGGCACCGAGTGGCGGCCAACCTCGAGCGCGGCCGCGATCTTCGAAGGTCGTGCCCGCGGCAACGGCGCGGTCGAGTGGACCGGCAGCCGGGTCGACCTGGTGTTCGGGTCGAACTCGGAGCTTCGCGCCCTCGCGGAGGTCTATGCCTGCGACGACGCGAAGGAGAAGTTCGTGCGCGACTTCGCGGCCGCCTGGACCAAAGTGATGAATCTGGATCGGTTCGACCTCGCCTGATTCCCCGGCGAGGCGACCGGAGCCCGGGTCGGACGGCGTACACCGCCGGCCGATTCGGGCGCTCTCCTTGTTGGGTCGGTCGTCGGGCGGCGCGCCGCCGTCTATGTTGAGGGGACGACCTTCCCGCCCGCAGACCGAGGCCAAGCCTACGATGCAGAGCTCACGAACCACCGCCGGCCGAGGCCGGCTCTACGATTCCATCATCGACACCGTCGGAGACACGCCCTGCATCCGCGTCAACCGGCTCGCGCCGGACGGCGTCACGATGTACGTCAAGGCCGAGCTCTTCAACCCGGCGGGGTCGGTCAAGGACCGCCTCGCGGTGAGCATCATCGAAGAGGCCGAGCGGGTGGGGGCGCTGAAGCCCGGCCAGACGGTGGTCGAGGCCACCAGCGGCAATACGGGCATCGGTCTCGCGATGGTCTGCGCGGCGAAGGGCTACCCGCTCGTGGTCACGATGGCGGACAGCTTCTCCATCGAGCGGCGCCGCCTGATGCGCTTCCTTGGCGCCAAGGTGATTCTGACGCCCCGGGCCGCGAAAGGATACGGGATGTACCTCAAGGCGAAGGAGCTGGCCGACGCCAACGGGTGGTTCCTGGCCCGGCAGTTCGAGACTCCGGCCAACGCGTCGATCCACGAGAACACCACCGCGCGCGAGATCCTCGCGGACTTCTCCGGCAAGCGGCTGGACTATTTCGTCACCGGCTACGGTACGGGTGGCACGTTCGCCGGTGTGGGCCGGGTGCTCAGACGGGAGCGGCCGGAGACCAGGATCGTCCTGAGCGAGCCGGCCAACGCGCAGCTGGTCGGCAGCGGGGTGGCCCAAAAGCGGAACGACCGTCACGAGCCGGCGGCCTCGCACCAGGCCTGGGAGCCGCATCCGATCCAGGGTTGGACCCCGGACTTCATCCCCTGGGTGATGCAGGACGCCCTCGATCAGGGGTTCCAGGATCAGGTGATCCCGATTCCGGGGCCCGTCGGGATCGAGTGGTCCCGCAAGCTGGCGACGGCGGAGGGGATCTTCACCGGGGTCTCTGGCGGCTCGACCTTCGCCGCGGCGATCGAGGTCGCCCGCAAGGCGACGCCCGGGGCGGTGTTGCTCTGCATGCTGCCGGACACCGGCGAGCGCTACCTCTCGTCGCCCTTGTTCGAGGGGATCCCCGAGGGGATGACCGAGGAGGAGCGGGCGCTCTCGCTCTCGACCCCGGGCTTCCACATGGATCCCGGCTGAGGCTCCCGCGGCGCGGCGTCCGCGCTTCGACCGGGAGGAACCCGCGGGTCACCTGGCGGTCACCTCGCCGCCCTCGCGCGCGCGAAACCACCTCGTCGGCGTGTCCGTACCGAGGCCGATCGTCGGACCAGATCGGCCGTTGCCGGACGCCACTCTTCGAGGTCACATGACGGATGCAGCGCTCGCCCGCAAAGGGCTCGCGATCTACTTCTCGGTCGTCGTCGTCGCGTCGGCCATCCTGGAATGGCTGATCATCAGCGGCGGCGGCTCGCTCGGCGACCACATGGGCCTGATCATGATGCTCATGTGGGTGCCGGCGCTGGCGTCGCTGGTCGCGCGGGTGGCGCTCCGGGAAGGGATGGCCGACGTCTCATTCCGACTTGGCGGCCGGCGCGGCGTCAGGGCGCTGGCGTTCGGCTGGCTCTTTCCGGTCTTCGTGGGTGTCGTGGCGTACGGGGTCGCCTGGGCCTCGGGTCTCGCCGGCTTCGATCCGCCCGCCGTCGAGGGGATGGCCGTGCAGGGGCCGTGGGCGCGATTCGGGGTCAACCTGCTCCTCGCGCTCAGCGTCGGCCAGGTGATTTCTGCCATTTTCGGGGCTGGGGAGGAGATCGGCTGGCGTGGCTACATGCTCACCCGGCTGATCCGAGCGGGGGTTCCATTCCCGCTCGTGACGAGCGGCCTGATCTGGGGCCTCTGGCACGTGCCGCTGATCTTGAGCGGGCAGTATGCCACGGGCCCCGATCACCTGCTCTCGGCCGGGATGTTCGTCATCTCGGTCGTCGGCGCCGGGGTGTTGATCGGCTGGCTTCGGCTCTACTCCGGCAGCGTCTGGCCCGCCGTGATCGCGCACGGATCCTGGAACGTCGTGATCCAGGACGTCTTCGACCGGTCGACGACCGGCGCGGAGGCGGGTGGGGCGGCCGCGGTCTGGATCGGCGAGTCGGGGGTGCTGGTGATCGCGGTGTTGCTGCTTTCGGCGGCGCTCGTCACGCGGGTCGCGCGGGTCTCGCCCCGCGTGGCGGCCGAGCAGGCCTGACGCTCATGCGGGCTTTCCGCGCCAGATCTCGGTCAATACCCGGACGGCGTTGCCGCCCAGGATCCCGCGGATGTCGGCGTCGGAGTACCGGCGAGCGATCAGGCCCTCGGTCAGGTCGTAGCTCCGCTTGGGATGGTCGAGCCCTTCGATCGTGAGCAGCCGGTTGCCGTCCGCGTCGACGTGCAGCCGGTAGCGCTCGAAGTTGGGCGTGGCCGGCACCGACTGGTTGGGTCCGTTGACCGGGTTCGGGTTGCCCACGAGGTCCATGTCGCTGCCCACGGCCAGGTGCTCGACGCCCACGAGCTTGGCGACGTGATCGAAGTGATCGAGCACGTGCTCGATGGCGACCGGCTCGTCCGGCCGGATCATCATCCTGAGGAACGGGATGCCCATCACGCCGCCCGTCCGAGCCATCTTTCGGATCATCTCGTCCGTCTTGTTGCGGAGATGTCCTGGCGCGAGCGCCCGGCAGCTGGCGTGGGAGAAGACGACCGGTCGGGCGGCGACGTCGAGCGTGTCGAGCGTGGTGCGGTCGGCGCAGTGAGACACGTCCACCGCCATCCCGACCTCGTTCATCCGGGCCACGATCTCCCGGCCGAACACCGTCAGGCCGCCGTCGTTCTCCTCGAGGAAGCCGGCGCCGATTCGATTCTGGTAGTTGTAGGTCAGCTGGGAGAGCCGCTGGCCCAGGCCGAAGAAGGTGCCGACGTCGTCGGCCGAGCGGAAATGGTCGGAGCCCTGGAACGTGAGGATCACGCCGAACTTGCCCGTCTCCTTGGCGCGCGCGAAGTCGGCCCCGTCGTCGATCCGGAGGAACCAGTCGGGGTAGCCCGCCAGGAAGCCGTTCCAGTCGGCGAAGAAGCGGACGGCGGCCTCGTAGTTGCCGGCGCCGTGGCCCAGCGCGACGGCCGTGTAGCCGGAGTCGCGGTAGGCCTGGTAGTCCTCGGCGGACAGCGAGCCCGGCTGGGTGAGCCAGCGCTGGCTCTTCGGAGGCTTGTCGGCGAAGTCGGCGAAGCGAAACTGGTTGAGCAGGTCGACCACGGTCGACTCGCGCACCAGGCGGATCGCCCGCTCGGAGTACTCCCGCGCGATCTCGGGGAAGAGACGGTAGCGACGGCGGAGCACGGCGGGCGCGAAGGCGATGGAGGCGAGGCCGCCCACGAAGTGGCGCCGGGACAGGTGTCCGTTGCGAGTGGACATCGGGTACCCTCGAGTGTGGCGACTGCCCGACCGAGCGGGCGTGAAGGAGATTCGTTTCCCAAGCTATCGCCGGACGGGTCGCCTCCCAAGGGACACCCCGGCTCGCCACCGTGGAGTGCGGTGCGCCGCCGCCGAGCGCGCGGCCTGCAACCTTGCCGCCGTCGACCTCGTCCGGCCAGACTTGGTCTCGTCCGGACCGCCGCTGGCTGACGCACCCGCCGAGGCCGCCACCGGCGGTAGCGTCCCAGAGTAATCCCCGAACATCGAGGCCCATCATGCATCGGCGCGCGCTTCCTCCGCAGTCCGTCACCGGCAGGGCTGCTCCGCTCCGCATCGAGCCATTCTCCAAGATTCCCGGGTCCCCTGCGGGAGCGGGGGCGACCTTGCGCTCACTCGGCTGGCTGGTTCTCCTCGCCGCCTGCGGGACGACCCCCCGCTACGACCTGCTGATTCGGGGCGGCACCATCGTCGACGGCACTGGCGCGCCAGGACGGATCGCCGACGTCGCCGTCCGCGGCGACTCGATTGTCGCCGTGGGCACGATCGAGGGCGACGCCGCGCAAACCATCGACGCGACGGGTCTGGTGGTCGCGCCGGGCTTCTTCGATCTCCACAGCCACTCGGAGTACGACCGGCTCGAGGATGGGCAAGGGCCGTCGTTCAGCCTCCAGGGCATCACGACGGAGATCTTCGGCGAAGACGGGTCGATGGGCCCGCTGGGTGGCAAACGGGCGGCCGACGGCCTCCGGCCCGACATCGCGATGCCTTGGACCTCGTTGGGCGGCTTCCTCGACACCCTCGAGGCTCGAGGGACCGCGGCCAACTTCGCGAGCTACCTGGGCACCGGATCGACGCGGGCCTACGTGATGGGCTACGACGATCGCCCGCCCACGCCGGCGGAGCTGGATTCGATGCGGGCCGTGGTGCGCGAGGCGATGGCCGAGGGCGCGCTCGGGATCTCGAGCGGTCTGAGTTACGTGCCCAACATCTTCGCCTCGACGGCGGAGCTGGTCGCGCTGGCGAGGGAAGCCGCGGCGGTGGGAGGGATCTACGCCTCGCACATCCGCACGATCAACGGCAAGGACCCCGACGCGGTGCGGGAGGCGGTCACGATCGCGGACTCCGCTGGCATCGCCGTTCACCTGTTCCATCTCAACTCGGTGGCGTCGACCAGCGCGCCGACCTTCCTGGCGATCATCGACTCCGCCCGGGCCCGCGGTGTCCGGATCACGGGCGACAGCTATACCTACACGTGGGGGATCACGGGGCTGCCGGACTACCTGCCGTCGTGGGTGCTGGCCGGGGGCACCGACAGCATGCTGGCCCGGCTCGCGAACCGGACGCTCCGGCCCAGAATCGCCTGGGGCTTCCGGCACGAGGAGCCGTTCTACGCCCTCGTCGGTTGGGACAAGGTTCGGCTCGGGGTGGCCGACTCGGCGCTCAACGGGAAGCTGGTCTCCGAGGTGGCGGCCGAGCGTGGCGTCTCGGGCGACGACGCCTACATGGACGCCGTGCTCGCCGCTCGGGGCGTCGGGCTGATCATCGACTGGAACAACGAGGAGGCCACCCTGCGTCAGGTGCTGGCCGCCCCGTACGTGGCCGGCGGCACCGATGGGATGGCGGTCAACCTGAGCCGACCCCAGCAGTGGCCGCTCCTGCATCCGCGACTGCTCGGCACTTTCCCCCGCTGGCTCGGTCGCTACGCGCGGGACGAAGGCCTGATGTCGCTGGAGGAGGCCGTGCGGCGACTGACGTCCTTGCCCGCTTCGATCACCGGCCTCGAGGACCGGGGCCGGATCGCGGCGGGCCTCAAGGCGGACCTCGTGGTGTTCGACCCCGACCGGATCATCGATCGCGCCACGTTCGAAGACCCGAACCACTATGCCGAGGGCATGCGCTGGGTGTTCGTGAACGGCGTAGCGGTGGTCGCGGACGGGGCCGCCACCGACGCGCTTCCCGGCCGCGCGCTGCGCGGACCAGGCTATCGGGCGCGTCGCTGAGCGCTGTCCTTCCACCCTCGAGCCGTAGGGAGGGTCGCCCATGTCCGAGCGTATCGCGCGTCCCGCCCGCGGCTCGATGCGATCGCCCCTCGTCTCGGCTCCGATTCGTTCGGGCATCCTGCTGCTCGCGCTTCTCGGCGGCGAGACGATCCCGATGGCGGCTCAGTCGCCGGATCGGGCCGCGATCGAGCGCGCCCGGGAGGCGATGGTTACCGTGTTGGCCCGACGCGGGGTGCGCGACTCGGCCACGCTCCGGGCTCTCCGCACGGTGCCGCGGCACGAGTTCGTCGAGCTCGCGGATCCGCTCCAGGCCTATGCGGATCGGCCTCACGCCATCGGGCACGGCGCGACCATCTCGCAGCCGTTCGTCGTTGGCCGAATGACCGAGCTGCTGCATCCCCGGCCCGGCCTGCGGGTGCTCGAAGTCGGAACCGGCTCGGGGTATCAGGCCGCCGTCCTCGCGGAGATCGGGTGCGAGGTGTTTACCATCGAGCTGGTGGAGCCGCTCGCTACCCTGGCTCGGAGCCGGCTCGATCGTCTGGGCTACGCCGCGGTTCGGAGCCGCCAGGGCGACGGCTACCTGGGGTGGCCCGAAGCCGCTCCGTTCGACGCCATCGTGGTCACGGCCGCGGCGCCGGAGGTGCCGCCCGCGCTCGTCGCGCAGCTGCGCCCGGGCGGAAGGATGGTGATCCCGACCGGCCCGACCGATGGGGTCCAGCATCTCCTCGCGATCACCAAGGACGCCCGTGGCCGAGTCCGCACCCGCCGGCTCGAGCCGGTCCGGTTCGTTCCCCTGATCCCGGCCGATACCGGGGCGACCGGCCGTCAGAGCATGCCGAACCGCCGGTAGCGCATCGCGTCCCGCACCCGCTCCGTGGCGAGTGCGGTCGCCGCCTCGCGCGGCAGGAGGTTACCCGCTCGGCTGCGCTCGATCACGGCGGCGACGTTGCCCCGGATCTTTTCCGCGATGGCCTCGAAGGCGGCGGTTCGAGTGGCCCCCGCGTACTCCAGGGCCGCGCAGATCACCCCGCCGGCGTTCGCGATGAAGTCCGGGATCACGAGCACCCGTCTCTCGGCGAGGCTTCGTTCCGCGTCCGCGCTGAACGGGATGTTGGCGCCCTGCAGCACCAGCCGGGTTCGCAGACGGTCGACGTTGGCGCTCGTGATCACGTCGGGGCGCGCCGCGGGGATCCAGATGTCGCATTCGACGTCGATCACGGCGTCGTTCGGCCGTCGGTCCGCGTCGGGCAGGTCACCGATGCTCTTGCCCTCGTGCTTGAGCGCCACCAGCGCCGAGACGTCGAGTCCCCCGGCTCGCACGACGGTGGCTTTGCTGTCGCTCGCCGCCACCAACCGGGCGCCTCGCTCGACCAGGAACCGCGCCGCGTGCGTGCCGACCGCGCCGAAGCCCTGCACGGCCACCCGCGCGCCCTCGAGCTCGAGTCCGATCGTCGGCGCGGCCACGAGGGCGGCATGCAGGAGGCCGAAGCCGGTGGCGCCGAGCTCGTCGAGCGGGATGCCGCCGAGGGCGGCGGGCAGGCCCACCGCGCGGCCGATCTCGTCGGTCACCCAGCCCATGCAGGCTTCGTCGGTGCCCATGTCCGGCCCGAAGATGTAGTCCGCCTCGTGGCGGAGCGCGTGCGCGAAGGCGCGGATCAGCGCCTCCTTGCGCTCCGCCAGCTGGTGAGGATCGCCGAGCAGCACGGACTTGCCTCCGCCGTGCGGGAGATCCGCGGCCGCGTTCTTGAGCGTCATGGCGCGGGCGAGACGGGCGCACTCCTGCAGGGTCACGTCGGACGCCATCCGGAGCCCGCCGATCGAGGGGCCACGCGCCACGTTGTCGACGACCAGCGCGGCCTCGAGCCCGAGCGCGGGCTGGTTGATCCGGATGATCTTGGCGGGACCGAGGTCGTCGCCGTAGGGCAGCAGTGATGGCATCGGCTAGTCCGGTTCGGGGCTCGATCCCAATGCTGTGGCTCGGGCGATGAGGCTCTGGTGAAGCAGTCCTGAAGTGACGCTTCCGACCGACTGTTGGCGGTTTCCCGTTATCTTTCTCCAGGATCCGCAACCCGCCGCACCCGCCAGTCAATTCCGAGGCCAGCCTGTCCGAGACGCCGACTCGTCCCGATCTCGTCACATTCGACCGCGTCGGGATCGCGTTCGGGCGGCATGGCGTCCTCGAGGCGGTGTCCTTCGGGCTGGCGCGCGGCGAGATGCTGGGCCTGGTGGGTCCGAACGGCGGGGGCAAGACGACCCTGATCCGAGCCCTCCTCGGTGTGATCCGCCCCACCAGCGGCAGGATCGTCCACCACGATCCCGCGCTCACCATGGGGTACGTGCCGCAGCGGGAGACCCTCGACCCCGTCTGGCCGCTCACGGCGGGGGAAGTGGTGCTGATGGCCCGCTATCCCCGCGCCGGCTACTTCCACCGTCCGGGGCCCGACGATCGGGCGAGTGCCCGCCGTGCCCTGGCCGAGGTCGGGGTCGAGGAACTCCACGATCGCGCCTACGGCGACCTGTCCGGCGGACAGAAGCAGCGGGTGCTGTTGGCGCGGGCGCTTGCCACCGAGCCGGGCGCGTTGGTGCTCGATGAGCCCACCTTCGGGATGGACCTTGCCGCGTCGACCTCGCTGCTCGCGCTGGTGCGCCGACTCAACCGCGAACGCGGGATCACGGTGCTGATCGCGAGTCACCTGCTCGAGGAGGTGGTGAGTCTGGTGGAGCGCGTGGGGTTCGTGCTGGACGGCTCGGTCCAGGTCGGCACGGTGGCCGAGATGATCGTGCCCGAACGGCTGACCGGACTGTACGGGATTCCGGTCGCGGTCGACGTCGTGAACGGTCATCGCGCGATCCACGCGCGCGGCCTCGAGGGCTGACGGGTGCTCGATCTGCTGGTGCTCTTCCGCGAGTCGATCGCCGGCACGCTGGTGATCGCCGCGGTCGGGTCGCTCCTCGGCGTCTACATGCTGCTCCGCCGGGTGGTGTTCGTCGGCGCGGCGCTCGCCCAGCTCTCCTCGGCGGGGCTGGCGCTGGCCGCCTTCCTGGCGTCGGCCGGCGTCGCGCTCGGCGTGCTGACCAACCGCTACCTGCTCGCGCTGCTCTGCACGGTCGTCGGGGTGGCGTTCCTGGCCCGCCAGGACCATCGTCGTGGCATTCCCGCCGATGCCCGGCTCGGGATGGCGTTCGTGCTGGCCGGCGGCGCCGCGATCCTGCTGGTCGCGCGCTCGGCGACGGCCGATCTGCACGATCTCTTCTTCGGGGGTGACGTCCTCTTGATGACCCGGGCGGAGCTGGCGCGGCTCGCGCTGGTCGGCGGGGCGGTGCTGGCGCTCCATCTGGCCGCGATGAAGGAGTTCGTCTTCGTCTCCTTCGACCCCGAGATGGCGGCGACGCTCGGCTACCGGGTGCGCCGGTGGAGTCTGCTCCTCTACCTGAGCGCCGCGGCGCTGATCACGGTGGCGATCGCGTCGGCCGGCGTGCTGCTGACCTTCGGCTACCTGGTGCTGCCGCCGATCTGCGGTCTGCTGCTCGGCAAGCGTCTCGGCGGCGTCTTCGCCTGGTCGGTCGCTGCGGGAGTGGCCGGCACGCTGCTCGGCTTCCTGGCTTCGATCCGGCTCGACCTGCCGACCGGCGCCACGGTGATCGTCTCGCTCGGCGCCCTGGCGCTGGTCGCCCGGCTGGCGAAGCCCTTCCGCTGAGCGGGGCTCAGACCCGGCGCATCGCGAAGACGCCGTTCAGGAAGTGGGTGGCGCGATGGGCGTCGTCCTCTCCCCAGAACGCCACGTCCCAGCCGCGATTGCCGCCCATCGCGGGATCCGCGGGCAGGAACCGGTCGTCGCCGAGCGGAATCAGCTCGCTGGTCATCGACGGAGCGCCGCCCTCGGGGCCGCGGGCGCCGTAGACCCTGGCGATCAGCTTCCCGCCCAGGTCGGCGAAGACGAGCGTGCTCCCGAACGCCTCGAACCGACCCAGGTAGCGATCGAGGGCAACCCGGGCGGGCGTGACCGTCGCCGGGGTCGGGAGTTTGGGCTTTTCGATCTCCAGGATTTCCGGAAAGACCGTATCGAAGATCCGGTTGGCGAGCGGATACCCCTGGTTGGGCACGTTGGCGATGGTCGCGATCGCGACCCGCGTCGCCGGGCACCACAGCAGCATCGACGAGCCGCTGGCGTTGGTGCCGCTGTGCCCGTAGAGCACCTGGCCGCCCCAGGTCTTCCAGTACGGACCGACGCACCAGCGCGCCGCCGTCAGGCGCGCCGGGAGCTCGATCTGCGGGGTCTGCATGGTGCGGACGCTCGCGGCCGACAGCACCCGCCGGGCATCGCTCGCGACGCCCTCGTCCAGGAACATTCTGGCGAATCGGACCAGGTCGCCCGCGCTGCAGCAGAGCTCGGCCCCGGCCGGCGCCATCGAGCGGGGCAGGCTCCACACCGGCACCCGGGTCGGCTCGCTCGCGCCGCCGCGATACCGGTAGCCCAGCGCGACCGGATGGAAGAGCAGGTCTTCGGGGAAGTTGGCGGAATGCTCGAGTCCGAGCGGGCGCAGGATTCGCTCCGCCAGCAGGGTCTCCCAGTTCCTGCCCGCGACCCGCGTGGCGGCGAGCCCGGCGACGCAGCTCCCGGCGTTGGAGTAGCCGAACGCGGTGCCCGGCTCGAACACCTGTGGAATCGAGGCCAGGGACGCCACGTAACGATCGAGGGCGTCGTCGCCCCGGCCGTAGTCGCGGTAGGGTCCGTTGTCGATGCCCGAGGACATCGACAGCAGGTGGCGGAGGGTGACCCGCCGGGTCGCCTCCGGGTCGGCGAGCGCGAAGTCGTCGAGGTAGCGCGCGACCGGCTGATCCAGGTCGAGCGTGCCCTCGTCCACCAGGGTCATCACCAGGGCGGCGTTGAAGACCTTGGTGGTCGAGCCGATCTGGAACAGTGTGTCGGTTGTGGTCGGGAGCCGGCGCTCGAGGTTGGCCAGGCCGGTGGCCACTTCGTGGAGCTCGCGGCCATCATAGAGCGCGAGCTGGGCGCCGACGACCCCGAGAGACTGGGCGGCTTCGTCGAGGATCGCCTGGAGCCGACCCGGATCGAGGGGTCCCCTCGGGCCCGCGAATGCCGGGAGCGCGGCGCGTGCGGACCGGGCGGTGGCCAGGCCGGCGAGCGCGGCGGTCGAGGCCGTGACGAAACGTCGTCTGCTGGTCATCGGGGGCTCCTCCGGATCGCGAATCTCGGTATCCGGGACGCGTTGTCAGATGGGGAGTCCGCAATATGCGGCTCGGCTCGCGTCGGCCACAAGACGGCTCCCGGTCCACCGGCGGAGCGGCTCCGAGGGCAGGCCCTTGCGGGACCGGGCGCGGTCGTCTCCCTTCAAGGACACCGATGGCGAACGCCAGGCCCGCGCGCGACCGGAACCCCGCCATCCCGATGGCGCTGGCGATCGTCGTCATGGTCGTCGGGCTCCGGGCCGCGGCAGCACCGGCCCGGCCGGCGACCAACGCCGCGGGCGCGCTGATCGACTTCGGCGTCCTCGTCGGCGCGAGTCTCCTGGCCCCAAGAAGCTCCTTGGGCCGGGGCGCCCTCTGGCTGCTGACCCTCGGGTACGGCACGCTGGTCTTCTGGCACGGCTACTTCCTCGAGATCGCCGACGGCTTTCAGCTCTCCCCGGCCTCGCTCTCGGTCGGCACGGTCGAGTTCTTCGCCCGCGAGCTCGTCTCCTCGAAAGGTTGGGCCGTCTTCGTCGCCTTCTGGGTCATTGCCCACCTGGTCTCGTGGTGGTCGCATGGGAGCGCCGCCGCCTTCGCGCCGTGGCGGCGCCCGGGGCGTCGCGTGCCCGCGGCGCTCCTCGCCCTCGGACTCGGCGTGGCGGCGGTGCCGGGCGTCGATCATCCGCTCGCGGCGCTGGTGCGCGATCTGGCCCGACTCGCGATCCGGGGCACGATCGAGGATCCCACGCTCGCCGAGTCCGTGGAACATCTCGACCGGCGTGCCCCCAATGTCGGGTCGGTCGCCAGCCGCTTCGACCGGGTCCTGCTGTTCGTGATGGAGGGCGTGACCCGCGAGGAGCTCGACAGTCTTCGCCCGCTCTTGCCCGAGCATGGCTTCTTCCGCCGTGCCGAGCGCGAGGCGGTCCAGTATCGCGGCTACTACACGGTCGATCAGGAGAGCCGGACCGCCCGGATGGCGATGATCCACTCTCTGATGGTCCCGTACGAAGCGTACCTGGCGGGCTGGGAGGAACGCTTCGCGCCGGTCTTCGCGCCCGGTGGCCTGGTCCGCCTGCTCGGCGGCAACGGGTGGCGGACCGCCGTGGCGATCCCCCTCAGGGAGATGCCGTGGGACCTCCGAGCGCTCCCGTTCGACACCACGCTCCGCGCCACTGCGGAGGACTTCGCCCGTTCTGGCGTGACCTGTCTCGCGCCGACGCCCTTCGACGAAGGCTGTGAGGACGCGGTCCTGCTCGACCGGGTCGGAGGCCTGCTGGCCGCGCCGGGACGGCTCTTCCTCTTCCAGCCCTTTCTCTTCGGCCACACCAGCCGCTGGGAGGAAGTCCTCCGCACGCACCGAGTGCGTTACTACGATCGCTACCTCGCGCGGGTCCTGGACGCGCTCGAGCGCGACTCGCTGGGTCAGTCGACTCTCGTCGTGGCGACCTCCGACCACGGTCCACGGACCGCGCGGTCGCTGCGCCGTCCGGCCTCGTACGAGCTGCCGCTCTGGTTGGTCCATCCTTCGTTCGCCGCGGAGACCCGCACGGGCTTCTTCGGCAGCCCGGACCTGCGCGACCTGTTGCTCGCCACCATGGCGACGGGCGAGGCCGCTCCAGCGCCGCGACGTGCCTACCTGATGGCGATGGGGCCGACGGCGCGAGGCAGCTTCGTCTGCCTCTATCCCGGCGGAGGCCTGATCCAGGTGGCGCTTCGTGGCGATGGCGTGGGGGCGGTGAGTCACGCGGCGCCGGCCGATTCCGCCCGGACGCGCTCGTGCGTGGCGACCTTCTTCCACTATCGGCGCCGCTTCGACGCCCTGCGATAGCCCGGTGCCGCCCCGAGCTCCGGACCACGGCCGCAGCTAGCGAGCCCGCGGCCATCCTCCTTAGGTTTGCGGCGGGCAGGCGCCGAACGGTGGTCCACCTGGCGTCGTCTCGGCCCGATCCATCAGCAACGGGGTTGGACGTCCAAACATATGGAGAGCCGACTTCGGGTCGGGCGCCGCGAGCGGCGGGAGGTCGGCGACTCCGGTCGGGGCATGGCCTGGGCGGACGTGCCGGTGGCCGAGATGCCGCCACCGCTCTATCCGGATGTCGGCGTCATCGCCCTCGTTCCCGATCGTTGGAGCTGGTTCTGGCAGCCGCGGCACCACGTCATGCAGCGGCTTGCCGCCTTCTTTCGCGTTGCATGGATGCACCCCGCCCCCGAATGGCGGAACAGCTATCGGGGCGGACCGCGGTCGAGCGGCGTGCGCGAGGTGCCCGGCCTCGTCCTCTATGACCCACCCCGCTACCTGCCGACCATCTACCGCCCGGCGGCGCTGGCCAGGATGCTGCACCGGGCCCGAGTCGGCCAGGCGCGGCGACTGCTGCGGCGGCTCGGCGCCCGCCGCTTCGCGCTCTACTTGTGGCGTCCGACCTACGCCGCCGCGCTCGAGACGTCCCACGATCTGAGCGTCTACCACATCGACGACGACTATTCCTTCGACCCCGGTCGGGTCGGGGTCAGTGACGAGGAGCGGGCGTTGATCCGCCGGGTCGACCGGGTGGTGATCCACTCGTCCGGTCTGATGGCGCTCAAGGGAGACCTCCATCCCCGCACCTCCCTGGTGCCGAACGGCGTCGACTACCGGACCTTCTCCGAGGCTCGTCCCGAGCCCGATGACCTCGCGGGCATTCCACGGCCGCGCATCGGCTACGCGGGCTGGCTCAAGCCGCAGCTCGACTGGGAGCTGCTGGATCGGGTGGCGACCGCCGCTCCCGACTGGTCGTTCGTGCTGGTCGGCCCGACCAAGGCGCCCGAGCGGAGCGGGCCGGCCCTCGCCTCGCTCGCGACCCGATCGAACGTCCATTTCCTCGGTCCCAAGACCCCGCTCGAGCTGGCCGTGTACCCCCAGCACTTCGACGTCTGCGTGATGCCCTACCAGGTCAACGCCTATACCGACTGCATCTATCCCCTCAAGCTGCACGAGTACCTGGCCTCCGGCCGGCCGGTGGTCGGCTCGCCGATCCGCTCGCTGGTCGAGCTGGCACCGGTGATCGGTCTGGCGCGGACCCCGGAGGAATGGCTCGCGGTGCTTGGCGTGGCGCTGCGCGAGGCGGGCGACCCGAGGGCGGCGCGGGCGCGGCAGGCAGTGGCGCGGGCGCACGACTGGTGGACGATCACCGGGCGAATCGCGGAGCTGATCGCCGAGGGACTCGGTCTCGAGGATCCGGAGCGGATCGGCGAGCGGGCGGAAGGGCTGGTTGGCGCGTGAGCGAGAGCTCAGCCGACGCCGCGGCGCTTCGGGTCGCAGCGCCTCGGCCAGGGCTCGGCCTCAGCCGCGAGCGGCTGGATCGGCTCGGGACCCATCAGGCGCGCGGCGGCGCTCGCCGCCTCGTGCGGCGTCTCGCCGGCGTCGACGGCCTGACCGAGCAACCGCAGCCTCGCCGTGGTGGCGCTCCAGGTGAGCGCGTCGAAGACGCCCTGTCGCCAGAGCACGCCGGCGATCCGCTCCAGCTTGCCCCGGCGCGGGGGCGAGAGCGGGTAGGCGAGGCCGCGCCAGGGCGCCGGGAGCACGTTGGCGAGCAAGATCGCCTGGGTCGGCGTGAGCGAATCGGGTGGGCGGCCGAAGAGTCGCTCGCTGCCCGCAACGATGCCCCAGGCGCCCTCGCCCCACTCGATCAGGTTGAGGTAGAGCTCGAGCTGCCGTTCCTTGGAGAGGTTCCGTGAGATCGCAAACGCCAGCACGTACTCGCGCAGCTTGCGGCGCGGGGTCCGGTCGGGAGTCAGGAAGAGATTCCTGGCCAGCTGCTGCGTGATGCCGCTGCCGCCGCGCGAGAAGTCGCCGTGGAGCATTCGACCGAGGAGCTGGCGCTGGTTGGCCCAGTCGAGCGGCCCGGTGCGGAAGAAGTTGACGTTCTCCGACGCCACCACCGCGCAGACCACGGTCGAGGGCAACGAGTCGAGGGCAACCCAGGTGGGCGTGCCGGGCGATCGCCCCTCCCGCGCGCGCCGCTCCATGTATCCGGTTCGCTCTGGCGGCGAGTTCTTCAGGGCGACGATCACCGGGGCGTGCGCGCGCCAGGTGAGTGCGAGGTCGACGCCGACCACCAAGACCGCCAGGAACAGGGCCGCGACGCCGATGCGGAGCCAGAGCCAGCCCGTGCGAGGTCGGCGCCGCCAGGCGCTGCTGCTCGCGGTCGCGCTCGGCTCGGCCTGCGGCGGTGAGGCGTCGGTCATACCGTTCCTGGATGGCCCGCTGACGGTCGAGGTGCGTTACCCGACGGGCGAGGCCGTCGGCTCGACCGATTCGATCGCGACCTGGGGAACCGTCGGGACGGGCAGGGCAACCCTGCTGATCAACGGCGCCGAGGTCACGGTCGAGCCCAACGGGACCTTTGCGACCTTCGTGCCACGTCCCGACGGACCCGGCGCCGCGCTCGTCTTCGAGGCCCGGCGGGGCTCGGACACCGTCCGGCGGAGCGTGCCCGTGCCGGTGCGCGCCGGGCGCCGGGCTCCCGCGCCGGTGGTGCGGAGCGCCGATCGCTGGATTCTGGTGCGCCGGCCGCCGAGCGACACGGTCGACTCCGCCACCCAGGCGCGCCCGGTGTTCTCGCGCTGGACCCCGGGGGGCGACCTGGCCCTGCCGCTGACGCAGGGTCTCCGGCTCCGAGTATCGGCCGAGACGGATGGTGCCGTGCGGCTCGCGCTCGCGCCAGGCTGGGCGGTCTGGATTCCGAGCGACGAAGCTCCGCCCGCGCCACCTCCAGCGGCGCCGCGGCAGATCGCTCGGGTCGCGCTCTCCGAGGGGCGGCTGGGCTGGTCGGTCGACGCTTTCACCGGGGAGCAGCTGGCCAGCCACGTGGACGTCACCGGCGAGCGGGTCCGCTGGACCCTGTTCGCCGCCGGCGCGACGGCCGCGGGCCCCGCGCCACGCGGCCCGATCCAGAGCGCTCGGGTCCGCGACGGCCGCGACGGCCGGGTGCTGATCGAGCTCCGGCTGGCTGCGCCCCCCTTGGCCTGGCGGGTGGTCTGGCGCGACGGTGCGATGCGGCTCGAGCTGCGGGAGCGGCCGCGTGGGATCGACGGCCTGGTCGTCGCGCTCGATCCGGGGCATCCGCCACTCGGGACCGTGGGGCCGGGAGGGCTTCATGAGGATTCCGTCACCCTCGCGGTGGCCCGGGTGGCCGCCGAGCGGCTCGAGCGGCTGGGCGCGCGGGTCGTGCTCACTCGCCTGGACGAGCGGCCGGTGTCGATCGATCAGCGGCTCGCCATCGCCGAGGCCGCCAACGCCCACGTCTTCCTCTCGATTCACCTCAACTCGCCCGGGGAGGGGCGCCCTCCCGAGTCGGTGGACGGCACCCGGGGGTTCTGGCTGGATCCGAGCCAGTTCGATCTCGCCGTCGCGTTGCGGGACTCGGTGGCCGCGGCCATGGGTCAGGTGCCGGTGGCCACGGTGCAGTCGAACCTCGCCGTGCTCCGTGCGACCTGGTTCAGGTCGGTGCTGGTCGAGGCCACGGCGCTGGTGCTACCGGCTCGGGAGGCGTACTTCAGGACCGACGCGGGCGTGGCGGCCTACGCCGACGGGCTGGTGAGGGGTCTGGAGGCGTGGGCCGGCAGTCCGTCGCCGTAGCGAGGACCTGCTCGCGGTTCTCAGGGGCTCCAAAATGCGGTCGAGCGCCTCCGCGTGTCGCGGGGCGGCCAGTCGCCCGTCGAAAGGCCCGGGTGCCGGGCCGAAACCACGGCCCTTGCGAGATCGTCTGTTTCCATCTCCCTTAAGGGCTTAGCGCCCTTCCTCCTGCCCGAGACCCAGAACGATGCTGACGCCCAGGCTGTCTCTCGTCCTCCTCGCCCTCGCCACCGGCACGCCGGCCGCCGCGCAGACGTTGCTCCTGCGCGAGCCGACCGTGAGCGAGCGCCACATCGCCTTCGCCTACGCGAACAACATCTGGATCGTGGACCGGGCCGGCGGCGATGCGCGCCGGCTGACCAGCTTCCAGGGCCAAACCTCCAACCCGCAGCTCTCGCCCGACGGGCGTTGGGTGGCCTTCAGCGGGCAATACGGAGGCAACACGGACGTCTATCTGGTGCCGGTCGGCGGCGGCGAGCCGAAGCGGCTCACCTGGCACCCGGCCCCGGACTTGGTCACGGGCTGGACGCCGGACGGCCGGAGCGTGGTCTTGACCACCGGTCGGGCCTCCGCGCCGAACCCCGGGGTGACCCAGTTCTGGACCGTCTCGATCGACGGCGGCGCCGAGCGCTCGATGCCGATTCCGCGCGGCGCCGAGGGCGAGCACAGCCCGGACGGCAAGCGCTTCGCCTACCTGATGACGAACTTCTGGGATCCCGAGTGGCGGAGCTATCGCGGAGGGCAGAACCGACCGATCTGGATCCTCGACCTGGCGAGCTACGACCTGGAAACGCCGGCTTGGAGCGGGAGCCGCGACGTCGACCCGGTGTGGGTCGGAAGCAAGGTCTATTTCCTCTCGGACCGCGATTGGCTGATGAACGTCTGGTCGTACGATTCCGGCACCAAGCAGCTGGAGCAGGTGACCCGGTTCACCGACTACGACATCAAGACGATGGACGCGGGCGGCGGCGCGATCGTCTTCGAGCAGGCGGGGCGGATCCATCTCCTCGACCCGGCGACGGGTCGACACGCGCCGGTCGACATCACCGTCCGCGGCGACTTTCCCTGGCTCACGCCCCAGTGGAAGGCGGTCGACCGGCTGATCTTCAACGCGGCCGTCTCGCCGACCGGCAAGCGGGTGGCCTTCGAGGCGCGCGGCGACATCTTCACCGTGCCGGCCGAGAAGGGTGACTGGCGCAATCACACGGCGACCTCGGGGGTTGCCGAGCGGAACCCCGCCTGGTCGCCCGACGGCAAGTGGCTCTCCTGGTTCAGCGACGAGAGCGGCGAGTACCGGCTGATGATCGGCGCGGCCGACGGCAGCGGGACGCCGCGGGCGATCACGCTGCCCAACCCGACCTTCCAGTTCACCCCGGCCTGGTCGCCCGACTCGAAGAAGCTGCTCTTCACCGACACGGGCCTCCGCCTCTGGGTGGTGGACATCGAGAGCGGTCGGGCCACCCACGCCGACACCGACACCTACATGGTGCCGGAGCGGTCGATGAACCCGGTGTGGAGTCCGGACAGCCGCTGGATCGCCTACGCGAAGCGGCTCGACAGCCAGTTCCACGCGATCTACCTCTACGACGTGGCCAACGGGCGGGTGCATCAGCTGACCGACGGGATGGCCGACGCCATCTGGCCCGCCTGGGATCCGGAGGGCAAGTACCTCTACTTCCTCGCCTCCACGAACTTCGGTCTCAACACCAGCTGGCTCGAGATGGAGTCGTACGAGCGGCCGGTGACCCGCGCGGTCTACCTCGCGGTGCTCGAGAAGGGGAAGCCGTCGCCGCTGCTTCCCGAGAGCGACGAAGAGGCGGTCAAGGCTGCCGACACCACCAAGGCGAAGCCCGACTCCACCACGGCCAAGCCGGGCGCCGCGAGCGGCGTGACGGTCACCATCGACTTCGACGGGCTCGCCGATCGGATCGTGGCGGTCAACCTGGCGCCGCGGGACTATTCGATGCTCCGGGCGGGGGCGGGAGGCAATCTCTTCTTCCTGGAAAACGTTCCGGCGACCGGTCCCAACCCCGGTCCGGGGGCGGGCAACGTGCTTCACCGCTATCAGCTCAAGGAGCGCAAGGCCGCGACCTTCCTGACGGGGGTGCAGGCCTACCTGCTGTCGCAGGACGGCAAGAAGCTCCTCTACCGCGGGCCGGGCCAGGCCGGCGGCTGGAGCCTGGTGGACGCCGACAAAGGCCCGCCTCAGGCGGGCAGCGGCCGCCTGGCCACCGCCGGGATGCGGGCGCTGGTGGATCCGAAGGCCGAGTTCAAGCAGATGTTCGACGAGGGCTGGCGGTTCCAGCGCGATTTCCTCTACGTCCCGAACATGCACGGCGCCGACTACACCCGCACCAAGGCGATGTATGCGCCGTTCATCGACCACGTGCGGCACCGCGCCGATCTGGTCTACCTGCAGGACGTGTTAGGCGGCGAGGTCGCGGTCGGACACAGCTTCGTCTTCGCCGGCGATCTGCCCGACGTGCCGCAGGCCAACACCGGTCTGCTCGGCGCCGACTTCGAGATCGCCGACAACCGCTACCGGATCTCGAAGATCCTGAGCGGCGAGAGCTGGAACCCGCAGGTCCGCGCGCCCCTGGCCCAGCCCGGGATCGACGTCGCGGTCGGCGACTACCTCCTGGCCGTGAACGGAGCCGAGCTCCTGGCCACGGACAACCTGTATCGGCTGCTCGAGAGCACGGCGGGGCGGCAGACCGTGCTCACGGTGAACGGTCGTCCGACGCTGGACGGCGCCCGCCGGGTGACGGTGGTGCCGGTCCCGAACGAGGCCCAGCTCCGGGTCTTCGACTGGGTGGAAGGCAACCGCCGCAAGGTGGACCAGCTCTCGGGCGGCAAGCTGGCCTACATCTACCTGCCGAACACCGGGGGCGGCGGCTACACCTTCTTCAACCGGTACTACTTCGCCCAGCAGGGCAAGCCGGGCGCCATCCTCGACGAGCGTTTCAACGGCGGCGGCTCGGTCGCGGACTACATCGTCGACCTGGTCTCCAGGGACCTCCACGGGTACTTCAACAATCCGGTTGGCGACCGGCGGCCGTTCACCACGCCCGCGGCCGGCATCTGGGGCCCGAAGGTGATGCTGATCAACGAGAGCGCGGGGTCGGGCGGCGACATGCTTCCCTACATGTTCCGCCGGATGAAGATCGGCCCCCTGATCGGGACGAAGACCTGGGGCGGCCTGGTCGGAATCTGGGACACGCCACCATTGATTGACGGTGGCGCCATGCTCGCGCCACGGGGCGGCTTCTTCGACCTCGACGGGAACTGGGCGGTCGAGAACGAGGGCGTCGCGCCGGACATCGAGGTCGAGATGACGCCGAAGGACGTGATCGCGGGCAGGGATCCGCAGCTCGAGCGCGGGGTGCGGGAGGCGATGCGCCTGCTGGCGGAGCAGCCGGTGGTGTTCAAGCCCGAGCCCAAGCCGCCGGTGCGGTCGCGCCGACCGGGAAATCGTTAGGCAGCGGGCGCGCAGCGCCCCGACGATCGGCCGGGATGGGGACCGGCCGGTCCACGGGGAAAGCGTTCAGCGCCCCAAGGACAGCGGCCTCGCGGCCCCGATCCGATCGCCGGTCGCGAGGCCGAGCTCGGCGAGATACCGATCCGGTCGCTCCTCGACCGATCGCAGCACCCCCGCGTACACCGAGCCCGTGGCGCCGTCGAGGGTGAGCAGCTCACCCTCGGCAAGCTCCCGCCCGCCCAGCCGGCAGCGGCGCGCCGATTCGTCGACCACCAAGTCGCCGCAGCCCACCACGCAGGTGCGGTCCAGCTGACGCGCCACGACGGCGGCGTGGGAGGTTCGACTGCCCACCGCGGTGAGCAGGCCGGCAGCGGCGACCATGCCCTCGAGGGCGTCCGTCGAGGTGTCGCGCCGAACCAGGATCGGCGGCCGTCCCGCGGCCGCGAGTGATACGGCGCGGGCGGGGGAGCAGGTCAGCGGGCCCGAGGCCACGCCCGGGCTTGCCGGCACGCCGCGCGCGATCGGGGTCACGATGCCTTCATGATCGAGACGGGTGCGACGGACGCGGGCGAGGTCGAGCTCGCCAAGACGGGCCCGAGCGGTGTCGCGATCGATCAGGCCCTCGCGGACGAGATCGGCCGCGATGCGTACCGCCGCCCATGGCGTCCGCTTTGCGGGTCGGGTCTGGAGGAGCCAGAGCCGGCCTTCCTCGACGGTGAACTCGAAGTCCTGGACGTCGAGGAGCTCCTGCTCGAGCGCTCGCGCCGAAGCCGCGAGCCGCTCGAAGAGCGCCGGCGCCGAGGCCCTGAGGCCGTCGGCGCCAAGCGCCGTGCGGCGTCCCGAGACCAGGTCCTCGCCCTGCGCGTTCGACAGGTAGTCGAGGTAGAGCTCCGGCTCGCCGGTAGCGGGGTTCCGGGTGAAGCCGACGCCGGTCCCGGAGGTCGCGCCGAGATTGCCGAAGACCATCGCCTGCGCGATCACGGCCGTCCCGGCGTCGTCGGGGAGCGAACGCAGCCGCCGGTAGTGGACGGCGCGGGGTGACCGCCACGACCTGAGGACCGCCTCGATCGCCTGCTCGATCTGCGTGGCGGGGTCCTCGGGGAAGGGCTCGCCAAGGCGCTCCCGATAGTGTCCCTCGTATGCCGTCGCGAGCTCCACCGATCCTCGGGTGTCCAGCCGATGCTCGGCGTCGACTCGATGCCGCGCCACGACCGCCCGCCCGATCTCCTCGAACGTGGCGTCGGCGATGCCGTGCACGGTGGTGCCGAACGACCGGACCAGCCTGGCATACGAGTCCCAGAACTGGCGTGGGAGGCCGGTCCTCCGGATCATCGCGGACTGGCTGGCGCGGCTCAGCCCGACGTTGAGAATCGTGTCGAGCATGCCGGGCATCGAGGCCGCGGCCCCGGAGCGAATCGAGAGGAGCAGCGGACGTCGTCCGCCGCCGAGCCGTGAGCCGGTCGCGGCCTCGAGCCCGGCGAGCTGGGCGGTGAGGATCTGGCCAAGGTCTCCCGGCAGAGCCTCGCCCGACGCGTAGTAGCGACGACACAGCTCGGTGCCGATCGCGAATCCCGGCGGCACCGGGAAGTCGGCTTGGGCCATGCGGAGGAGATGCCAGGCCTTGCCCCCGACCAAGTCGATGGGCGGCAGCACCCCGGCCCGTCGCGGGCCGAACGGAAACACACTCTCGGCCAGGGTCATCGGTCGGCTCCACTCAAGAGCTGCGTCCGGAGCGCGAGACTCACGTGCATCAACGCGTCGGTCGCCTTCTCGAGGCTCCGGGCGAGATCGTTGAGGACCTGGAACTGGCGGACGTCGTCGGATGCGGAGAGCTGGGCCAGCTTCACCCGTCTCAACGCTTCGTCGCCGCGGTGCTCCGCCGCCAGGACGGCGTCGATCGCCTCGGAAAAATCGGCCCAGTCCTGACGTCCGGCCCCGAGGCTCAGCACCCGTGCGAGCTCGAGCGCCTTGCGGTACTCCCGGGTTCCTCCGACCGCGACCTCACAGAGCTCGACCACGGCCGCGGCCAGCTCCGACTCGGCGGGCGTCCGGATCAGGGTCGACAGGAAGGCGGCCTCTTCGAGGGCGTCCACCACGTCGTCGGCAAGGGAAAGCAGCTCGGCCACCTTCGCGCCCTCCGGCCAGCGCTCGGCGAGGGCCCGCGCCTGATTGAGGAGCCCGTCGGCCTCGTGCTCCCAGCGGCGGCCGCGCTCGGCCAGTCGCGATCCCACACCCGCCTCGCCACGCAGCGCATCGGGCAGGCTCTCGCGCAGCAGGGTCACCAGATCCACGGCGATGGTGCCGTGGTCGCCAGCCAGGCTCAGCAGGGTCTGGCGCGCGCCTCTCAGGTGTCGGCCGAGCTCCGAGCGGATCTCATCCCGGATCAGGAAGTCGGATCGCCCGCGACGAAGCCCCTCCGAGCAGGCCCGGAGCACGAACTCGAGGTAGTCGACCGCGCTGTCCCGGCCGAGAATCTCGTGCAGCTCCTCGCCAAGCCGAATCGGAAAGCGGCTGGACTCGAGACTCTCGAAGACCAGCCGCTCGCCGCCCATCACCAGCCAGCCCATGTGACCGATCTCGTTTCGGGCCGCCCAGTCGAGCAACGCGATCGCACGGGACTTGCTCACGAAGCGGCGAAGCCGCTTGCGGGCCTTGTTCCAGTCGATCAGGAAGACCAGTCGGGAGCCCAGGTGCTCGAGGAACTGCTCCAGATCGCTCGGGGTCTCCGATCGGTAGCTGCCGACGGCCAGCTCGTAGGCACCGTCCTCGTGGGCCGCCGCCAGCTCGCCGCCGGTGGTCTCGCCCCAGCTCACCTCGAACGGCTCGAGCAGCCGCTTGAAGAAGCGGAGCCGCGGCGGATGGAGGTCGGAGTAGCTGACCGTGGCGACGCCGTCCTCCACCCCGACCAGCAGGAGGTGGACGTCGCTGGTCCCGATGTCGTTCTGGATCACCAGCCGCTCGCCGACCTGGGTGGCGGTGGTGCCGAGCCCGGGGTGGTCGAAGCGAAGTGCCTCGGTCCGGTGGAGACCGCGCATGAAGGCTTCGATCAGCGGTCGCAGCTCATTGGCTACGCCCAGGACGCGTGCGCCGGCGACGGACTCGGTGGAGATCGCCTGGTGCAGACCGTTCAACGCCCGGTGGAGATCCATCACCAGGAGGTGTACCGTGTCGCCGGCATCGCGGGAGCCGGAGGTCAGGCGATCGAGGGTCGCCCGGTCGAGCGCGTCGTCGGGTCGATCGCCCCACAGCGGGGCGAGCCGGTCGCGGCGCGCCTCGAGTTCGGCCACCGTCGGATCGCGATCGTCACCCCGGAGCGGCGCCAGCATGGCGTCGACGCTTCGGCCAAGCAGCTCCGTGACCCTCCCGAGGTGGGGAACTCGGTAGTGGTCGCCCTCGCGACGGGTACCCGCAATCACCTGGTCGAGCTCGGCAGCGTCGACCCGCGCGAGCTCGCGTTCCCGGCGCAGGCTCGGGACGTCCTCGTCCGGGTGATCCGCAAGCCGGACGGCGGATTGGAGCAGGGAGAGGCAATACTTGGCGGCGTCGTTCGCTTCGAGAGCGCGGGCCAGGAGCGTGGGTCGCAGCACCTCCGTGGCGCGGAGCTCTTCGAGCATCGCCTGCTTGGTGCTCATCGGGGGAACCTCCACCTTCAGAGGGTAACGTCGGCTCGATGAAGGGCCGGTGGCCGGGTTCCTGAAGCCGGGTTGCGGATCTCGTGACCGGGCGGTGACGCTTACCTGAACGTCTCTTCAGGCTCGTCTTCCCCCCAATTCAGGCACCGACCGCCAGCTTGAACACCGGAGACAACCGGCTCCGGGAGGCGCGGTGCACCCTCGGCACTCCGACCCGACGGCCTCGGCGGAAGGATCGCTCGGCCGCCTGATCGCGACGGAAACCCGGCTCGACGCGCTGGTGGCGGAGGCGTGGGGGCGGGCCGCGGCGTTGGCATCGGCCGCGCGGCAGGCGGCCGAGGTCGCGGCCCGCGAGTTGGACGAGGAGCTGGCCCAGGTCGAAGCGGAGCGCCGGGCGGCGGCGGCGCTGGAGATGGAGCGGCGTGCGGCCGAGATCGAGCGAGTTGCGCGGATCGAGGCGGAGCGGCTCGAGACGCTGCCGGAGGGCGAAATCGAGCACTTGACGGCCTGGCTGGTGGACCAGGTCATCGCCGGGGTCGGCCCGTCATGATCATGCCGATGGCCCGGTTGCGGATCATGGGTCCCCGCGCGCTGCTCGACCCGACGCTCCTCGCGCTGCAGGACGCCGGCACGGTGCACCTCGCCACGGCGCCCGCCAGTGGTCCGCTCTCGCCGCTCGTGCTCTCGGAGCGAGTGGAGCGGCACGCGCGTCGGCTCCGAGAGCTGGTCCGCCGGCTCGATCTGCTCGGCCTCGCGGGAGCCAAGCCCGCGCCAAGCGGGCCGCCCCAGACGAGTCCGCCATCCCCGGCCGAGTTCGCGGCCTGGGTCCGGACCACCCGGCGCTTCGAGCGCGCGAAGGACCGCCTCGACCGCCGGGCCCGCGAGCTCGACTCCGAGCGTGCCGAGATCGTCCGATTCGAGCGGTTCGTCCACGCCTTTCGCGGTCTGCTGCCTCGCGGGAGCGACGGGCGAACCCGGGCCTACCAACTGGTGATCCGCGCTGAGGACGAGGATCAGGTGCCGCGGCTCCGGACGGCCCTCGAGGAGGTCATCGGTCGCGAGTTCGCGCTGGAGTCGAGCCCGATGCCCGACGGTGAGCTCGCGGTGCTGCTGCTGGCACCCGCCGCGACGGCGCCAACCGTTGAGCGCTTGTTGACGGAGAGCGGCGTGCACGAGCTGCCCCTGCCGAGAGGGGTCGAAGGCGGTCCGCTGCTCGAGGCCCTCCCCACGCTCGCCGCGAGGCGGGAGGCGCTCGACGCGGAGCGCGCCGCCGTCGAGCGGGAGCGGGCCGAGCTGATGCGAGAGGTCATTCCGGAGCTCGTGCGAGCCCGGGCGGCGGTCGGCGACCATCTGCTCGAGCTCGAGGCCCGGAGGCGGGCGGCCGCCACCGCGCGGAGCTTCCTGGTCGAGGGCTGGGCCCCGGTGGCGGCGCTGCCCAAGCTCGGCGAGCTGCTCGCCGCCCGGGTCGGGTCCGAGGTGGTGCTGGAGACGGTCGCCAAGGAGCAGTGGCTCGGCGAGGACGCGCCGGTGGCGCTCACCAATCCGCGGCTCTTTCGGCCCTTCGAGACGCTCACCTCGATGCTCCCGCTGCCCAAGTACGGGACCATCGACCCGACCCCCTACACGGCGGTCTTCTTCCCGATGTTCTTCGGGCTGATCCTCGGCGACATCGGCTACGGCCTGGTGCTCGGTCTGCTGGCGCTGCTGCTTCGGCGGCGCTCTCGGCCGGAGACCACGCTCCGCTCGGTTTCGGAGATCCTCGGGGCCGGAGCGCTGTTCTCGGTGCTCTTCGGCTTCGGGTTCGGCGAGCTCTTCGGCGACCTGGGCCGCCACTGGTTCGGTCTCGAGCCCCTGGTGCTCGACCGCGAGGCGTCGCTGATCCCGTTCCTCGTGCTCGCGATCGGGATCGGCCTGGTGCACGTGGGCCTGGGTCTGGTGCTCGGGATCATCAACGCGGCGCGCGGGCATCCGCGGCAGGCGCTGGGTCGAACGGCGGCGCTGCTGATGCTGGTGTTCGTGACCGTGGCGCTCCTGGCGGCGATTGAGGTGCTGCCCGGCGCGCTGCTCACGCCGGCGATTGTGGTGGTGTTGGTGGCGTTTCCGGTGCTGGTCGCGGCCGAGGGGATCATCGCGCCGATCGAGTTCCTGGGCACCGTCAGCAACGTGCTCTCCTACGCCCGCATCATGGCGCTCGGCACGGCGTCGGTCATGATGGCCGTGGTGGCCAACGAACTGGCGGGGAGCGTCGGCAGCGTGGTGGTCGGGGTGCTCTTCGGGCTCCTCTTCCACCTGGTCAACTTCGTGCTCGGCGTGTTCGCGCCGACGGTGCACGGCCTGCGACTCCACTACGTCGAGTTCTTCGGAAAGTTCTTCAGCCCGGGCGGCACGCGGTACGCGCCGTTCGGCCACTGGCGTCCCAACGGGACGCCCACCATGTAGAGGGGGACACGATGGAGGTCGTCTGGGTAGCCCTGAGCGCGGCGCTGGCCGTGGGAATCCCGGCGCTGGCCACGGGCTGGGCGCAGTCGCGAATCGGCCCGGCCATGGCGGCCACGCTGGCCGAGAAGCCTGAGCTCAGCACCACCGCGATCCTCTTGGTCGCGATTCCCGAGACGATGGCCATCCTCGGCTTCATCGTCGCGGCGCTGATCCTGTTCCGCGGCGGGTGAGTCGACGATGGCGATCGACGACCTGCTCCGTCATCTCGAGCGGGAGGCGGAGGAGCGCGCCGCGGGGATCCTCGCCGAGGCCGAGCGCGAGGCGCGGGACGCCGCCGACCGGGCGGCGCTCGATCGGGAGCGCCGACGGCGGGCGGCGCTGGCCCGACTCGACGCCGAGCTGGCGAGCGAGATCCGGCGGGGTTTGGCCCGAGTGGAGCGGGAAGCGAGAAGGCGGGCGTTGGTGGCCCGGAGCGGCGTGGTCGACCGGATCATCGAGCTGGCGGCGATGAGACTCGAGGAGCTGCCCGTCGCCCGCTATCGGGAGCGGCTCGCGTCGCTGGTCGCGGAGACGCTCGCGTACCTCGAGCACACGCCGACGCGGCTCCTCTGCCGGGAAGATGCGCGGCAGGCGGTCGTCGCGCTCGTCGACCGAACCGCCGGGGCGACCATCGACCCGGCGCCCGGCGCGGCGGCCGGACTGATTGGGTGCTCGATGGACGGGAGGGTGACCGTCGACAACACCCTCGTGGCCCGGCTTCGCCGCGATAAGGCCGAGCTCGCGATTGCGCTGACCGCGAAGCTCGATCGGAGCCCCGATGTGGCTCGATGACGTCAACGCGCGCGCCAGGGGGCTCGCGACTCACCTGTTCGACCGGCCTCGGTTGCTCTCGGTCCTCGAAGCGGGGACGCGTCACGCCGCCGTCCGGCGCGCGATCGACCTCGGGCTGCCGCTCGAGCCGGCGTTGGCGCTCGCGGACGTCGACCGCGCAATCGGTCAACTCGTGGCTCTGAGGCTCGGGATCCTCCGCCGCTGGCTCGGACCGCGATCGGGCGCCCTCGCCGCGGTCTTCGAGGACGAGGATCTGCGGAGCCTGCGGATCCTGCTTCGCGGCGCCGCCCACGGCTCGCCGCCCGCCGCCCGCCTGGCCGCGCTGGTGCCGACGCCGACCCTCTCCGAGCGAACGCTGGACCGACTCTCCCGTGCCGCCTCTCCCGCGGCCCTTGGGGCGCTGCTGGTCCGCGCCGGCCATCCCGCCGGACGGGCGATCACCGAGGCGCTCGACCCGCGCCGCCGGCGTCGAGCCGACACCAAGGCGCCGGGGCTGTTCGGTCTGGAGCTGGCCCTGGCGCGGGTCTTCGCCGCCCGGGCGCGGTGGAGCGCCCGACGAGCGGGACGCGAGGTCGAGCGCTACGTGGCAAGCCTCATCGACCGCGAGAACGCCTGGGCCCTGCTCACCGTCGCCGACTGGTCGAAGGAGCTGGAGCCCGAGCTGGCCTTTCTCGAGGGCGGGCTCGAGCTCCCGCGGCCGGATCTGGTGACGCTCGCCAGGACCTGCCCCGCGGACCGGATCCGCCCCGAGCTCGCTCGGCGGCTGGCCGGCGGACCGCTCCGGGGCGTGTTCGACGACGACCCCACCGCGAGGGACGACCTGCTCGAGGCCAGGGCGCTGGCCGCGCGGGTGGGGTGGTACCGAGCCCACGCCCGCCGCGACCCGCTGGGGCCGTGCGTGCTGTTCTCGGTGGTGGAGCGGATTCGCACC
>JBFXAS010000007.1:0-55648 GCA_050184075.1 Gemmatimonadales bacterium
GGTGGTCGGGTCATGGAAACGGGCCACCAGATCGGTCACGGTGGTCTTTCCGGCGCCGCTTCGGCCCACCAGCGCCACCACGCTGCCTCCGGGCACGGTCACGTCGAAGTCCTCCACCACCGGCCGCCCCTCGTGGTACTCGAAGCCCACCCGATCGAAGCGGAGCTCGTTCACCACCCGCGGCGCGACCTGCGCGTCCGGCCGGTCGGGCTTGTCGTCCGGCATCGCCAGCACCTCGAAGACTCGCTCGGTGGCGGCGAGCGAGCGCTGCAGCTCGGAGAAGGTGTTGACGATCTGCCAGATCGGGTTGAGCAGCAGGAAGGTGTACCACTGGAAGGCCATGATGTCGCCGACCGAGGCCCGACCCTGGAGGGTCAGATAGCCCCCGTACCAGAGGATCACCACGTTCACGGCGCCCAGCAGGAGACCCCACGAGGTCCAGATGATCAACTCGCGGCGATAGGCGAAGAGCTCCTTCCGCACCACCGCGTGCCGGCCGACGAGGTATTCGAGCAGCTCGCGGACCTCGCCCCGGAAGGCCCGCACCACCCGGATGCCCGAGAAGGTCTCGCCGACGTGGCCGTCGATCCGCTCGACGTCCTTGCGGAGCGAGCGATAGATCGGCCGGACCCGTCGCGAGAAGGTCAGGCTCATCAGGGTGATGCCCGGAATGATCGCGAGCGCCGTGAGCGCGAGCCGCCAGTTCAGATTGAGCAGGATCACCAGGGCAATCACCAGCCGGATCAGCGCCAGCGCGGGCGAGACGATCGCCATCTGGAGCAGGCCGGTGGTGGTATCCACGTCGCCGGTCAGCCGGGAGAGGATCCCGCCGGTCTTCATCTCCCAGAGCTTGGGCAGCGGCAGCCGGAGCAGCCGGTCGAAGAGGGCCCGTCGAAGGGCCAGCATCACCTGCGCGTTGAGCACCCGCTGGCGGTAGTCGCGGGTCACCTGGGTCAGGTTGGAGACGATCACCACCAGCACGAAGGTGCCGCCGGCCAGGTGTAGTCGTGAGAGCCGGGTGCCCGCGTCGAGCCCGGGCAGCAGGATCACCCGATCGATCATGAATCGGAGAAAGAGCGGCTCCACCATCTGCACCGCGGCGCCGACCAGCGAGAGCACGAAGAGGGCGGCCACCGCGTAGCGGTGCGGCCAGAGCCAGCCGAGGTAGTCCCGGAGGTACTGGCCCCGCTTGCCTTCGAACAGCGTGGGTCGCCGGGGCGTGGGGCCCGTCTCGTGGGCCTCGCGCTTCCCGTCCTCCCCGTCCTCGAGGCGACGGGCCTTGTAGTCGGCGACGAACTGCCTGTGCCGAAGTCGGGAGGAAGGCGGCGGCTTCACGAGGAGGTTCCGGTCGGGACCCAGGCAAGATCGACCGTCGGCTGATCGTCCGCCAGGGCGCCGCGCGCGAAACTCGAGCCGTCCCGATCGCGTCGTCGTGGCCAGCCGGTGACTCGGGGCGCTGCCGACGGGTCAAGCGGCGGACCTCACCCGAGCGGATGGAGGAACCGTGACCCGTTTCGTCTTCGTGGCCGTGCTCGCGGCCCTGTCCGGCTGCCGGTCCGCCAGCGAGCTGGCCGCCAGTGCCGACGTCCGCGCGCTCGAGCCCACCACCATCGAGCTTCGCGCTGGCGAAACCCGCGCGGTGCAGGGTGTCCGGATCGACTTCGGGCGGGTCGAGTCGGATTCGCGCTGCCCGAGCACCGTGACCTGCGTCTGGGCCGGCAACGCGGCGGTCGAGCTCCAGGTGTCGGGCGCGGCCGGCGGCGGACCGAGCCGGCGCCTAGTCCTCAATACCGGGCTCGACCCCAAGGACGGCGAGGCGCTTGGCCTCCGGATCACCCTGCTGGCCCTCACCCCCTATCCGGAGGTCCCCGGCGCCATCGACGGGGAAGCCTACCGGGTGCGGCTCGACGTGCGCGGCGCCGACTTCGTCGCGCGATAGGCCGGGGATGTAAGCTCGGGTCTCCTCGGCAGACTACCTTGAACAGCCGAGATGAGGCAGTCTACCGCGCGCTTCGAGCGATGCTACCAGGAGTATGGTGAGGCCCTCCGCCGCCTGGCCCGGGTCTATGCGCCGACGCACGCCGATGTCGACGACCTGGCGCAGGACATCTGGTTTGCTGTCTGGCGGGCCCTGCCCTCGTTTCGTGGTGACTGCTCCGAGCGGACGTACATCTATCGCATCGCCCACAACCGGGGGCTCACGTTCCGGAGCCGGCTCTCGGACGGACGGCTCCGTGCGCTCGAGGCCGTGCCGGAGATCGAGGATCCCGGCGTCCGCCCTGACGCTCGCGCCGAGGAGCGGAGCCGGGCCGAGCGGCTGCTCGAAGCGGTGCGGGCGCTGCCGGACACCTTCAAGCAGGTCGTCGTGCTCCACCTCGAGGGCCTCGGGAACCAGGAGATCGCGGCGGTGACCGGGTTGAGCGAGTCCAACGTGGCGGTGCGGCTGAGTCGAGCGCGAGGGGTGCTGCGCGACCGCCTCGGGCCGATCATGGAGGAGGCATGAGCGACTCTGTCGGATGGACCGACCTCGTCGATCTCTGGCGGGAGCTGCCGGACGCCCCGACCACACCCGCCGAGCTGCGCGCCACCGTCGATCTCCAGACTCGCCGACTGCGTGGGGTGATCTGGATCGAAGCCGGCATCGTCGTCGTGATGGCGGCTTGGCTCGCCCGGGCGCTGCCGCTGCTCCCGCCGGAGGAGCGGCCTTGGTGGCTCCTCGCGAGCGCCCTGCACGTGGTCGTGGTGGTCATCTTCACCGCCTGGAACCGGAGAGGCCTGTTCTCGCCGCTCGGCGAGAGCACCCGCGACTACCTCCGCCTGGCCCGGCTCAGGCTCGAGCGCTCGCTGCGCACGGCGAGCTTCGTCGTGGGCGTGGTCGTCGTGGAGGCCCTCGCGCTCCTGCTCGTGGCCGCGGGGCTGGGCCAGCGGCGAGCCGCCACCGCCGTCGGACTCGCCGTCGTCGGCGTCGCGCTCACGCTGGTCGGGGCTGTGTGGTATCGGGCCAGAACCCGGCGGGAGCTCGCCCGGCTGGCGGTCGTGGCCCAGCGCTACGGGCTGGAGCCGGAAGCGGTCGGCGAGTAGCTCAGTCCGGCGCCCCGTCGCCGTCGTGATCCCGGAAGGCGTGGAACGAGGCCCGGATGTTCTGCTCGATGCGGGAACGGATCTGCTGGGTCGGGTCGATGGGGTCGAGGAGCCCGCCGGCGTCGGCCGCGAACCAGGCTGCCACGTCGAGCGCGAGGGTCACGGCCGCCGGCGTCTCGGCCTCGATCTCCACCGGTGTGTCGAGCGCGATCTCGACCACGGCGGTGAGCGCGCTCTCGAACGTGAAGTCCTCTCCGTTGAAGCTGCCGACGACTCTGAGACTCAAACCGGCGAAGTTCGGGTGGTCGGCGAGGAACGCCGCGTCTTCGTTCGCATTGCTGGGCTTATGGATCTGGAGCATCAGGGAGCGGTACGTGCCCTCGGGCAGGTCGACGGTGAAGGTGGCCTCCGTCGTCCCGTCGAGTGGCGGCTCGAGCAGCATCGGGTCGAGCCGCAGGTCGGAGCACTCGGCGCTCTGCCCCTCGGGCGGCTCGCCGGAGCCGCACCCGTCGGACGTCCGCTCCAGACGGATCTTCCGAGCGACCACCTGCACGCTGGTGATGGTGAGGACGTCGTCCGTGGTCTCGAGCGCGGGCGTGGCGCTGGCGGCTCGGCCGACGAGCTGAACGGTCAGCCGGCCGGTGCCTTCGGGGCCGGTCGAGCTGGAGCAGGCCGCGAGCGCGGCGAGGCCGGCGATCCAGGCGTTTTGACGGAGCATGCTGGCGTTCTCCCTCGGTTCGCGAGTGCAATTATCGGCGCGGGTCATCGCTCTGCATGGGGGACGCCGGTGCTGCCTTTCGGGTGCACGTTCCGCGCCCGGTCTCAGCGAGACGAGTCGCTCTTCCCGTGCGAGAGTCGAATCGCTCCAGCCACCAGGGCGGTGCCAAGTGCCAGGTAGAGGAGATCGAGCGGGGTGCCGTAGTCGATGCGGAGGGCATACTCGAAGAACTTCACCACCAGGATCAGGAGCACCACTTTGGCCAGGCGATCTTTGAGGTCGTCGAGACTCCGGATCAGGAGCAGCCGGGACGCGAACTCCGAGCCCTCGGCCGCGTCGATCCGGCTCACGAACAGCTCGTAGAGGCCGAGCGCGAAGATCAGCATGATCGTGGCCAGGAGGAAGCCGTCGACGACCTCGACCACCACCCGCACGATCTCGTTCCGGAGCGACAGCTCCCCGTGGGCCGGGACGTAGTGGATCATCATCCCGACGATCCCGACGACGTCGACCGTCGCCACGTAGAACAGCCCGATCGAGACGACCAGGCTCGCCACGACGGCCACCAGGACGACCAGCCGGCTGCTCCAGAGGAACCGCTCGAACATCTGCTCGATCATCGCTCGTCTTCCGCTCGGGTGGGGCCACCGGCACGAGGCGGCGGCTGGCTTGGGCGAGCGGAAAGCTAGGTGAGGGAAGTCGGCTTGGCGACGCCGGCTCAGAACTCCCAGTAGATCCCGAAGCTCATCAATCGCGGATAGAGGTCCTCGCCGAACACCCGGGTCGAGGTGAGCGAGCCGTCGTCGGCGAACACCGGCTCCCGGTTGAAGCCGCGCTGGTTGTCGCGGTCGAAGAGATTGAAGAGCTCGAGGAAGGCCCGAATCCGACCGTGGGAGAGGGGGAAGTCGCGGGTGGCTCGGAGATCGAGGCGGTAGTAGGCCGGCAACCGCTCGGCGTTGATCGGCCCGGTGTCCCGTCCGAGCACGAGCGAGCCGTCGGGCAGAGACTTGACCGTGAAGCTGGCGTCGGTGTACGGCCAGCCCGAGTGGAAGGCGAACGCCGTGCTCAGGAAGAGCCTCCGGCCGAGCGGTCAGTGCGTCGACGGGTCTCCGGGCCGGCGGTCCAGCGCGAGGCGGAAGAGCAGCGGCCACTGCTTGCCGGTTACCAGGATGTGGCCGGTGGCGCGGTCGTACGCGACGCCGTTCAGGACGAACTCGTCCGTCGACGCCGCGTCGTAGCCGGGCATGATGCCGACCAGGTCGACGACGTCCTTCACCACTCCGGTGGCCGGGTCGATCCGCAGGATCCAGTCGCTCTGGTACACGTTGGCGAAGAGCTCCCCCTCGACGTACTCCAGCTCGTTCAGGCTCCGCACCGGCGACTGACTCGAGAAGCGGACGTCCAGGGTGCGGAGAACCTCGAAGGTGGCGGGGTCGAGGAAGCGCAGCCGGCTGGTGCCGTCGCTCAGGATCAACGACGAGCCGTCGGTGGTCAGTCCCCAGCCCTCACCCTCGTAACGGATGGAGTCGATCGGCGCGAGGGTCGTTGCGTCGTACACGTAGGCGATGCCGGACTTCCAGGTGAGCTGGTAGAGCCGTCCGTCCAGCAGGGCCAGGCCTTCCCCGAACCGGTCGCTCGCGAGCGAGACGCTCGCCTCGACCGCACCGGACTCGAGGTCGACCCGGCGGAGGGTCGAGCGGCCGTACTGCCCGGTCGACTCGTAGAGCGCGCCGCCGTCGTAAACCAGTCCCTGGGTGTAGGCCGTGGAGTCGTGCGGGTAGCGTCCGACGATCTGGTAGCCCGGCCCGCGGCTCGGGGCCGCGTCGGCCCGGCACCCGACGAGGGCCACGCCGGCCGCGAGCGCCGACCCGATCGCGCGGACGGCGTAGGGCGGCCGGAGCAGGGGGGGGCGTCTCATCCCGCGGAAAGCTACCACGCTCCCTGCCAGGTGTCTCCTGGCGCGCGACGGTCGTCGAACCTCGCTAGGTTCCGGGCGCCGCCGTGAGCGCGGCGGCCAAACGGCACTCGATGGCGCGGCGGATGCCCGCCGCTCCGCGCCGTGGCCACGGCCGAAGGAGAATCGACATGGACAAGGCAACGCTGATCGCGAAGCTGAACGAAGATCTCGCCGGCGAGTTCGGGGCGATCATCCAATACCTCACCTACGCCGCCAAGGCCACCGGCCCCTACCGGCCGCAGCTCTCGCAGTTCTTCCTCGCCGAAGTGGCCGACGAGCAGCTCCACGCGCAGTTCCTGGCCAACAAGATCGTGGCGCTCGGTGGTGAGCCCACGACCGAGCCGAGGCCGACGCCGCCCGCCGCGAGCAACAAGGCGATGCTGGAAGCGGTGCTCGTGGCCGAGCGCCGGGCGGCCCAGGACTACGCGGAGCGCGCCAAGCAGGCGGAGGCCTACGGCGACAAGGGGCTGGCCGTGCAGCTCGAGGACATGGTCCGCGACGAGAGCGGTCATTCGGAGGAGACCGAGCGGATCCTCCGCGATTGGCCGCTCTGAGGACGCCCCTCAGCGCACCTCGAGCCGTCCCAGGAATCGGGGGTCGGTCGTCGAGCCACCGGAGGCGATCCGAGACCGCTTCACCAACGCGGCCTCGGCCGGCGCCGCGCTTCGCGTGGGCAGCGGCGTGTCGAGCTGCCGCGTGATAGCCCAGACCTGGCCCGCGGGGAGAGGTCGGGCGCTGGCCGATCGTGGCGAAGCTCTGTAGGTTCTCGGCCACACCCGCCGAGAGAGCGCCGCCGTCATGGGTCTCAGCCGCTGTCACAACATCAGCGACCTTCGCCGGATGGCGCGCGCCCGGCTGCCGGCGCCGATGTTCCACTACATCGACGGCGGCGCGGACGACGAGTGGAGCCTGCGCCGCAACACGACGGCGTTCGACGAGTATCAGCTCTGGCCCAACTACCTCCGCGACATCAGCGACGTCGATCTCACCACCACGGTGCTCGGCCAACGCCTCGCCTGGCCGGTCTTTCTCGCGCCGACCGGCATGTCCCGCCTCTTTCACATCGGAGCGGAGCCGGCGGTGGCTCGGGCGGCGCAGAAGCTCGGGACCCTCTACACGCTCTCCACCATGGGCACGACCCGGATCGAGGACATCGCGGCCCTGGGCGAGGGACCGTGGATGTTCCAGATCTACATCCTCAAGGACCGCGCGCTGACGGAGGAGTTCGTCGAGCGCTGCAAGGCGGCCAAGTTCCAGGCCCTCTGCCTCACCGTCGACACCGCCCTCGCCGGCAACCGCGAGCGGGATCGGCGCACCGGGATGGTCCTGCCGCCCCGCTTCGGGCTGAAGAGCTTCCTGAGCTTTGCCTCGCATCCGCGGTGGGCGCTCCAGCTCCTCAGGAACTCGGATTTCCAGCTCGCCAACGTGGTCCATCGCGTCGGCAAGCTCGGCACCGTGTCGCTGATCGACTACGTCAACGGACAGTTCGATCGCACGGTGACCTGGGACGACGTGGCCTGGCTGATCGAGCGTTGGAAGGGGCCCTTCGTGCTGAAGGGCCTGCAGTCACCCGCGGACGCGAAGCGCGCGGTCGAGGTCGGGGCGAGCGCGGTGATGATCTCCAACCACGGCGGGCGCCAGCTCGATGGCGCCCCCGCCCCGGTCGATTGCGTCCGGCCGATCCGCGAGGCGGTCGGCGACCGGCTCGAGCTGATCGTCGACGGTGGCGTGCGCCGGGGCACGCACGTGATCAAGGCGCTGGCGCTCGGCGCCGACGCCTGCTCGATCGGACGCGCTTACCTCTACGGACTCGCCGCCGGAGGCCAGGAAGGGGTGGAACGCGCGCTCGGGCTGCTCAAGAGCGAAGTCGAGCGGAGCCTCGCGCTGCTCGGCTGCCGCTCGGTGGCCGAGCTCGAGCCCGGTCACGTGGAGCGCCTCACCCGGAGCCCGAGCGGACCCCCGGGACCGAGCTAGGAGTCGGCCCGGAGCGCGACGGTCGGGTCGGTGCGCGCCGCGCGGAGCGCCGGACGGAGCACCGAGAGCACCGCGACGAGCAGCAACACGATCGCGGCCCCGACGAAGGTCGGACCGTCGAGGGGCGCGATCCCGAAGAGCAGCGTCTCGAGGGTGCGACTCACCAGCGCGGCGCCGGTGAGGCCCACCCCGAGCCCGATCGCGGCCACCGAGAGCCCCTGGCGGAGCACCGAGCGAAGCACCACCTCCCCCCGCGCGCCGATCGCCATCCGGATCCCGAGCTCACGCGCCCGCCGCCCCACGGTGTGCGCCATGGTGCCGTAAAGGCCGATTCCGGCGAGCAGGAGCGCCACGCCGGCGAAACCTCCGATCAGCACGGCCTGGAAGCGCGGCGCCACCTGGCCCGAGCCGATGCTCTGCGCCATCGTGCCGAGTCGCATCACCGGCACGACCCGACTCACGGCGGCGGCGGCGCGCTTGATCTCCGGACCCAGCTCGGAGAGTGGCCGGGTCGAGCGAATCGCCACCTGCGCGAAGGACCAGTCGGACTGGGCGCTCGGCACGTAGATCGCGGGCTTGCTGCCCTCCTCGGCCCGGGTCTGCACCACGTTCGCGACCACCCCGACCACGAGGGTCTCGGCGCCGCTGATCGAGATCGTGGCGCCGATCGGATCGACTCCCCGAAGCACCGCGTCGGTGAAGGCCTCGTTCACCACCGCCACCGGCGCCCCGTCGGCGCCATCGCCGGGCTCGATCCCGCGGCCACGCCGAATCGCGACGCCGAGCGCGCCGAAGTAGGCCGGGGTCACGGCGTAGCCCGAGATCCCGCGGCGGGCGTCGGCCTCGCTCTCGCCGGGCAGCTTGACGCCGGGAGCCCAGTTGGGCGACTGAAACGGGAGGTTGGAGCCGATCGCGACCGCCTCGACGCCAGGAATCGCGGCCACGCCACGCTCGAGGTCTTCCCAGACCTGCCACGCCGCTCGATCCTCACCGGGGACCTTGGCCGGGAAGGAGAAGGTCGTGAGGTCGCCGGCGTCGAAACCGGGATCGACCGACCGGACCTCGACGAAGGACCGGAAGAGCAGCGTGGCGCCCACGGCCAGCATCACCGCGAGGGCGAGCTGCACCGCCACCAGCCCCGCGCGCAGGCGGACGCCGCGGGGGCTCGCCGTCACGCCGAGGGTCTCGCGCAGTCCGCGAAAGAGGTCGCGGCTCCGAGCCCGCACCATCGGCAGGCCGATCAGCATGCCCGCGCCGAGCGCCGTCGCGACGGCGAGCCCGAGGACCCGGAAGTTGACGGCCACCTCTTCGAGTCGCGGGAGCGAGGGCGGCGCGAGCTGCTTGAAGAGCGCCACTCCTCCCGCGGCGAGCCCGAGGCCGATCGCCCCGGCGAGCAGGGCCAGCGCGATCGTCTCCGAGAGCACCGAGACCGCGATCCGCAGCCGCCCCGCGCCGAGCGCCCGCCGGAGAGCGAGCTCTCCCTCGCGATCGAGGCCTCGGACCAGCATCAGGTTGGCGGCGTTGAGGCCGGCAATCACCAAGAGCAGGGCGGCCGAGGCGAGGAAGACCCGAAGGACCCGCCCCGAGGTGCCGATGGTCTGCACCTGGAGACCGTTGACGGCGGCCCCGAGCCGCTTGCCGTCCGGGTAGACGTTGCCCTCGGGAAACTCGGTCGCGACCACCGCCTGGATGCTCGCGAGCTCGGCACGGGCGGCGTCGAGGCTCGCGCCCTCGGCCAGCCGCCCGAGACCCAGCACCGAGCGGCGCTCCCGTGAGGCGTAGCGTGGGGACGAGGGATCGAGTGGCGTCCAGATTTCCACTGACTGCGCGCCCAGCGCCTCCGGTGGACGGAAGTCGGCCGGGAGGACGCCGATCACGATGCCGCTGTTGGTCCGACCGGTCGAGCCGGTGAGCGGCTTGCCGATCAGCGCCGGATCCGCACCGAAGCGATCGCGCCACGACGCAAACGAGAGGATCCGCGCCGGCGGGGCGCCCGGCAGGAAGTCGGCGGGCTGAAAGCCCCGACCCAGCGACGGCGTCACGCCGAGCAGCTCGAAGAAGCCCTCGCTCACCGACGCCATCCCGATCAGCTCGGGCCCGTTGCCCTCGTCGGACATCAGCGCGGTGGTCGGCTCGATCACCGCCATCCAGTCGAGGGTTCGAACCCGCGCCTGCCAGTCGACGAAGTTGGCGACCGAAAGGCCGTTCACGTCCATCAGGTCGGCCGAGCGATCGGTCCACTCCTGGTCGGGGAACGCTGCGCCGAAGCTGACCAGCCGGTCGGCGTCGGGCTCCGGCAGGGAGCGGATCAGGATCGCGTCGACCACGCTGAAAATGGTAGTCGTGGCGCCGATCCCGAGGCCGAGGGTCAGCACCACCAGCAGCGCGAAGGCGGGGCGACGCCGGAGACCGCGCGCGGCGCTCCGGGCTTCCTGTCCGAGTCCTGCGAGACGACGACCCATCGAGCCTCCTCCTCCGGCGAGCCTCCGCCGGCTGGCGATCGCCCGCGGACTCCACCACGCGAGCACGGTGAGCAGAGCGTCGACCGTCTGGCGGCGCCGGGCCCGCGACCAGCCCGGCCCCCGCCGCCGCTCTTCCCACGTTTCGTCGAGATCGCCCCGGAGCGTCTCGGCGCCGCGCCCGACGATCAGCCGCGCCAGCAGCCTGGCGAGGAGCGGTGGCCTCATCGCCGGTCCCGGCGGCTCACGCTCTTCCCGGCGAGCACCAGATCGAGCCTTGGCCGAAGGCCCCTGGCCATGGCCTGCAGGGTGTCGAGCGTACCCGCGAGGGTCTTGGCGCCGGCCCGTTCCAGTTGGTAGAAACGCCGCGGTCGACCCCCGCGGGTCGGCACCGGCTCGCCGAGACGGCTGCTGACGTAGCCCTTGGCCTCGAGCCGGTCGAGCGCGGTGTAGACGGCGCCGGTCGACGGCGTCCGGCCGGTTCGCTCGGCGATCGCCCGCCGGATCGCCACGCCGTGCGCCTCCGCTTCGCCCAGCTGGAGCAGGGCCAGGAGCAGCAGTTGTTCGAACTCGCCGAGCGTGGCGCCCATGGTCTGGATCCTTTCGCGCGGGGGGTTCGTACGGATGCGGCAGCGGCCCGGATCGCGGATCGATTATTACTACATCGTAGTAAATATCGCAACCGAGCCGCCCCGGGCGCCGCCGGTTGCCGGACCCGGCCGCCGTGGTATCATCGAGTGCCTGTCGACCGCCGTCTCCACACCGATTCGAGGAAGGACCACCGCCATGGACCGTCGTTGGCTGCTCGGAAGCGCTGCGCTCCTGCTGTCGTCGCTCCTCGCGTGCGGGGGAGGCGAGGCCCCGGAGACCGCCACCGTCGGTTCGGGCGAGGCGACGACCAGCTCGGTCTACGTGCCGATGCAGGACGGCACCCGCCTCGCCGTCGACGTCCACCTGCCGGTCGAGCACGCGGGAGAGCGGTTGCCTGCGCTGATGGTGCTGACGCGCTATCGCCGGGC
The DNA here is from genome assembly GCA_050184075.1 of Gemmatimonadales bacterium. GTDB lineage: Bacteria > Gemmatimonadota > Gemmatimonadetes > Gemmatimonadales > GWC2-71-9 > SHZU01. The sequence goes on from JBFXAS010000007.1 coordinate 11,209, forward strand.
CACGGTGGATTCGAGCGGGTCGCCGCTGCCGGCGCTCGGCGCGCTCGACCGCCACCTCCTGGCCCATGGGTACGCCCTGGTCAAGGTGGACGTCCGCGGGAGCGGCGCCTCGTTCGGCACCCGACCGGTCGAATACGGTCCGCAGGAAGTGCGCGACGGCTACGATCTGGTCGAATGGGTGGTGGGTCAGCCCTGGTCCGACGGGAACGTCGGGGCGTTCGGCACCTCGTACACGGGTACCACGGCCGAGCTGCTGACCGCGGTGAACCATCCGGCCGTGAAGGCGGTGATACCGGGCTGGTCGGATTTCGATTCCTATCCGAGTCCGATGCGTCCCTATGGGCTGATCGCCAGCAACCTGATGAAGACCTGGAGCGATCTGGTCGGCGCGATGGACGACAACGACATCGGAGTTCTGGGCTCGGGTGTGAAGCCGGTCGACGGGGACTCGGGCGAGATCTGGCTCCGGCAGGCGCTCGCCGAGCATCGGGCCAACCCCGACGTCTACGAGACGATGAGCGCCGCCGAGTTCCGGGACGACAGCATCTCGACCGAGGCGACCTGGGAGACGATCGGCCCGATCCACTACAAGCAGGAGATCGAGCGCTCGAAGGTGCCGATGCTGGTCTTCGCGAGCTGGCTCGACGCGGGCACGGTCGACGGGGCCCTGTTCCGTTTCCAGCACTTCTCCAACCCGCAGAAGGTCTGGATCCTGGCCGGCATGCACGGCGGCGTCGGCCATTCGAGTCCCTACACCGTGAGCACCGAGCCGACCCCGCCCCAGCCAAGCGTTGAGGAGCAGTTCGAGCTCCGCCGGAAGTTCTTCGATCGGCATCTCAAGGGCGAGCGGAACGAGGTGGACGCCTGGCCGCCAATGCGCTTCTTCAATCTCGGCGAAGAGGCCTTTCACGACACCGACGTCTGGCCGCCGGCCGGGACCCGCGCCGAGCGCTTCCACCTGAGCGATGGTGGCGAGTTGACCGTCGACTCCGCGCGGGTGAAGGCGGGCACCACCACCTACACGGTCGATCCTGGGGTGACGACCGGGACCACCAATCGCTGGATGGCGCAGGTGGGCAGCCCGATCGTGGGGCTCGACAACCGCGGCGAGACGGACGCCCGGATGCTGGCGTTCACCACCGAGCCGCTCGAGGGGGATCTCCAGATCGCGGGCACGCCGATCGTCACCCTGCGGATGAGCGTGGATCGTGCGGACGGCGCGGTGCTCGGCTACCTCGAGGACGTGGGGCCCGACGGGCGGAGCCGCTACGTCACCGAGGGAGGGCTCCGTCTGATCCACCGCAAGCTGGTGCCGAATCCCTACGCCGTGACGGACGTGCCGTATCACTCGTACGGAAAGGACGACGCCGCGCCGATGGTGCCGGGCCAGGTGGTGGAGGTCACCTTCCAGCTCTGGCCGATCGCCGCGCTGGTGCGGGCCGGGCATCGGATCCGCCTGGCCATCGCTGGTGCCGACGCCACCAACTTCGACCTGGTGCCGGCCGACGGACGGCTCACCATGAAGGTGCGGACCGATCCGGCCGCGGGCTCGGTGCTCACCCTGCCGGTGGTGCCCGGCGGGCTGCGTTAGGCGTCAGTCGGCGGAAAGGGCGATCGCGCCGGGTCAGGGCCCGCGGGAGGGGACGCTCTCGGCGACTCCCGGGGTGATCCAGAGCATCTCCCACTCGCCGACCAGGGCGGGTCGATCGTTGCCCTCGATCTCGACCGACAGCTCGATGCTGATGAGCCGCTGCCCCGGCTTCCGTTCTCGGACGTCGCGAATGGTGAAATGACCTCGGATCCGCGAGTCGACCACCACCGGCGCCACCAGCCGCAGCCGGTTGAAGCCGTAGCTCGCCGGGTAGCCGTCGTTGGGGTCGCCACCGAGCGGGTAGCGGCAGACCTGATACATCATGGGCGCGAGCAGCGAGATCGTCAGGAAGCCGAAGGAGATCGGCTTGCCCCAGGGGCTGTGCTCGGCGCAATACGCCGGGTCGATGTGGTGAGGATCTGGATCCTCGGTGTTGGCGCCGAAGACGTTGATCCGGCGCTGGTCCACCACAAGCCAGTCGGAGGTGAAGGTCTGCCCCACGACGGTGTGCGCGGTGGGCGGGGTGAAGGTGGCGGTCGGCATCGGCTCGCTCGGGGAGGCGGATCGCCGAATCTAGCCCGAGCGCTTGCGACGACCAGGGCACGAGTCGTTCCTTTCGAGCATTCCCACGAGGCGTCGACCCTCAGCGCTGGAGAGGTCCATGAAGATCCGTGCCCGAGTCGAGAATCAGCCCGGCGCGCACCGCGCGATCGTCGAGACCGACGGTCGGACGCGCGAGCTCTCCATCCCCGCTCGGGCCGAGGGCGCCGGGTCGGCGGTCAGCGGCGGCGAGCTGCTGATGCTCTCGCTCGCCACCTGTTACTGCAACGACGTCTATCGCGAGGCCGCCAAGGCGGGCATCCCGGTCGACTCGCTCGTGGTCGAGGCGGACGGCGAGCTCGACGGCCCTGGCGATCCGGCCCGCGAGGTCCGCTTCCGGGTCGACGCCGTGAGCCCGGCGCCGGCCGGCCAGGTCGCGGAGCTGCTCCGGCGGACCGATGCCCTGGCGGAGGTCCAGAACACCGTCCGCGGCCCCGTGCCGGTGACGCTCGATGACGTCCGCGTCGCCGCCTCCAACCCGGCCGCGACCGGACCGCTCGGCCACCTCGTGGGTCGCGTGGCGGAACGGTCGCTCACCTTCACCGCCGAGTCGGTCGCGAGCTACGCGGCGCTCACCGGCGACCGGAATCCGCTCCACTTCGATCCGGACTTCGCCGGCCGCACCAAGTTCGGACGCCTCGTAGTCCATGGCGGCCTGACCGCCGGAGTGTTGAACGCTCTGGTCGCGGAAGACCTACCCGGTCCCGGCACCGTCTTCATGAGCCAGGAGCTCCGCTATCTCGCGCCGGTCTACGTCGGCGATACCATCACCGGCAGGGTGGAGATGCTCTCGGCGCATCCCAAGAAGCCGGTGAGCCGCCTCAAGGCCGGGGTCCGCCGCAGCGACGGCGAGCTGGTGCTCGAGGGACTCTGTTGGTGCTACACCTTTCGACCCGACGGCCCGTGAGCTCCCGGGGCCGCCCGACCGCTCTCGACTCGCGGTTCCAAGCCGGGACGGCGCTGGTTCGGCCGGGACGCGCGAGCGCCGGAGCCGTCGGGCGGACGAGGCTCGCGACTGCGCTACCCTCGCCGGCGGATTCTCGGCGCGTCCCGCCAGATCGGCTTGGGGAGCACCCGGGTTGCCGTCGCACGCCGGGGAGCTGCTCCGGTCGCAGTCGGCGGGGGTTGTGGTCGATTCCCGATCAATGTCCGGTCGTGTCCTAATGGATTGTCCCGATCGGCCGATGCTTGAGGGAACCGTCCGAGCGCCTGGGCGGAGGGAATCTGGGCCAGTCGGCGCATTGGGTCGGCGGACGAGCGGGCTCGACGGGATTCAGGGGTGGTTCTCGATCGAGGGCGTCGTGGGTCAGGGTGGGCCGGACCGCGCCCCGGTGCTCGGACCGAGCGCTAACGAAATCGGCGAAGGGGTCGACAATAGGATCAGGAGTCGAACGGCTCCTGCCGGGGGTCCCGGTCCTGGCCCGTCCACGCCCAAGGAGTAGGAAGGTGCGCGCTCTGATTGTCGACAACTCGCGAGCGATGCGGATCATGCTTGGCCGCTTCATGAAGGAGCTCGGGTTCGAGACGGCCGACGCGGAGCACGGCAAGGCCGCGCTGGCGAAGCTCGAGTCGGAGCCCCTGCCCGACCTGATGCTCTGCGACTGGAACATGCCCGAGATGAACGGGCTCGATCTGGTGAAGGCGGTGCGCGCCGAGGGCAAGTACGCCTCGGTCAAGATCCTGATGGTCACGACCGAGACCGAGCTCTCTCACGTCACCCGGGCCATCGAGGCCGGGGCGAACGAATACCTGATGAAGCCGTTCATGAAGGAATCGCTCCAGGCGAAGGTCGAGGTCCTCGGGTTGGGCTCGCCCGCCTGACGAAGGGATCGCCCCGGCCAGCCACGGGTCGGGTGATCGTGATCAGTTGGCAGGGGAGATTGCGAAGATGCCGTACCCGCGGCCACGGCGTGAGGCGATCACGACCGTGGCCGCTTCGTTCATCAGCTTGATGCGCAGATTCCGGATGTGGACGTTGAGCGAGCGGCTGCCCCGGTCCGCCTTGTCGCCCCATACCTGACGGATCAGGTCCTCCCGGCGAACCAGCTGGCCCGGCCGCTGCGCGATGGCGCGGAGGAGCAGGAACTCCTTGGGGGTGAGCTCGAGTCGCTTGGTGCCCACGAACGCCGATTGCTGCTCGCAGTCGACGGCTAGCCCGGAGAACTGGTAGACCTCCGACTTCCACTCGCGGGGGCGCCGGGCCAGGGCCCGGATCCTGGAAAAGAGCTCGTCGAAGTCGAACGGCTTGACGATCACGTCGTCGGCGCCGTGGTCGAGAGCCTCGACCCGGTCGGAGGGCTCGCTGCGGCCGGTCATGACGATGGCGCCGGCGTGCCCGCCGAGCGCCCGGTACGAGGCGATCAGGTTGAGCCCGCTGCCGTCGGGGAGCTTCCGCTCGATCAGCAGCATCTCGAGCGGGCCGTCTCCGATCTTCTCGGCCGCCTCGGCGTGCGACGAAGCCTCCGACACGACGTAGTTTCGTCGTCGCAGCTCGTGCCGAAGCAGGCCGCGAAGACTTGCTTGGTCTTCGACTAAAAGTACCCGCATGGATTCCGGGTTGGGGGGGCGGCTTTCGCCTTGGTTTTGCGAAGGTGTGTAAACGCGCAAAGACGGTCAAGCTAGGAGAAAACCTGGTTCTTTTCCCTCGCTTTATTTATCCGCCTCTCGGTCGGGGCGTCCGGGCCGGTGGTATTCAAATCGAGCTGTTCGATCCGACGACGGAGCTTGGCGCCTTGGCGGCTGACGGCCCCTGGGGTGGCGCCAACGGTCGGCCTTGCCAGGTGTTAGCTGGTCCGGTCTGCCCGCGATGTAGAAATGGGGAAGAGGGTGGTGTCGCCAAATAGGCCAGCAGGGCCATTCGGCCCTACTGCGCCGACTCCTGAGGCTCCGGCTCGGGCGCGGGCTCGGATTGGGGTTCTGGCTCGGGCTCCAGCTCCGGCTGGGCCTCCGGATCCGTGACGCTCGGCGTCAGGCCGACGACGAAGGTGTCGCCTCCGGGCGACCGGAAGCCGAGGCACCGGTCGCATTCTGACAGCGCCACCGGGGCGTCCTCGACCGCGGCCGTCGGCAGGCCCATCTCGAGGTCCACGCCGCGGCTCACCAGGGACGCCCGGATACGACCGGCCACGTTGGTCGCCAGCTCGCCGAGCACGTCGGCGCCGCCGTCGCCCGCCGTGGCCGCGGAGCCCAGCATCTTGGCCGAGGCGTTGGCCACCGACGTCGGGTCGCTGAGCAGCGCGATGACGAGGCTCGCGCTCGTTGCGCCACCGCCGAGGGTGAGGCTGGCTCTGACGGTCAGCTCGAGGCCCGGTAGCTCCTCGGCCGGGAGCGCGGTCAGCTCCTGCCCCAATATGATTCCGATGGCCTGCTGGAGCGCGGACCCGAGCTCGCGGTCCATCTCGCCCTCGACCAGACTCTGGAGCTTCTCCGCTGGCGACACCGCTCCCATCACCACGCGCTCGAACGAGGACCGGAACTGTTCGGGCACGAAGCTCTTGCGGATCACGCCCGCGAAGTGCCGGGCGCGCTCCTCGGGAACGGGCTCGCCGCTCGTCATCAGATACACGGCGGGCGGGGACGCGTTGCGCTGCTCGGCGATCTGGCGGAGGGTGCTCGCGAGCTGGATCTCGTCGAGCACCTGCAGGCCTTCGGCGACGAGCACGATCCCGGGGAGGGAGCGCCGCCCCTGGAAGAGCGCGGCCGCCCTGGGGCCGGAAGGGGCCTCCATCACTTCGTGCCGGCCCTCGAACAGTGCCCTGAGCATCGCCAGGAAGTTGGGATCGGGGTCGACCGCCAGCAGCTCGCTGGTGTCGATCGGGCCGCGATGCCGGCGTCCGCCCCGCGCGGCGAGCGTGTTGCGGATCCGGGCCAGGGCGTCGTCGGGCTGGAACGGCTTCAGGATGAAGTTCGCGACGCCGAGGGACACGACGCTCGAGACGATGTCGCCGTCGTCCACGCTCGACACGCAGATCACCGGCAGCTCCCGGTACTGGGGCGCCGAGCGAATCGCCTTGAGCGTCTCCACGCCGTTCAGCACCGGCATGTCGAGGTCGAGGATCAGAAGTTCGATGTCGTTGCCGGCCTCCAGGGCAGCCAGCACCTCGAGGCCGTTCGCCGCCTCGACGGCCTCTACGCGCAGCTGTTGTAGGAGCCGACTGACGACCTTTCGTGAGGCCCGGTCATCGTCTGCGACCACGGCGCGAATCGCCATCCACCATTCCCCTTCGGTCGACCAGCGAGCCCGGCCCGAATGCCGGCGGCGCTCCCGCAGCGGTCGGAGGTGAGCTGCCTGGATCCTGATCCTTCTCTTCAACCCCTTATCGAGCAATCAGATAGACAGGTCGGCCCGGGCCCTGGCGCCGAGCCGGTGTCCAGGGGCCTGGTATGATGATCGGCAGGTCTTGATGATTCCTGACCTGCGGGGGACGTCGCCCCGAAGGCGCGGGGCGCCGTCTCGGTCCCGTCGCCGTCGGTCGCGGGCTGCGCCGACGGGGCGTCGGCGTTCGGCCGGGGCGCCCGTCACCATTCGGGCCCGGCGGCGCGTAGGGTACCAGGTCGAGCTCCAATCCGCGTCTTGGGGAGGTGAGTGTGGCCACGCGTCGGGATTTCGTGCTTGCGACCGCATTCGGAGCGGTCGTCCCATGGCGGTCCCGCCTCGCGCGGCGCGCCGCCCAGCGACCCTGGATTCCGACCGACGGCTTTCTGGCCGGGATGCCGCGGTTGATGGAGCTGGCGTCCGTGCCTGGCGCCGCGGTGGCGGTGCTCGATGGTGGCGAGGTCGTCTGGCGCCGGGCATTCGGTGTCGCCAACGCGGACACCGGGGCCAAGGTCGAGATCGAGAGCGTCTTTCCAGCCGCTTCGCTCGGCAAGCCGGTCTTCGGCGCCGTGGTGCTCGAGCTGGTCGAGGACGGGCTGCTCGACCTCGACCGGCCGCTGGTCGAGTACCTCCGGCCCGACGATCTCGCCGACGATCCCCGCCTCGAGCGAATCGCCGCTCGTCACGTGCTCAGCCACACGACCGGTCTTCCCAATTGGCGCCCGCGCGCCACGGGCACCAAGCTCACGACCGGCTTCGAGCCCGGCGAGCGATTCCAGTATTCCGGCGAGGGCTTCTTCTGGCTGCAGCGGGCGGTCGAGACCGTCACCGGCCGGGGAGTCGATCGGGTGATGCGCGACCGCCTCTTCGGGCCGGCGGGGATGGCCCGAGCCACCTACGCCTGGTCCGAAGATCACCAGCGCTGGACCGTGTTCGGCCACGGGAGCCGCGGCGATCTCGCCGAGCAGTTCAACCGCCGGATGTCCGATCCGCTGCTCGAGCACGCGAAGACGATCGGCAAGCCGATGACCGAGTGGACCGCCACCGACACCTTCGCCGCGATGGAGCGGGCCGCCCCGAGCCTTCCGCGCCAGCCCAACTTCGCGGTGCCCAACGTGGCTGGCAGCCTGGTCTGCACCGTCGGCGAGTACGCCCGCTTCGTGTCGCTGATGATGGCGCGCCGGAGCGGGCCGTCTCACGGGCTGAGCGAGGCCAGCCGCACGGCGATGCTGACCCCGCGGGTCGAGCTCAATCGGGTGCTGTCGTGGGGTCTGGGCTGGGGGCTCGAGACGGGCGACGCCGCGCGCTACTGCTGGCACTGGGGCGACAACGGGATCTTCAAGGCCTTCGTGGTAGCGGACCCCGAGGCTGGACGAGGGATCGTGGTCTTCACCAACGGGTCGTCGGGGCCCAAGCTGTATCAGCGGATCGTGGCTGACGCGACGGGCCTCGATCTGGCCGCCTTTCTCTGGGTTTAGGCGTCGGGCGCGTCGGAGCGGCTCGCGTCGATCGCCGCGAGCAGCTCGCGCCGGCGCTGGCGGCTCACCCGCAGCTCGGTGCCGTCGTCGAGCGTGACCTGGGAGTCGCCGTGGCTCCGCGGCGCCACCACTCGCACCCGGCTGGGATTGACGATCGCGGAACGGTGGATCCTGACGAAGCCCAGCGGCCGAAGCAGCTCGGCCAGCTCACCCATCCGGCGCGAGGCGAGGTGGGCGCCCGTCGCGGTGTGGAGCTTGACGTAGTCGCCCCGGGCCTCGATCCAGGCCACCTCCGCGACCGGGATCCGGGAGAGCTTCGAGCCGAGCCTGGCGTCGATCGTTTCCGGCCCGGCGGTCGGGGGCGCGGCGGCGGCCGCGGGCCGGCGGACCCACCACTCGCGCGCCGCGAGGATGCCGAGGTAGGTGGCCGCGTTCATCGGGAGGAAGACGAGCGCGTCCGGGAGCACCCGCTCCCACACCGCGCCCGCGGGTGACACCAGGGCCGACACCAGCTGAAAGAGCGCGTTGAGGACGAGGCTCGCGAGCGCCGCGAAGCCGAGATGGAGCGCCACCCGCGCGAGGGAGCGCGGCGGAATCGTGGCGCCAAGCCAGAGGGTCAGGAAGGTGAGCGGCACCCAGATCGAGGCGGCCAACACCGGCCCGCTCATCGCCGTCCCGAACCCTGCCCCGCGTCCCGAGAGCCGCAGCGCGAGCAGCTGGCTCACCCCGCCGGTGAGGCCGACGATCGCCCAACCGGTCGCCACGACCAGCTTCACCGGCAGGTCGCGCAGCTTCTCGAGGGGATTGGGTCGCGCCGCGGCTGCCAGCATGAGCCTCCGAATCGATCGCGCTACGGCGCGCGGATGATGCCGTAATCGGCCACCTCGCGAATCTCCCGGGCGCGCGCCGGGTCGCGGATCGGAAGGTAGACGAATCCGGTCCCGACCGGGCCGCCATAGCGCTGGACCCAGGCGGCGGCCCGCCCGAGCTCGTCGAGCGCCAGCACCTCGGTGGGCGCGTCGGCCGCGACCGAGGGGCTGCCGCGCCACCATTCCTCGAGACCGACCCGGCGCCCCGCCTCGGTCGGCCGGACCTGATAGGTGTCGGTGTCGAGCCGACTGTGATCCACGCCGAGCAGCCTGGTCGGCCGCTCGCGGTCGGAGTCGATCAGGCCGCGCGTCTCGGGGTCGAGCTTCAGGAACAGCGGACTGAAGCCCAGCCAGACGACCTTCCCGCCCGCGTCGAGGTATTTACGGAAGGGGCCGGTCTCGGTTTCAGCACCCGCGAGCACGGGTGGCAGATGGTCCATCGCGAAGACCACCACCGACGGGGCGCCGTCCGCGCGGGAGGAGTCCATCAGCGCGAGCGCGCCGTCGGCGTCGACCTCGCGATAGCCCCACTGCGCCAGGTAGTCGACGATCGCCCGGTGGCTCGGCTGGCTGCCGAGAATCGAGGACCTGGTGTGGCGCTCGTCCCAATAGACGGCGCGGCGCGGCGGAGGACTGGTCGTGGCCTCGATGGCGTAGACCATCCCGTCGTCGTCGCCCAGGTAGATCCGGCCGTCCGCCACGACGGGGGTGCCGTAGATCCCGTAGCCGAGTCTGAGGCGCCAGCGCTCCGCGCCGGTGGCGAGGTCGAGGGCGAAGAGGGTGCCTCCGCCATTCCCGACGTAAACGGTCTGGCCCGCGACCACCGGCGAGCCCAGCACCAGCGCGCCGGTCGTCACCATCCAGCGGACTTGGCCGGTGCTCCGGTCGAGCCCGCGCACCCGGGTGGACGAGGAACGGGCGCTCACTACCAGGCTCTCGGTGACCGCGGGCGAGGCCGAGACCCAGGACGATCCGTCGACGAAGGACCAGCGCTCCGTGCCGGTGGCCGCGTCCAGGGCGTAGAGCGACGCATCGCGGGAGCCGAAGTAGACGGTGCCGTCGAGCACCGCGGCCGACGACTGGATCTGGGTCCGATCGAATCCAAAGTCCGCGGCGCTCATGCTCGCGCCCTTGGTCTCGAAGCGCCAGTGCTCTTGGCCGGTGACGAGGTCGAGCGCGCGGAAGACGCCGTCGCCGCCGCCCAGGTAGACCACGCCGCCAGAGATGGCGGGCGTGGCTCGGAAGCGTCGCTCGGTCTCGACCCGCCAGCGCTCGGCGCCGGTCTCGGGATCGAGGGCGTAGAGGGTCCCGTTGCCGCTGGCGAAGAGGAGCAGGCTGTCGGCGAGGGTGGGCGACGAGGTGAAGTAGTCCCACCCCTCCCAGCCCCAGGCGAGCGGCAGGTCCGGGCCTGTCTCGACCCGCCAGCGCTCGCGGCCGCTCGCGCGATCGAGGGCGAACAGCGTATGCTCGCGGTTGGCCACGTAGACCGTGCCGCCTCGGGCCGCCGGCGCGGATCCGATCGGCGCGCCGGTGTCGAACGACCAGTGCACCGTTCCGTCCGACGCCGCGAGCGCGTAGAGCGCTCCGTCGGAGCTGCCGACGTAGAGCGTCGAGTCCACCAGGATCGGGCTCGAGCGAACGGTCCCGCCGGTGCGGTAGCGCCAGGCGATCCGTCCGAGGGCCGGCACGCCGCTTCCGGCGGACGTGCCGTGGTGGCTCGGGTCGCCGCGGAAGACGGTGTCCGGTCCGCGGCTGGAGTCGGTGCCGGCAGTGGAGCAGGAGCTGGCCACCGCCGCGATCAACGTGAGCGGGAGAAGCTGTCGCACGAGCGCCTCGGAATCGGGAAGGGACACGCGGCGGTCGGCTGGTCCGATCGTGCGTGACGGATTCCGTTCGTGCGGAAGGCCGGGCGGGTTGCCGGATGGTGGGGCGATTCGCCGAGCCGGTCCCGAGGCTCGGCGAATGGGACGGGCTGGAAGCGCCGGGAAGGACGCTAACGGACGGCCGAGAGCTTCACCCGCCAGGTGTCCGCGTTGCCGCCGCGGTGACTGGTGAAGTAGAGCCAGCCGTCGGCCACCCAGGGACCGTACTCGTACTCGTCGGAGTTGATCGGCGCCGGCAGGAGCCGCGGCGCGGTCCAGCGCCCGTCGCGACGCTCGCTCACCATCAACTCGTCGCCACCGAGGCCGCCCGGCGGGTCGGTCACCACCAGGACCATCCAGGAACCGTCCGGGCTCACCCAGAGGTCGGTCTGCCCGCCCGCGGTGTTGATCGGCTCACCCAGCGGCGTGGCCGATCCGTCGGCCTCGACCCGCCAGATGTCGGCGCGACCGAGCCCGCCGTCGCGATAGGAGGCAAGAAAATGGGCGCCGCGCGCGACCGGCGCGTTGTGCATGTCGCGCGCCGCGGTCGAGAGGGACTCGACCAGGGTCGGGGCCGACCAGCCGCTCGCCGTCCGGACCACCGACCAGATGTTGAGGTCGCGCTCGGGCTTGCCCGGCGCGGGGCGGTTCGAAGTGAAGTAGAGCGTGGCTCCGTCAGGAGCAAAGCGCGGGGCCCGATCGCCGTAGGTGCCGGAGAAGGGCGCCACGGTCGGCTCCCGCCAGCTCGCGCCGGACTTCCGCGCCACCATGATGGTCTGCGCGTCGAAGCTCCGGTCGTAGACCGAATACCAGAGATCGCCCGTCTTCGGGTCGATGCTCGGAAAAGTCTCGTTCTTGGAGGTGGCGACCACTGACGCGGCGACCCGTTCGGGTGTCTGGGCGGACGCGCAGACCGGCACCAGGAGCGCGGAGGCGGCGAGGATGCGATACATGGAGACTCGTACGCCCGCCGCCCCGGCGGGTTTCACGCTTCGCGGCCGGGGTGCGGTGGGTGGTCCGGAACGCCGGTCCTACGGTCGCTCCCGCACCCCGATGTTGCGAGCCGAGCCTGTGGAGCTCACGACGGTCGGGCGCGTTACTCGCGAATCGCCTCCAGAGGATCGACCCGGGTCGCCCCGCGTGCCGGAATCGCGCTCGCGAGCGCCACCACCGAAATCAACACCAGCACGGTGATCGCGAGCACCGCGGGATCGGTCGGGCTCACCTCGAAGATCGCCGACTCGAGCCACTTGCCCGAAATGATCGCGATGCCGAGGCCCGCGGCCGCGCCGACCAGCGTCGGGAGCAAGAGATCGCGGGTGACCAGCCCGATCACCCTGGTGGCTTGGGCGCCGAGCGCGACCCGCACCCCGATCTCCCGCCGCCGCTCGGCCACCGAGTAGGCCACCAGTCCCCAGAGTCCCTGCGCGACCAGGAGCAGCGCGGAGCCCGCGAAGAGCGCGGTGGTGAGCGCGAGGAAGCGCTCCCGGCCGGCCGAGGCCGCACGGCGATCGGTCAGAGTCCGGATCTGGCTCACCGCGAGCAGTGGGTCGACCGACCAGACGGCCTCCTTCAGCGCGCGCTCGAATCCCACGGGGTCGCCCGCGGTCCGGATCACCAGGTTGCCGAATCGCTGCCAGGTGACCTGCCGTTGAGCATACGGCTGATAGAGCGCCGGCTCGTCGCCCTCGGCCAGCGAAAGCGCTTTCACGTCGTCGACCACGCCGACGATCGTCATCCAGACCGGGCCGTCGCTGAACTCGTGCCAGTCCCGGAGCGCAACCCGGGCGCCGATCGGATCGCTGTCGGGCCACCAGTCACGGGCCAGGGTGCGGTTGATCGCCGCGACGGGCTGGGTGCTCTCGCGATCCGTCTCGTCGAAGACCCGGCCCCGCACCAGCGGAAGCTTGAGAGCCGAGAAGTAGTCCCCGTGCACCGGACGGACCCGCACGCCCGGCCAGCGGTTCGCCTCGACGTCCCGACCGGCGATCAGCATCACATTGCCGACCGCGCCGCCGGGGACCAGGGGGACCGAGAGCGCGAACGCCGCCTCGGTGACGCCCGGCGTCTCCCGGAGGCGATCGACGATCGACCCGTAGGCGCGGGTCTGGGCCTCGCGATCGTTGCCGTAGCGGGACTCCGGCAGCACCAGGCGAGCCGAGAGCGTGCCGGCGGGCTCGAAGCCGAGCGGCACGCTCCAGAGCCGCTCGAAGCTCTTGATCAGGATGCCGGAGGTGGCGAGGAGCGCCATTGCGAGCGCGATCTCGGTGGCCAGGATGCTCCGCAGGGCGCGGTGCCGAGCCCGACCTCCGGTGCCGCGTCCGGCGTCGAGCCCCGCGAGCGGATCGCTCCGGAGCTCCCGGAGCGCGGGGACCACCCCACAGAGGAAGCCGGCCATGACCGCGGCGCCCAGCCCGAAGAGGAGCACCGGTCCGCTCAAGCTCAGGGTCTCGAGTCTCGGCACGCTGGGTGGCAGCATCCCGCGAGCCGCCGTGAGCAACAGATTGGCGAGCAGCAGCCCGAGTCCGCCGCCGACCATCCCGAGGGCGAGCCCCTCGATCAGAAGCTGCCGCGCGATCCGGCCGCGCCCGGCGCCCAGCGCGCTGCGGACCGCGAGCTCCCGCCGGCGGGCCGTCACCCGGGCCAGCAGCAAGCCGGCGAGATTCACCGCCGCGATCAGCAGCAGCGTCACCACGGCGCCGAGCGCCACGCGGAGCGCCGGACGCACCGGTCCCACCAGGACCTCGGTGAGCGGCGCCGGCTCGACGATCTTGCCGCGGTTGGTGCGCGGATACTCCTCCACCAGCTGCCGGGTGATCTCGGTCAGCTCGGCGGCCGCGTCGGCGAACGGCACCCCCGGCGCCACTCGGCCGATCGCGTCGAGGTTGTTGGTGCCGCGCTGTCCCTCGGTCCAGGGCAGCTCGACGGTGAGCGGGACCACGCCGATCGCGTCGACTTCGTTGAAGTCGACCGCGTCCGCCACCACCCCGATCACGGTGGTGGGATGGCCACTGAGCGTGAGCACTCGGCCGATCGCGCCGGGATCCGCGCCGAGCTCGGTGCGCCAGAATCGCTCGGTCAGCACGATCACCCGCTCGCCACCCGGACGGTCCTCCTCCTCAAGGAAGAAGCGACCGCGGATCGGCTCGAGGCCCAGCACCTCGAGGTACTGCGCTTCGGCCGCGATCGTCGCCACCGGGCGGGGATCGCCGAGACCGGTCAGGTCGAGGCTCCAACCCGGCATATAGAGGCCGATCGTCGCGAAGGCGTTGCCGCGGGCGCGCCAATCCTCGACGTCCGGCAGCGAGACCATTCCTTCCCGCGCGATCAGCGCGAGCCGGTCGGGCTCGGGATAGGCGAGCGGGCGGAGCAGGACCCCGTACACCAGCGCGAAGATCGCCGTCGTGGCGCCGACCCCGAGCGCGAGGGTGGCCAGGGCGGAGAGGGCGAAGCCCGGGGTCCGCGCGAGCCAGCGGGCGAGGTGGCGGACGTCGGTGCCGATCAAGCTCGTTCGCCCCGGGCGCCGAGAGCCGCCGAGCGCGTCGCGCCACTCGCGGGCCGCGCTCCGGAGGAGGTCGAAGATCAGGTGGGCCCGAAGCCGGAGCCCGCCGGGTCCACGGCCGTCCTGCCAGCGTTCCAGGAAGAGCGCCCGGATGTCGTCACCGTACTCGGATCGAAAGGAGCGTGGGTGGAGCGCCAGCAGGAGACGCAAGAAGATGCCGGCCACGCTCAGGCACCTCGGGCGCGGAGGATCCCGGCGCGGCGGGCTCGCGCCACCGCGTGCGCCAGGCGCTCCGACTCCGACGCGAGCACCCGTCGGCCAGGGGGCGCCAGGGTGTAGTAACGGCGCCGCTGATCGTCGTCCGCCGCCTCCGGCCGCCGCGCCGTTTCCCGCACCCAGCCCGCTTCGACCAGCCGCTTGAGCGCGCCGTAGAGCGTCCCGGGACCGAGTCGAATCCGCCCCTCGGTCTCCCGCTCGACGTTCTGGATGATGGCGTAGCCGTGGCGGTCGCCCTCGGCCAGGGCGAGCAGGATATGGAAGACCTGAGGTGAGAGTGGCAGCTCCGGCGGCACGGCGAGGCTCCTCGAGCGGGTCTCGCTCAACTATATCGCGATACGATATATTTCTGCAAGAGCGGATCGAGCGGGAAATCGGCTCCGCCGCGCGTGTCGGTGGCGATCGGGCCGAGCTCCGCGCCGCGTCGCTCGCGGCTGCAAGGCGCTGCGTCGCCGACGCTAGGGGATCTCGGGCCCCCTGAGGTAGCGTCGCCACCAGGCGAGCTCCTCGTGGTAGCGATGCACCTGGTTCCAGGGCGACCAGCCGCCGTGCGAGGTGTCCGGGTAGCGGACCATCCGGGCGGGCACCCGCTGCTTGCGGAGCGCGAGGTACATCTGCTCCGCCTGCTCCGGCGGCACCCGGTAGTCGGCTTCGCCGTGGACGAAGAGCGTCGGGGTCGTGACGCCCTTGGCGTGCATCACCGGCGACTGGGCGAGCAGCAGCGCCGCGCTCCGCGGCTCCCAGGGCGGTCCGAAGAACTCGCTCTCCTTGGTGCGGGGAATGTCGGCGGTGGCGTAGTCGCTCACCCAATTGGAGATCCCCGCGCCGGAGACCGCCGCCTTGAAGCGATGGTCCTGGGTGATGATCCAGTTGGTCAGGAACCCGCCGTAGGAGTAGCCGGTGACGCCGAGCCGGTCGCGATCGATCGGGAAGCGGGCCGCGACGTAGTCGACGCCGGCCAGCACGTCCTCCATGTCCTTGTTGCCCCAGCCGCCCCAGGTGGCCCAGAGGAAGTCCTCACCGTAGCCGGTCGAGCCGCGGGGATTGGCGTAGAGCACGGCGTAGCCCTGGGCCGCGAGCAGCTGGAAGGGCAGCGAGAAGCTCCAGCCGTAGGCGCCGTGCGGCCCGCCATGGATCGCGAGCACCAGCGGCATCCGACCGGGTCGCTCCGCCGGAAGCACCAGCCAGCCCTCGATCGGGGTGCCGTCCCGGCTGGCGTACCCGACCCGCTCCACGCTGCCTAGCGTGACGCCCGTGAGCAGCGGGTCGTTGAAGCCGGTCAGCCGGATCTCGCCTCGGCCGTCGGGTCGGGCGACGAAGGCCTCTTCCGGGTGGAGCGCGTCGCCGGCGGTGTAGGCCATCAGGCCGAAGTCGGCGGAGAAGGAGACGTCGTCGAGCCGGCGGTCGCCCCGAGTCACCTGCTCGACGGCTCCGCCCGCCGCGTCCACCCGGAAGAGGTGCGAGGCGCCCCCGATCCCGGCGGTGAAGTAGAGCCACTCGCCCGTGGGGTCGAAGTGCGGCGCGCCGGGCAGCAGATCCCACTCCGCGGTGAGCACGACGGCGTCGCCGCCCTCGAGCGGCATCAGGACGAGGTCCGTGGGTGCGCCCCGGGCCCGGCCTTCGGCGATCACCGTGGAGAGCCCGAGCTGGCGGATCGCGGCGGCATGCCGCCCGTCGGGCGAGATGGCCAGGCCGCGGTAATCGTACCCGTCATCGGTGAGCCGGGTGACCCGGCCGTCCAGCATCACCCGCCAGAGGTCGGCGCGGCCGTAGACGTGCTCGTCCCGCTGAGCCGAATCGGCGATCACGATCAGGCCGCTCGCGTTCGGGAGCCAGGCCGCTTCCCGCACGTCAACGCCGAGCCGGGTGAGCTGTCGGGGAGCGCCGCCCCGATCGGAAACCACGAACAGCTCTCGCGGCGGTGAGGCATCCGGGTCGGTCGGATCGGGGAGATAGCCCCGGCCGTCGAAGCGGTACTGGATCCACTCGTAGGCTCTGCCGGTGAAGCGCTCGTGGATCTTCCGCTCCGAGTCCGAGAGCGGGGGCTCGTCTTGCGCGGGGGCCATGACGGTCTTGGTGAAGGCGATGGTGCGGCCGTCCGGGCTCCAGATCGGCGCGCCGCCCACGCCCTCCAGCTGATACGCCTCGCCGGGCTCGCCGAGGCGGAGGAACCAGATCCCGGTCCGGTCGTCGGTGCCCCGACGCGAGACGAAGGCGAGGGTCGAGCCATCCGGGCTCCAGCGCGGCGCGGTGGCGCTCGAGAGGGGACTGGTGATCCGGGTCGGCACCCCCCCGTCGCTCGGGGCCAGCCAGATCTCGCTCCGGCGGGCGTTCTCGGCTTCGACCGTCACCGTGCGCACCAGGGCGACCTGACCTCCACTCGGGGCGATCGCGGTGGAGGAAATGGTCTCCAGGCGGTAGAAGTCCTCGAGCTCGACCGGGCGACGGACGGACGTCTGCGCTGCCAGGGTGGTCGGAAGCGAGAGGCAGAGGGCGGCAAGTACCGAACGGGGCATGGCTTGGAGGCTCGAGACGGTCGACTGGTGGAAGATCGAACGATCAGGTCGCCCCGCAAGGCCGGATGTTTGAGCCCCCCGCCCGCGCTTGCGCGGGTGGCCTGGGTCGACTTCATTGTCGCGCGTCGGAGACGCTGGCGTCGGTCCCGGGGCACCGGGCTCGGCGTTCTTCCTTCTCTTTTGGAGGTCGCATGCGTTTCCGTCGTGGGTGGTTCCTTCCCGCCGCACTCCTCGCGCTCGTTCCGGCAGCCCTCTCCGCCCAGAAGCCAATCCGGGTCGGACCCGTGATCGGCCTCAACCTGGCAGACGTTCGGGTGTCGAACCTGGACGAGGCGACCGACATCAACCGGCGGAACGGCTTCCTGTTCGGCGGCTTCGCGAACTTCGAGGTGTCGCGGCGCTTCGCGATTCAGCCTGAGCTCCTCTACTCGCAACAGGGCGCCGAGATCCCGGTGGAGGACGGCATCTCCGGCGTCGTGAAGCTCGACTACATCCAGATCCCGGTGCTGGCCCAGCTCCGGTTCCCGTCGTCGGGGGCCGCTGTGCCGTTCCTGATCGCGGGCCCGGCCATCGGTTTCAAGGCTTCGTGCAAGGTGAAAGCGGACGCGGGCGCGATCTCCGCCGAGTTCGACTGTGACGATCCGGACGAGGACTTCATTCCGTTCAAGAGCACCGACCTGAGTGGCGTGCTTGGCCTGGGCGTCGAGGTCTCGGGGCTGACGATCTCCGCGCGGTACACGCACGGCTTCAGCAACATCAACAACGAGGCGGGCGCTCTGGAGAAGGTGCGGAACCGGGTCTTCTCGGTGGCGGTGGGCTTCGGCTTCTCGCTCCGGTAGCGGCTAGCCGGCGCGGGCCGATCCCTTGCCCTGGGAGCCGGCCCGCGCCAGCAGCTCGGCCAGCTCGTCGTCGTAGCTCGACCGGACGGCCGGGCCCACCGACTGCAGGACCTTCGCGGCCTCGACTGGCCCGGCGCCATCCAGCGACTTGAGCGCGCTGGTGAGCGCGCGCTTGAGCCGCGGCTCCACCATCAGGCTTCCGAGCCGGCGGGTCAGCAGCTCGATCCGGCGCCGCACCGCCCGCTCGGCGAGGGGAGGATCGAGACTCGAGTCCTCCACCACCCGGACCACCAGCCAGAGCGCGAAGAGGCCGTCGCGCACGGGACCGCGCGGCGCGGCGGCCATCCGCTCCACGATCGAGCGGCCGGTCGCCGTGAGGGCGCTCACCGCGGCAGCCTCCGCACCGACTCGAATACCAGGTCCGGCTCGATCTCCACCAGACAGGCGTGGGTCCCGATCGGACAGCTCGAGCCGCCGTGCGCGCTGCAGGGTCGGCAGGGAAGGTCTCTCTCGAGGATGGTGGCCCGGGCCCGGTAAGGGGTGAAGCCGAACTTACGCACGGTCGGGCCGAAGAGCGCGACCACCGGGGTGCCGACCGCCGTCGCGAGGTGCATCAGGCCCGTGTCGCCGCTCACGGTGCAGCGGGCTTCCTTGAGGAGCGCGGCGCTCCCGGACGGATCGAAGCGGCCGGCCGCGCTCGCCGCCCGCTCGCCGCCGGCGGCCGCCACGTCGTCGGCCAGCGCCACCTCGCCGGGGCCGCCCACGACCACCACGTCGTAGTGCTGCACCAGGCGGCCCACCAGCCGTTGCCAGTGCTGGACCGGCCAGCGCTTGGTCTCGTGCGCCGCGCCGGGCGCGACCGCCACCAGCGATCGCTCGGTCCCCAGACCGGTGGCGGCCAGGAACTGTCTCGCCTTGGTCTGGGTGGAGCGATGGATGAAGTACTCGAGCCCCTGCTCGTCCGGGGTGACGTCGAGCTCCCGGGCGGCGTCGAAGTAGCGCTCGGCCACGTGCCGCTGGTCCCGGTAGAAGTCGCGCTTGGTCTTGATCAGCATGGTCCGCGCGATCCGGTGCTTGGGGTAGCCGCGCCACTTCCCGCCCAGGAGGCCGCGGAGCCGCCGGCTGCGCAGGCTCCCGTGGAGATCGAGCCGGTGAGTGAAGTCCCGGTCGGCGAGCCGCTCGGCCACGTCCTTGAGCGGCACGCTCGGGTCGATCCCGATCACCTCGTTCAGTCGGGGGTTGTGCTCCAGCAGATTGACCCAGGGCCGCTTGGTCAGGTAGGTGAGGTGGGCCTGCGGGTGCCGGCGCCGGATCGCCCGGAGCAGGGGCGTCGTGAGCAGGATGTCGCCCATGGCGGAGAACCGAACCAGCAGGATCCGCGGCCGGTCGGCGGGTGGGGACGGGGCGCGATCGCTGGCGGGCACGGCGAGAATGTAATGTCGTTAGCTTGTTGCAGATGCGTCGCCACGTCGCGCTCCGGCTCCTGGACACGGCCCGTCCCTACACGGGTCTCTTCGTGCTCGGGCTCCTGGCCACGCTCTTCGCCTCGCTGCTCGACGGCGCCACCATGGTGGTGCTGGTGCCGCTGCTCAAGGCCCTCTTCGGCACCGCCGGCGCGCTCTCGACCGACAGCACCACGCTCGAAGCCATCACCCGGCGGCTGCTCGATCCGCTGATCGGGGGCCGGAGTCCCGAGGGCGTTGCCACGGTGCTGGTGCTCCTCCTGGTGGTGGCGCTCCTCGTCAAGAACGTCTTCGCCTACGCCTCGAACCAGCTCTCGATCGCGGTGCAGGAGGGGCTGGTGCGCGATCTCCGGATCAAGCTGTACCGGCACCTGCTGGTGGTCGATCTCGGGTTTCTCCAGCGGACCCAGGGCGGCCAGCTGATCGCCGGGGTGATCGCGGACGCCGACCAGTCGAAGGAAGCGGTCACCGCGGCGCTCGCCCGGTTCTTCCAGAATCTGGTGCTGATCGTGACCTCGCTCGCGATCATGAGCGTGATCTCCTGGCGGCTCACCCTGCTCACCCTGGCCTCGGCGCCGATCCTGGTGCTCGGCATCCGTCAGCTCCTGAAGCGGCTCCGGGCGCACGCGCGCGAGTGGGCGGAGGAGCGCGGGCGGATCACGGCCACCGTCACCGAGCGGTTGGCGGCGATCAAGCTGATCCGGGCCTACGGCGCCGAGGACCTCGAGGGCGAGCGCTTTGCCGAGCAGGCGGATCGCTATCGCAAGCGGGTGATCCGGACCCAGCGCTTCGCCTCGCTCAGCTCGCCGGCCAGCGAGGTCTTCGGCGGGATGGTGATCATCCTGATCATCTGGGCGGCCGCAAACCCGGCGGTGAGCGGCGTCGTGTTGGGCCCCGAGGTGACGATCGTCTTCCTGGGCGTGGCGCTCAAGATGATGTCCCCGATCAAGTCGATCTCGCAGTTCCCGAGCGCGATGGCCGTGGCGCTCGGGAGCGCCGAGCGGGTCTTCCGCTGGCTCGACCTGCCCGCGGTGGAGCGAACCGAGCCAGGCGAGCTCGAGGCGCGCTTCGAGCGGGAGATCGTGTTCGACCGGGTGAGCTTCGCCTTTCCGGAGGGCGACCCGGTGCTCGAGGACCTGTCGTTCACCATCGCCAAGGGGCAGGTGGTGGCGCTGGTCGGGCCGTCGGGCGCCGGGAAGACCACGCTCACCGAGCTCTTGCCCAGGTTCCACGAGCCCACGGCCGGCGAGATCCTGCTGGACGGCGTGCCGCTTTCGCGGCTCTCGCGCCGCTCGCTCCGCAACGCGATCGGGTGGGTCAGTCAGGACACCGTGGTCCTGAACGACACCGTCTTCGCCAACATCGCCTACGCCCGACCCGAGGCCAGCCTGGAGCAGGTCGTGGCGGCCGCCCGGGCGGCCAACGCGCTCGATTTCATCGAGCGATTGCCGGCCGGGTTCGATACTTTGCTGGGGGAACGCGGCACCCGGCTCTCGGGAGGCCAGCGGCAGCGGGTGGCGATCGCCCGGGCGCTGCTCCGGGATCCGCCGATCTTGATTCTCGACGAAGCCACCAGCGCGCTCGATCCGGAGTCAGAGCGCCTGGTGCAGGAGGCCATCGATCGCGTGATGGAAAACCGAACCGTGCTGGTTGTCGCCCACCGGCTCTCGACGGTGCGGCACGCCAATCAGATCCTGGTCCTGGACGACGCCCGGATCGTGGAGCGTGGCACCCACGCCGAGCTCTTCGCCGCCAACGGGCGCTACCGCCGACTTCACGACCTCCAATTCCAGATTCCGGAGACGGTGCCGTGACCCCGCCGTCCATCGTCTACGTCGCGCACTTCGACGACGGGCAGAACGCCCACTCCGCCCAGATCGTGCGGGCGCTGGAGCGGCTGGGCGCCGACGTCACGCCCTTCGATCTCTCCAAGAAGCCCGGGCTCCTCGGCCGGCTCACCGGCGCGGATCTCGACAAGCGGCTGGCCAAGACCATCGCGGAGGCCGAGGCGACGCTGGTGTTGGTCTCGGGCGGCTACGAGCTGGACGAGTCGACCGTGGTGCTGCTCCGCTCGACCAAGAGCGCCGTCTGGGTCAATTGGTTTCCGGACGACATCGGCGCGATCGACCAGATCACCAAGCTGGCGCCGGCGTACGACCACGTCTTCGCCACCGGAAGCGACGTGGCCCGGGCCATGGAGGACTCGCTCGGCCGGACCATTCCGATCCTGCCCCACGCGGCCGATCCCTCGGTCTATCGTCCGGTCAAGTCGCGGGACCAGTATCGCGCCAACGTGGTCTTCGCGGGCGACCCGACCCCGGCGCGCGAGGCCTATCTCTCGGGTCTGGTCGAGTTCGGCCTGGCGCTCTGGGGGCCGGGCTGGAGGCAGACCTCGCTCCGGGACTATTGCCGGGGCGAGTTCCGGACCACGCCCGAGTACGCCAAGGCCTACGCCGGCGCCACGGTGGCCGTGAACGTCCATCGCGACCTGCCGCTGGTGGCGGCCGACGCCCGGGCCGGCTGCAACAAGCGGGTTTTCGAGCTGGCGGCGTTAGGCGTGGCCCAGGCCGTGGACGAGCGCTCCGATCTGGCCCGCTGGTTCGAGCCGGGCAAACAGCTGATCACCTATCGATCGCCCGAAGATCTCCGGATCGAGGCGGAGCGGCTGCTCCACGACCCGCCTCGCACCGAGGCGATGGCGGCCGAGGCCCGCGCCGAGATGCTCGCCAAGCACACCTACATGCATCGGGTCCGGGACCTGCTGGAGCAGGTCGGCGTGGAGCTGCCCAAAGCGGCCGTGAACGGTCGCTCATGAGTCGGATCGGCGTGCGGCACCATCCGGTCGGTGAACACCGTCCGGAAGGCGTGGACGGCCCGGCCGAATCCAACCGACGCTCGGCCGCCCGCCGGCCTCACGCCGCCCGCAGCTCCTGCTCCAGTCGGGCGTAGCTCGCCTCCATTCCCGTGGTCATGCCGGTTCCCAGGACCAGGTCGCGCACCTCCTTGCTCGGATAGGTGATCAGGAGGCAGAGCAGGGTTCCCTCGCGCAGCTGGGTGAGGGTCAGCTCGTTGCGCGTCGCGGGGCCGGGGGTGCCGATCATCCGCTCGCTGGTGACCGCGCGATGCGGCGGAGCGGACTCGAGCAGCTCCCCTTCGAAGCCGAACCGCTGTGACCCGTCTTCCTTCTCCCACTCGTAGCGATAGCCCTCGCCGACACGGGCGGCGACGACGCAGACGGGCATGGTCCAGCCGTCCGGGCCGAGGAGCCAGCGCCGCATCAGCTCAGGCTCGTGGTGCGCGCGCCAGACCTGCGCCACGGTCCCGCGGACGATCCGGCTGATCCGCACCTGCGTATCGCTGAGGAGCTGTGCCTCGGCCGCGCGGCTGGCGGCGAAGGCGGCGAGATCGGCCAGCACGGCGTCGATCTGCCCCATGGCCGACTTCATCCCTTCCATCATCCCCATCTTGACCAGCCGCTCCATCGCCTCGATGGAGGGGAAGGTGGTCACCCCGCGGAAGCGCGATCCCGTGGGTGTCGACTCGAAGTGGAAGACCATCCGCATGGTGGGCATCGTCGGATCGGGGTTGCCCGCGGCATCGCCAAAGCCGTCCTCCAGCTCGATCCGCGCTCCGGGCTCGATCGCGAGAAAGCGGAACCAGCCATGCGAGACCGTCCCGTCCGGACCGGTCATGTAGTAGTGGGACCGGCCGCCCACCGCCATGTCGTGTCGGGTGAAGGTGGCGGGCCACTGCTCGGGGCCCCAGAAGCGCTCCAGCTGGCGCGGGTCGGCGTAGGCGTCCCAGAGCCGCTCCACCGGGACGGGGTAGTCGGCGACGACCGTGAGCGTGAGGTCGTGCGGGTTCGAGGTGACGTCGGTGATCGGCATGAAACGATTACTCCGGGGACGGGTTGGGGTCGGCAAGGACGGCGTCGAGCTGGCTGAGGCGGGACACCCAGATTCGCTCGAGCTGGGCGAGGAGCGCCCGGGCCTGGGCGATTCGCTTGGGGTTGCCGCACACGATGCGCTCGCGTCCCTGCGGTCGCTTGGTCACGAGTCCGGCCTTCTCGAGGACGGCCACGTGCTTCTGGACGGCGGCGAACGACATGTCGTAGCGCGCCGCGAGGGTCGAGACAGAAGCCGGCTCGTCCGAGAGGAGGCGGGCGACGATATCGCGTCGGGTGGCGTCGGCCAGGGCGCGAAAGAGGCGATCGAGCTCGTTGTCGGTGAGCGGAGATTGTACAACCATATGGTTGTATGATATCGGCTACGACTCGCCGGCGCAAGCCGGTGGCTCCATGAGGTCGCGCCCGGTCAGAGTCTCGATCCCCGATCGTCTTCCGGCGTCGCCTGCCGGAGCAGGTCCAGTGCTCGTCGCTGGTGGGCCAGCGCCCCGTCGATCGCGCGCCGCCCGATCCGACGGGCGCGGCCGAGGCGTCTCAGCCGCCCAGAGAGTCGCGAAAGGCAAGGGCCGCCGGCAGGACTGGAGAACCGGCGCCGTACCCGTGTCGGAGCGCGGGGACCGCCTGGTCGATCGCGCGGCGCGCGGCCGTCCGGTCGCCCAGCTCGCGCTGCGCTCGGGCCCGGACCAGCAGGGCCTTCCCCGCATACCCGCTCTGGCTCCGCGCGAGAGCGTCGAGCGCCGCGGCGGCCAGGGCGAGACTCGCAAGCGAGTCCGCGCCGCGCGGGTCGCCGGCGGCGAGCCTCCACTCCGCGGCGGTAATCAGCGGAAGGGCCAGCGAGGGCGGCGGCGCGGGGCCGTCGCCGCGCAGGACCAGGAGCGAGTCCTCCAGCATTCGGGTTGCGCCCTCGACATCGCCTTCGGCGTAGCGGACCCGGGCCCCGAGCCACGACCGGTTGACCCGCCGGATGAGGGTCCCGGTCGGCAGTCGCGCCAAGGAGCGGCGTGCGTCGGCGATGCGGCCCTGCTCGAGCAGCAGCTGGGTCGTCGCCGGCGGGAGGTAGGAAGCCAGCGCGCCCGCGCCCTCGGTGCTATCCCGCTCCGACAGCCGCAGCCAGCGCTCCGCGTGATCGAGCCGTCCCAGGCGCAACTGCACCAGCCCGTAGAGGAAGTTGAGTAGGCCGCTCGACCCCGCGCCGCGCGCGGTCGCCTGGGTGGTGATCAGCGCCTCGAGAATCGAATCCAGCGTCGCCAGCTCGCCCAGCTCGGAAAGGCTGGCGGAGAGGAACGACGCCGCGTTCGGAAGGATGTCGGTGCCCCGGAAGCCGGCCGTGTCGAGCTCGATCACGATTTCCCGCTGGTAGCGGGCCGCGTCCCTGGTGCGCCCCGCGACCCGCAGCCCCTGGGCGAGGTCGTTGAGGGCCTGGAGCCGGAACAGCGTGGCTCCCGATCGACTGCGGAGCACCGCGCGCTCGAGCAGCGGGATCGCGCTCTCGACTTGACCCAAGGCGAGGCGGTACATCCCCTCGACGTCGTCGCAGTAGGCGGCGGCCGGCGGCGTCCGGGAGAGCGTCGCCAGCGCGGCCCGGGCGGTGGCGAGCGCCGTAGCGGCCGAATCGAGCTGGTCGTCAAAGGTGAAGCTGTAGGCCCGCTGGCAGGTCGCAAGGGCGAGCTGCTCCGGCAAGGCGGCCTCGATCGCGACCTTACCCGCCCGGGCGAGCATCTGGCGCTGGGCATCGCGGTCGCCCATCTCGAACAGCCGGCTCGCCAGTTCGGTCGTGGTCTCTGCCACCAGCCAGGGTTCGGCCCGATAGCGGGTGCGCACCAGCGCCTCGGCCAGCTCCAGGCGCCCGGTCGGTGAGAGCGGCGCTCCGTCTGGGCCGCGCGCGTCGCCGGCGAGGACGGTCTGGACCTGAAGCATCGCCTCCTGACGCCGGACCTCGGTCAGGGCGACGTCCCGCTGGCGCTTCGCCTCGCTCATCTGGAGCACCGAGACTACGGTTCCCCCGACCAGGGCCGAGAGCGCCACGAGCGACGCGGCCACCGCCGCGCGGTTGCGCCGCGCCAGCTTGCCGAGGCGGTAGAGCGCGCTGGTCGGACGGGCCTCGATCGGGAGGCCGCGCCGGAAGCGGTCGACGTCGGCCCGCAGCGCGGCCGCTGAGGGATAGCGGCGGGCCGGCTCCTTGGAGAGCGCGGTGAGCGCGATCGCGTCGAGATCGCCGCGGAGACGGCGGCGGAGTCGCTCGGCCGTGCCGGCCCGCGCGGTCGCCCGGCCGGCGGCGTCGGGGGCGGTCGGCCCGAAGGTGTCCGAGGGCCGGGGCGGCTCCACCTCGCAGATGATCCGCTCGATCTCGGCCGGAGAGCGACCCCGCAGGTCGTACGGTCGCCGGCCGGTCAGCAGCCCGAAGAGGATCACGCCGAGGGCGTAGATGTCGGTGACCGTGCTGACCGGCTCGCCTCGAACCTGCTCGGGGGCGGCGAAGTCCGGGGTCATCAGGTAGCCCATCGTGCGGGTGAGCTCGGCGCTCGAGTCGAGCTCGGTGAGCGGCTTCGCGATCCCGAAGTCGAGCAGCTTCACCTGGCCGCCGGCGGTGACCAGGATGTTGGAGGGCTTGAGATCGCGGTGGACCACCAGACGCTGGTGGGCGAAGCTCACCGCGTCGGCGACGGCGCCGAAGAGGCGGAGCCGGTCGTCGATGCCCAGCTTCCTCGCGTCGCACCAGCGGTCGATCGGCTCGCCTTCGACCAGCTCCATGGCGAAGTAGGGCTCGCCGTCGTCGGTGACGCCGCCGTCCACCAGCCGCGCGATCCCGGGGTGCTCGAGCGAGGCCAGGATCCGGCGCTCCTCGAGGAACCGGCGGACCAGCCCGGGCGCCTGTCGCTGGACCAGCTTGATCGCCACCCGCTGCGCGAACTGGCCGTCGTCGCGCTCGGCGAGATACACCTCCCCCATCCCGCCCCGACCCAGCACGCTGATGATCCGGAAGTGGCCGACCCGGTCCAGCCTCGTCCGCACCGGGGCCGGCAGCAGCTCCTCGTCCCCGAGGAAGGGGGCGGCGAACCTGAGCGCCGGCGCGTCGAGGAAACGCTCGGACTCCAGGTGTGAGCGGAGCAGGCGCTCGAGCTCGGCTCGGAGGCCGGCGTCGGCACCGCACGCGCGTTCGAGAAAGCCGGCCCGCTCGGCCGGCTCGAGGTCGAGGGCGGCGTCGAACAGGTCGCCGACCCGGCGGTATCGCTCAGCCGGGGTGCTCAGAGAAGAGCTCCTGATAGAGCCAGCTGCGCGCCTTGGCCCAGTCCCGCTTGGCTGTCCGGAGCCCGATCCCGAGCGCCTCGGCGGTCTCCTCCTCGCTCAGCCCGCCGAAGAAGCGGCACTCCACGACCTGAGCCTGCCGCGGGTCGAGGGCCTTCAGCCGCTCGAGTGCCTCGTCGAGGGCGAGCAGCACGTCGGCGCGATCCTCGGCGGCCGGGTCGACGCTCTCCAGTGTCACCCGGCGGAGCCGGCCGCCGCGCTTCTGGCTCCGGTGCTTGCGGGCCCGGTCGATCAGAATCCGGCGCATCGCGGTGGCCGCGATGGCCATGAAGTGGGCTCGGCCTTGCCAGGCGACCCGGGTCTGGTCGATCAGACGCAAGTAGGCCTCGTGAACCAGCCCGGTGGTGCCGAGGGTCTGGCCGGCGGGCTCCCTCGAAAGCTGGCGATGGGCGAGGCGGCGGAGCTCGTCGTAGATGACTGGGAAGATCGCGGCGAGCGCATCCCGGTCGCCCGAAGAGGCCCGAAGCAGGAGGTCGGTGTTCTCGGCCGGCGGGTCGACGTGCGCCATCCGCGAATGCTCGCCTCGAACGGGTTCCGGCCGAGGCGACCCGGCCGGCGGTGGTCAGGTTGAAAGGGGGACGGGGACAATATGCCGCCGCGGCCGGCCAGTTGCCATCAGGCCGGACCCGGGGTGGCTCGAATCGGGGTGGCTTTGCGCGAAGTCGGGTAACGGACCGTCTCCACCCGATCGGCCAACGGGCCAGCCGTCCTGGCCGGCCAAACGCAGGAGGATCCCCATGTCCCGCATTTCCCGTGGAGTCGCCACGACCACGGCCGCGCTGTTGCTCGGCGCGTGCAGCCCTGAACGGACCAACGGACCCGAGCCCACCGCCGCGATCGCACCCTCCCGATCGCTGGCTGGAGTGGTTCGGGAGCTGGCCGCCGCACGTGGGGTCGGCCCGCTGCTCGACCCGCCACCGGTCCGCCCCGCTCTCGCCCGGCTGGGTCAGGCCCTGGTCTTCGACAAGGTCCTGAGCGGCAACCGCGACATCTCGTGCATGACCTGTCACCTGCCGGGGCTCGCCACGGGCGATGCCCGCAGCCTCTCGATCGGGCAGGGCGCGACCGGGCTCGGGGCCGATCGGGTCCATCCCGACGGTGCCTTCATTCCGCGCAATGCGCCCTCCCTCTTCAACCTCCACGCGCTCAACTCGCTCTTCTGGGACGGTCGGGTGTCGGTGGACGAGGAGGGACGGTTTCGCACCCCGGCCGGCTCGCAGCTTTCGCCGGAGATGACTTCGGTCTTCGAGTTCGGCGCGGTCTCGGCCCTCGGCCTGTTCCCGGTGCTGTCGCGGGAGGAGATGCGGGCGGCGGGGGGCAACGAGCTTGCCGCGATCCCTGACGAGGAGCGCCCCGCGGTCTGGGCCGCCCTGATGCGGCGGCTGGGTCGGATTCCTGAGTACCGACGACTCTTCGAACGGGCCTATCCCGGCACCCGCTTCGAGCGGATGAGCTTCGCGCACGCCTCGAACGCGATGGCGGGCTTCTTCCTCGACGCGCTCACCTTCAACGACGCGCCGTGGGACCGGTTCCTGCGCGGCGCCGATCGCGCGCTCGACCCCGCGCAGCTCGAGGGCGCGCAGACCTTCATGTCGATCCGGTGCTCTCTCTGCCACAACGGCCCGGCCTTCAGCGACAATCAGTTCCACAACGTGGCGGTGGCGCAGTTCGGACCCGGCCAGGGCGACGGGCCGTCGGGCCGGGACGACTTCGGCCGGATGCGGGTCACCGGCGACCCGGCCGACCGGTATCGGTTCCGGACCACCCCGCTCCGCAACGTCGAGCTGACCGGCCCCTTCGGCCACGATGGCGCCTTCGCCGACCTGCGGGAGTTCATCGCCCATTACAGCGAGTCGGACCTCAAGCTCAGGGCCTTCGGCGGGGCGAATCTCGAGCCGCTGCTGCAGGGCACCCTGCTCCCGACGGCCGACGACATCCTCGCCACCCGCGACACCATCCTGGATGGTGTTGTGCTCCCGGATCAGGTGGTGGACCAGCTGACCACCTTCATGGGGGCGCTCACCGATCCCCGCTCCACAGGCCTGGATCGGATCACCCCGCGTCGGGTGCCCAGCGGCCTGCCGGTGGACGGCTTTGCGCGGGGTCGCTGAGGTGGCGGCCCCTCGTTAGACGGACCCGCGCCTGGCCCGGCACGGCGTCCATCTCCGGCTGGGGTTCGGGATACCGTCGCGTTGGCCGATCCCGACTTCAGGTGACCGTGAAGTCGACCGGAACGGGCGCGGGCGAGCCGCCCGCGGCGGCGGCCTCGAAGGGCGCGCTGGTGTCGATCGTCCGCTGCTCGTAGCTCGGTTGCGGCAGATCCACCAGCCAGCCGTCGGCACGGCGGCGGAGATGCACCAAGTCGACCAGCCCGAAGGTCAGCCCGTAGATCGGCGCCCAGAGCCAGAGCAGGAGCAGCCGCGTCCACCAGGGCACCCACTCCCGCATGCAGGCATCGTAGTCGTTCTGTCCGGCGAGCTTGGTGTAGGCGTGGTTGCCGAAGCCGGTCCGGCTGTCGTCCGGTCCGACCGCGAAGTCGGTGCCGGAGCAGCCCGGGAACGGGTTGTTGCACTTGCCGCGTCCGATCGGCCGGACGTATTCGAGGTAGCCGAAGGGGCCGTGGAAGTGATAACCCAGTGGCGTGCCTAACGCCCTTGCCATGATCGCCAGCGCGGCGGCGCAGTCGTAGCAGTTGACGATGTCGAAGTCGGGATACTCGTGCAGGTCGCCCTGGCAGAAGGTCGGCGAGGCCGGCGCCTGGCCCCGGAGCACGTACTGGATCCATTCGGTCAGGTGGAACGAGCCGCCGGTGCCGCCGAAGCCGTAGCGGGGCGCGCCCCAGCGGATGTCGTACTTGAGCGGGTAGCCCAGATGGATCCGCTGGGTGAGCGCCGTGGCCACCCGGTCGTCGGTTCGGGAGCCCGCCGCCGCGTCGCAGCACTCGTCGAGCAGGTCGGTCCAGGGATTGTGCTTGTCCGCCGGGATCTGATTCCAGGGAGCGGTCGGGACGTCGAGCGTCAGGTAGATCCGGTGCCTCGTGGTCGCGAGCGGCTGCCAGCCGCCACCGATCTTGCGGATCCACCAGCGCCAGCGCACGTCGTGGCGGCCCACCGAGCGGAAGCGGCGCCGTGAGAGCGGGAGCGCCACGCTCACCGCGGTGCCGCCGCCGAAGGTCACCAGGGTCTTCGGGATCCGACCGAGCACCCCGCCGCCGCGGGCCCGGATCTCGTAGTCGCCGGTGAGTGGGGTCGGGCTCTCCAGGACCGCGTGCACCACCACCGGGTGTCCGGCGGTCGGCTCGATGGCGTAGGCCGCGCAGGATTCGGCGGGCGGCACGGGCGCGGCCGAATCGTACTCCGGCACCGGCACCTCGAAATCCTTGTTTTGGCGGATGACCAGCGCCGACACGGCCGGATTGCCCGGGTCATGCCGGAAGGTGAGCGAGCGGAGCGAGATCGCCATCGCTCAGCTCACCAGCAGGGCGAGCCGCTCGGCCACCGGCAGCAGCCCCTCGTCCACGCGGAAGAGTCGAATCTCCACCGGGCCCGGCTCGGTCCCGGCGCGATAGTACCAGTGATCGGGCGCGGCGGGGTCGCGGTTGGCGGCGCCGCCGGTGGTGACCCAGAACCAGCGCTCGCCTTTGGGCTGCTGGGCCAGATCGAGCCGTCCTCCGGGCGCTACCGCCGGTCGCTCGGTCCCGGCCTTCTCGCGCACCCGATCGAGCGCGCCGCCGACCGGCTCCGGATAGCCGTCGATGGTGGGGAGCCGGGCCAGCGCCCCGTCGATCGCGCGCGCTACCCGCTCCGCCAACCCGACCGCGTCGGGGGCCTGTACCGTCACCAGCACGTTGGCTCGGATGAAGGCGACGATCTGGGCGCCGAGCGGGTCGTCCCAGGACCAGGCGAGGCCGAAGTCACCGATGCCCTCGTCGCTGATTCGGCGGACCTGCTCGGTGGGGATCCCCCGCTGGAACGACTCCACGAACTGGAAGAGCGACTCGATCGGGTCCACCCCGCCCCGCCAGCAGAGCCGAAGCTCGACGGCGAGGGTGACGCCGCCCTCGTCGATCAGACGGTAGTGGCGGGCGAGGGCGAGCGGGCGCTCGAGGAAGTGGACGGCGGCGTGCTCGATCCGGAACGCGGCCAGCGGCTCGATCCGGGCCGGATCGAACCGGTAGTCTTCACCGAGGAGTCGGGTGACGCGCGCGTCGCCCTGCGGTTGGGGGAGCTCGCTGCGGATCGAGGCCACGTCCTGCTCCTTCGCCGGCCGGCTGCTCTCAGTCTAGGCCGGTCGTCCGCTCCGCACCAGTCGTCGGATCGCGGCCGGCGGCTCCCGACCACCGCGAGAGCCTCGAGCACGCCACCCAGCCCGCGCAGCGGTGAGAGGACGAGGTGGCCCTGGGGGCCGACCATCCGTCCGCCCTGCGCCGACCCGCCTCCGCGGGGGCGACCTCTTACAAACGGACGATTCCCGTCGGCTGTCCTGTTGGAGAGACTTGCTGCAACGATCACCCCGTACCGGAGACCCGATGAGACGCATCCTCGCGCTGGCGGCTGCCGCCGCGCTCGCGGCCACCCCCGCGGTGGCGCAGGCGCCCGATCCGCTCGGACTCCCGCCGATCACGCTTCCGCCCGCGCTGGACCGGGTGCTTCGCGACTACGAGGCCGCCTGGAAGGCCGGCGACGGGGGGCGCCTGTCCGAGCTGTTCACCGAGGACGGCTTCTCGCTCCACAACGGCTCGCTGCCGAACCGGGGCCGGGCGGCGATCGCGGCGGAGCTCACCGGTCCGGGCGGCGACCTCCTGCTCCGGGCCTTCGCTTACGCGACCTCCGACAGCGTGGGCTACATCGTGGGCGGATACCGCTATCCCGACACCCGGGGGCCGGGTGGCAAGTTCCTGCTTGCGCTCCGGAAGGGTCCGGACGGTCGCTGGCTGATCGCCGCCGACATGGACAACAGCGGCGGACGTTAGGCCGACTCGCCCGCGGGCCACCTGCGGGCCGCCTGACGGGCCAGTGGCAACCCGCCTGGCTCGGGCCTCGTCACGGGGAGGAGACCTCCACCGGAGCCCGAGCCATGATCGTGGCGATCAGCGCCGCTGTTCTCCTCGCCGTCCCGCCCGATACCGCGAGGCCGGTGGTCCACGCCATCCGCCGCGACGTCCCGATCCAGATCGATGGACGGTTGGACGAGGCGGTCTGGCTCGGCGCGCCGTCGGTCGCCCGCTTCACCCAGTCGACGCCGGTCGAGGGCGCGCCGGCCTCCGAGGAGGGCCGGGTCTGGATCGCCTTCGACGACGAGGCGCTCTACGTGGCGGCCCGCTACGACGACCGCGCGGCGGACTCGATCATGGCCTACCTGGTGCGCCGGGACCGCTCCAACCAGAGCGACCTCTTCCTCTTCTACGTCGCGCCCGCGAACGACGGGCAGTCGGGCTACCAGTTCATCGTCAACGGCGCCGGGGTGCAGCGGGACGGCACCCTCTTCGCCGACAACTTCGCCGACGACACCTGGGACGGCGTCTGGGAATCGGCGGTTCATCGCGACGAAGGGGGCTGGTCGATCGAGGCGCGGATCCCGCTCTCCCAGCTCCGGATTCCGGAGAGCGATCGTCCGGCGTGGGGTGTCAATGTCGGCCGGGGCATCGGTCGCCGCAACGAGGTGAGCTATCTCGTTCCCCGGCCCCGTCAGGGCACCGGATTCGTTTCCCGCTTCGCCCGGCTCGAGGGCCTCGAGGGGCTCGCGCCGAGGCCGCGGCGCGAGGTGCTGCCCTACGTCACCCAGCGGGCGGACTTCGGCCCCGCGGTGCCCGGTGACCCGTTCTTCGACGGCAGCAAGCTGAGCGCCGGCCTCGGTCTCGACTTCAGACTCGGGCTCGGACGCGACCTCCAGCTCGACGGCACCGTCAACCCGGACTTCGGCCAGGTCGAGGTCGATCCCGCGGTGGTCAACCTCACGGCGTTCGAGACCTTCTTCCAGGAGCGCCGGCCGTTCTTCGTCGAAGGCACCAACATCTTCCGCTTCGGCCAGGGCGGGAGCGGCGGCACGGTGACCTTCGACTGGCCCACGGTGCTTCCCTTCTACTCGCGCCGGGTCGGGCGGCCACCGCAGGGCACGGTGGGTCGACCCGCCTTTGCGGACCTGCCGAGCGTGGTGACCATCCTCGGCGCGTCGAAGCTCACCGGCAAGGTCGGGGCTTGGGATGTGGGCACCCTCGCCGCCGTCACCGCGCGCGAGCAGGCGCGAATCGCCGAGGTCGACGCGCCCACCACGCGTCTCGAGGTGGAGCCTCTCACCGCGTACGGGTCGTTCCGCGCGCAGCGGGCTTTCGCGGGCGGTCGCCACGGCCTTGGCGTGATGGGTACGGTGACCGACCGCGCGTTCGACGCGGCGGGTCTCGAGGCCCAGCTCAGCCGATCCGCGCTCTTCGGCGGGGTCGACGGCTGGGTCGGTCTCGACGGGCGAAGAACCTGGGTGCTGCTCGCGCAGGGCGGCTACTCGCGGGTGAGCGGCACGGTCGAGCGGATCGCGACGCTCGCGCGGAGCTCGAGCCACTACTTTCAGCGACCCGACGCCTCGCACGTCTCCGTCGACCCGACCGCGACCTCGCTCGGCGGCTTCTTCGGCCGGGTCCAGCTCGAGAAGCAGCGAGGCAGTCAGACCTTTCACGCCGGCCTCGGCGCCATCTCCCCGGGCTTCGAGATCAACGACCTCGGCTTCGCCTCGCGAACCGACGTGATCAACGGTCACGTGATGACCGGTCGGCGGTGGACTCGGCCCTCCAGCTGGTATCAATCGGCTCACCTGAGCGCCGCGGCGTTCGCGAGCTGGGACTTCGGTGGCACTCGAACCCGGCTCGGCTTCGCCCCCTCGGTGAACCTCGTCTTCCGGAACTTCTCGAGCGCCTATCTGGCCCCGATCTACTATGCCCGGAGCCTCGACGTGACGGCAACGCGAGGCGGGCCGGCGATGGCGCGACCGGGTCTCACCTCGATCCGCGCGGGTTGGTCGTCGGACCTCCGCAAGCCGGTCTCCATCGGGATGAACGGCTTCCTGTCCTTGCTCGAGGACGCCGACGCCCCGTCGTGGCAGGCCGGGCTCGATCTCGAGCTCCGCCCGACCACCTCGGTGAACCTGAGCCTCGCGCCCTATCTCTCGCGCTCGAGCGACCCGGCACAGTTCCTCCGGAGCGCGGCGGACACGTTCGCGACGGCGACCTACGGCCGCCGCTATCTCTTCGGCAATCTGGATCAGCGCACCGTCGGCGCGGACCTCCGGGGCGACTGGATCTTCTCGCCCAAGATGTCGCTCGAAGTCTACCTGCAGGCGCTGGTCTCGAGCGTGCGCTACGACGCCGTGCGCGAGCTGCTCCTCCCTCGGAGCTTCGCGCTCCGCGACTACGGCACGGCCGGGTCCACGTTCGACCGGGCCGCCGGCGTCGTCGATCCGGACGGGGCCGGCCCCGCCCCGGCGATCGCGATCGGCCAACCCGACTTCACCTTCTCCAGCATGCGGGGGAACGCGGTCTTCCGTTGGGAGTTCGCTACCGGCTCCACCCTCTACGTGGCCTGGACCCAGACCAGGGCGCTGCGTCAGCCGGACGGCCGATTCCGGCCGGGTCTCTCGCTCGACGAGCTCTTCGGCGAGCCCGGCGAGAGCGTGCTGCTGGTGAAGGCGAGCTACTGGCTCGGTCGGTGACGACCGGCCAGCTGGCGGAGCAGGGTGGTCAGCGCCTCGCTGGCGGAGCGGAGCTCGTCGTCGCGGAGGCCGCTGAAGCCGAGCAGGATGCCCGGGGCAACCCGGGCGGGGGCGCCGACGAAGTCGCCCAACGGGATCACCTCGATTCCGATCGCCTCCGCCAGCTCCACGACCGTCGTCTCGCTCCACCCCGTCGGCAGCCGGATCAGCAGGTGCCAGCTGCCTTCGGCCGACGCCACGGTCGCGAGGCCGCGGAGCGCGGTGGTGAGCCGACAGGCGAGCGCCCGGCGTCGCGCTTCGAGCGCGGTCCGGACCCGTCGCACGTGGCGGTCGAAGTGGCCCTCCGCGAGGAAGGCGGCCATCACCGCCTGCTCCAGATGGGGTGGATGAAAGTCGAGGAAGGTGCGCGCCCGGGCGAAGGCGTCGACCAGGCCCTCGGGCAGCACGAGATAGCCGAGCCGAAGGGCGGGGAAGAGGACCTTGGAGAAGGTGCCGGCGTAGAGCACCCGCTCGCCACCGGGCTCTGCCCGAAGCGGGGGGTCGACGGTGACGGAACGCAGGTCGCCCGCATAGTCGTCCTCGAGCACCCAGCCGCCGGTGGCCAGGCTCCACTCGAGGAGCCGTGTCCGCCGATCGGGCGAGAGCGAGACGCCGGTCGGGAGCTGGCGCCCCGGCGTCACGATCGCGAGCCGCGCGGTCGGGTGAGCGGCGAGGGCCGCGTGCACGTCGGCGCCGCGGTCGTCCACCGTCATCGCGACCGGCCGGGCGCCCGCCAGCGCGAGCGCGCCCCGAACCGCGAAGTAGCCCGGGTTCTCGATCAGGACGGCGTCGCCCGGATCGGTGAGCGCGAGGCACACCAACGCGATCGCCTGTTGGCTGCCGAGCGTGACGAGCACCTGCTCGGGCTCGCAGACGACGCCGTGCGCGACGGCGAGATGCCGGGCGATGCCCTGGCGCAGCTCGGGCAGGCCGCGCGCGTCGCCATAGGAGAGCAGCTGGGCTGGCACCCGCCTCAACACCTTGGACATCAGGCGATCCCAGATGCCGGCGGGGAAGAGGTCGAGCGCGGGCACGCTGATTCGAAACGGCTTCGGCGTGGACGGGCGAATCGGGTAGACCGGGTTGGGGCACGCGGCCACGGCGCGCCCGCGCCGGGAGAGCGCGAGCGGCTTCGCTCCGACTCGGGGTGGCGCGGGTCGGAGCGCGGGACGCCGCGCGGCGCCCTGCCCGAGCACGCGCGCCGGGGTGCCGCGTCGGACCGTGATGAAGCCCTCCTCCTCGAGCTGGGCGTAGGCGAGGGCGACCGTGCTCCGCGCAACCTCGAGCTGGCGGGAGAGGCTCCGCGTCGAGGGCAAGGCGGCCCCGGCCGGCAGCCGGCCTGCCTCGATCCGCGCGCGGATCTCGCGGTAGACGACCGCGTGCCGGAGCTCGCCGGGTTCCGTCTCGGTCATCGAGAAGGTGATCAGCGCGCCGGTTCGGCCGCGCGGAACGGTGGTCATCGGGGCTCCCATCGGCTAGGGCGCTCGGTAGCTCGCGCCGTTCGCTGTCCACCCCGACTGCAGGGTGGCTGACACCGGCACGCCCCGGAGCAGGGTGAGCGCCCCGGCCCACGATGTCCGCTCACCCACGGTTCCGTCGAGCGTGGCGTCGCAGGTGCGGATTCGATGCCCGCCGCCCGTGAGGATCGTCACCGCCTCTGCGGGCCGCGGCGCGAAGACCGCCTGGTAGAACGGATCGGGAAAGGTCGGCCGTTGCTCGGTGCCGCCGGGCCGGCAGGTGGCGCGGAGTCGGGTGCCGTCGGCGAGCGAAAGGGTGGCCGCCCAGCCACCACTCCGATCGGGCTCGAGGGTCGCGCCAGCGAGCGCGGTCAGCGGTCGATCGACCGCCAGGGGACCGACGAGATCGCGGGCCGCGCTCCAGAAGCCGAGCTCCTGAAGCGGGATCGCGGTTGCGGGGGTGACGGAGCGCGGCGGGCCCGTGCCCGAGACGGGCAGCCAGACGAAGGCGACCGTGACCGCGCCACCCGATCCCGTCCGCGCGCCGTCCAGGAGCACGGTGTCCATCGATGCCCAGCCCAGGATTCCGGCGGCCATCTCCGCGAGCTCCGGACGGGCCTCCAGCATCCGCCGCGCGACCGGATCGGTCGCCGCCACGGACGAGAAGGGCACCGGCTCGAGCCCGCTCCGAAGCGCCGCCCGAGCCGCGGCCATCGGCACGGGAAAGGTCACGCCGATCTCGGCCCGCACTCCGGCGAACCGGAGCGTGTGGGTGGCGCCCTCGGGCAGGGGGCCGGTCTGCGCGCTTGCAGGCTCGGACCCCTCGAGGACGAGGGCGCACAAGAGGAGGAACAGGGGGGCGAGAAGGCTCATCGGGCTTTCAACCCTACGTGAGAGGCGGCCGGGTCGGACGAGCCAGTTAGGATCGATGCAGCGTGCCACTCGGCCCTCGGCACCCCGACTCGGCGTACGGAATGAAGCGGCGTCCGCCGTCCTGCCGAAGAGGAGGCCTCGCATGAGTCTCGTTGGGATCACCGGCATCGCGCTCGCGTTTCTGGCCGGCCAAGGGTTGGCAGCGCCGCGCGACCTGGAGGGCTGGCGGCCGGTGGGCCTCGAGGGACGCAAGTTCGTGCCCATCTGGAGCCCGGACGGCGGTCGCCTGGCGTTTGCCGTGGAGGCGGCCGGTCGGCTCACAGGCCCCTGGATGCTCGACCTCGAAACCCGGGTGATCGAGCGGATCGAGGCGCGCGAAGGCTTCACGGCCAGCGGGTTCCTGGGTGACGGCACCCTGATCGGCTTCGGGCGTGCCGGCGACACGTCGTTGCTGGTGCGTTGGGACTCGGCGGGCGAGGTGGCCGAGCTGCGTCGGTTGCCCGGCATCCACGCCATCTATCCCTCGATGTCGCCGCGTGGCGATCTCGCCTGGCTCGAGCTGGATTCCGGCCACGCGTCGTTGCGCGTCCTCACCGCCGGCGCCGAGGCGGTCCAGGGCTTCGACCAGCTCGCGGCGTCGTTCAACGGACGCCCTCCATCCTGGTCCGCCGACGGACGGAGCCTGGTGGTCGGTGCCCGCGTGGGCGGCGACCCCGAAGTCGTCCGCCTCCGGCTCGACGCCGGCACGATCGAGCGCCTCACTCGGCGCCCAGGCCCCGATTTCAACCCCTCGCTCTCGCCGGATGGGCGGTGGATCGCCTTCATCCGCGGCGAGCCCGGGGAGCCCGAGTCGTCCAATCGGATCTATCTGATGGGGGCGGACGGCTCCAGCGCGCGTCAGGTCGGTGGGATCAGCCCGATCCACGGCTCCCTCTCGTTCTCGTCCGACGGGCGGTGGCTGGCCTTCAACGGCTTCGCGGATGGCGGGGTGGAGCTCTTCGCCGTGAGGATCGCGGACGGCCTGACCCGGCGGTTGACCGGCTCGAAGCCGGACGGCCCGCTCGACGGCGACTGGCGTCCGCTCGAGCTGCCCGGCCACAAGTTCATGCCGATCTGGTCGCCGGAGGGCGGGAAGCTGACCTTCGTCCAGGAGATCCACGGCCGCTTCCGAGGGCCCTGGCTGCTCGACCTGGCCCGCCACCGCCTGACGCTCGCCCTGGACGGCGATGGCTTCAGCCCGAGCGGGTTCACACCGGACGGTCGCGCCATCCTGGGTCACGTGTCGACCGGCGACGATCGGCTGGTCCGACTGGAGCCCGGCGGCGAGGTCGTCACCCGCCGGAGCGAGCTGCCGGGCCTGCTGCTCTTTCCCGCGCCTTCGCCCGACGGGCGGCGGATCGCCTGGCTGCAGCGCGGCGGACCGGGCTGGCGCCTCGTCGTCGGGGACTCGGTGGGAGGGGGCGCCAGCCAGCTGGGCGACCCCGCCGTCTCCTATGGTGGCGCGCCGCCCAGCTGGTCTCGCGAGAGCGACGCGCTCTTCGTCTGCGCTAAGCTGGACGGCGATCCCGAGGTGGTGCGCCTTCGACTCGCGGACGGGGAGCAGGTCCGACTCACCGATCATCCGGGGCGAGACTTCAACCCGTCGCTGTCGCCCGACGGGCGGACCGTCGCCTTCATTCGCGGCGAGCCCGGGATGGAGGAGGACGAGCTCCGGATCTTCGTGATGGCTCCGGACGGCTCTTCGGTCCGCCGCCTCGGCGACGTCTCGCCGCTCCACGGTTCGCTGTCGTGGTCTTCGGACGGGAGGTGGATCGCCTTCAATTCGCTCGTGGGGAGGGCGGTCGAGCTGTTCGCGATCCGGGTCGACGACGGCCGGCTGGTGCAGCTCACCGACGGCGGCTGAGCCGGCCCGGTCAGCGGAGCAGCGCGTCGCGGTGGCTCCGGCTCATCCGGAGCACCTTGCCGCTCCGGAGCACCACCTCGAAGTCGCCGTGCCACTCGGGCTCGATCTCCTTGACCCGATCCACGTTGACGATCGTGGAGCGATGGATCCGGGCGAAGCGCGCGGGGTCGAGCTGGCGCTCGAGCCCGCTCAGGGTGCCGCGCATCAGGTAGCTGGTGCCGCGGGCGTGGAAGCGGACGTAGTTCGCGGCCGCCTCGATCCAGTCGACCTCGTCGGCGCGGAGCAGGACGTAGCGCTCGCCCTGCTTCACCGCCCAGCGCTCCGTCGGCCCGTCCTTCTCGGCTCGCTCCCGCTCGTCGAGCAAGGCGGCCATGGCCGCCCGCCCCCGCTCGGCAAGCTCGGCTTGGGCAAGGTGCTCCCGCACTCGGTCGAGCGCCCGGGCCAGCTGCGCCGCGTTCACCGGCTTGAGCAGGTAGTCCACGGCGTGCACCTCGAACGCCTTGAGCGCGTAGCGGTCGAATGCGGTCACGAAGACGATCGACGGCAGGTGCGCCCGGCCGGCGCGGGCCACCACCTCGAAGCCGTCGATGCCGGGCATCTGGATGTCGAGCAGCACCAGGTCGGGCAGCAGCCGCTCGATCGCCACGACGGCGGCGAGGCCGTCCTCGGCCTCGCCCACGATCTCGACGTCGCGCTCCAGCTCGAGCCGGGTGCGGAGGCCTTCGCGGGCGGGCGGCTCGTCGTCGACCAGCAGGGTGCGGATCACGACGCGATTCCCTCGGCCGGCGTGAGGGTCGCGCTCGCGGGGCCGAGCGGGGTCTCGTGATAGGGGAGCCGCACCCTGACCAGCCCGCCGCCGTCGGGCGCGTCGCCGCACCAGAGCGAGGCCTCGGCGCCGTAGAGCCCGTCGAGCCGGGCCTTGCAGTTGGCGAGGCCGATGCCCGCGGCGCCCACCGCGCGGCCGTTGCCGTCGCGGGTGCCGCTGAACCCGGGGCCGCTGTCGCGCACCTCGAGCACCAGGGCGCCGTTCTCGCGATACGCCCGCACGGCTACCGACGCGGGGCCTGGTCGCCGCGCGGCGCCGTGCCGGATCGCGTTCTCCACCAGCGGCTGGATCAGCATCACCGGCACCTGCGCCTCGACGAGCGCGGGGTCGACGTCCCGCTCGAGGCCCAACCGCTCGCCGAAGCGGAGCCGCTCGATCTCGAGGTAGCGATCGAGATAGCCGAGCTCCTCGCCCAGGGAGACCTCCTGGCGCCGCTCCTCGGCCAGGAGGGCGCGGAGCAGGTCGCCTAACGCCTCGACCGTCCGGACCACGCCCGCGTGGTCGCCGCGGAGCGCCAGGGTGCTCACCGCGTTCAGGGTATTGAAGACGAAGTGGGGGTGGAGCCGGTCGCGGAGCCCCGCCAGCCGCGCGTCGGCGAGCGAGGCCTCGAGCCGGGCGGCCGCCCGTTCCCGGGCGCGGGCCAGTGCCGTCGCCCGCGCCGCCTGCACGGCGCCCACCGCGCCCCAGTAGGCCAGCGCGTCGATCGGGAAGCGGAAGAGCAGCATCTTGGTCGCGTAGCCGGTCGGGCTCATGCCGGGGATGGCGATCAGCCCGAGCGCCACCGTGCCGGCGATCTGGAGCAGGGCGAAGCTCACCATGGCGGCGAGGTGCGGCGCGAGATGCCGCCGCCAGGAGTCGGGGTCGAGCGGCGCGCGGACCGTCATCCACACCACGCCGGGGATCAGGAGCGCGAGCCAGACCCAGGGCAGTCCCTGGCTCACGATCGAGGTGGCCAGCGGCTCGCTCCCGCCGCGAATCCCCACGCCGAGCCGCAGCTGCGCGGTGTCGAGCAGCCCGATCCCGACCGCGCCCACCGCGAGCAGCAGGGTGATCCGTCGAGTGTCGAGGCGGACGGGCGGGGTGCTCATCGGCCCTACGCTAGGGGCCCGCGGGCCCGGCCGCAATCATCCGCCTCCGTCTCCACCGGCCGGTCCCTCTCACCACCGGCTCGTCCCCGCGCTCGCCACCCGGTCCCGAAAGGGTTGGACGAACGCGGCCGCGATGGAAGCGTTAGGGCGTTCCTGGATCCGTTCGACCCGCTACTCCGGAGACTCCATGACGATGCGAACGACACCCTGGCTCGCGGCGCTGGGCCTCGGCGCCCTGGCGCTGATGGCGGCCCGGCACGTCGACACCGACGAGCGCGGCCTCCGACTCGGCGCCGCGCCGGTCCAGTCCCTCGGCGCTCTCGCCTTCGGCCCCGACGGGACCCTCTTCGGCGCCGACACCCGGGCCGGCCTGCTCTACGCCTTCGATCCCGCAGAGCCGGGCGAGGCGACCGGCTTCGGGGATCGGACCATGGTGCCCGATCTGGATCGCAAGGTTGCGGGGCTGCTGGGCACCACCCGGGACCGGATCCGCTTCGGCGACATGGCCGTCCATCCCAAGAGCCACGCGATCTATCTGTCCGTCTCCCGGATCGACGGCGCCGACGCCGCGCCGGCGCTGGTGCGGGTGAGCGGGAGCGATCGGGTCGAGCTGGTCGACTTCGACAAGATCAAGTTCGCGAGCACCGAGCTTCCGGCCGCGCCGGCCAAAGACGCCAAGACGCCCTGGGGTCAGCCGCAGTGGTCGATGGCGGTGACCCAGCTCCGCTACAGTGACGGCGAGCTCTGGGTGGCCGGGCTGTCCAACGAGCAGTTCGCCTCGGCGCTCCGACGAGTGCCCTTTCCGTTCGGCAAGGGCGGCTCGGTCAACACGGTCGAGATCTACCACACCAGCCACAACCGCTGGGAGACGGCCTCGCCGATCGAGGCCTTCCTCCCGATCACGATCGGCGGGGTTCCGATGGTGATCGCGGGCTACGGTTGCTCGCCGATCGCGGTCTTCGAGCGGCGTGAGCTCGAGCGCTCGCGCCATCTCAAGGGTCGGACCGTGGCGGAGCTGGGCGGTGGCAATCGCCCGATCGACATCGTCACCTACGAGAAGGAAGGCAAGCGCTGGCTGCTGATCGCCAACAGCAACCGCACCATGATGCGGATGGACCCGGACCAGATCGCCAAGGCGCCGGGGCTCACGACGCCGGTCTCCGAGGCGTACCAGCCGTCGGGCGTGGGCTATCTCGCGATCGCGAGCTCCGGCGTGCTCCAGATCGCCGACTTCGACTCGGCGCTGGTGGCCGTTCTCCAGCGCGACCTCCAGTCGGGCGCGGTGCAGGTGTTCGGGTTCAAGAAGGCCTGGCTGTGAGGGGGAAGGTCGCCGGGCTGCTCGCGCTGTCGCTGCTGGCCTGTGACGGGAGCGCGGCGCGGCGCGGCCCGGTGACCATCCGGGTCGAGCTCGACAGGGCTCGGCCCGATTTCGGCGTGGTTCGGGTGGACGGCGTCCGATCGGAGGGCGCCGCGCTGGTGCACGCCCTGCCGGCGGGGTCGGTTCCGGCGGCCGACTCCGGTGGCGCGTTACCGGCGATGGCGGGGCGCTGGCGGTCGACCGAGACGGGCCTCGCCTTCACGCCGCGGTTTCCGCCGACCGAGGGTGTCACTCTGGTGGTGCGGGTCGACACCGCCCCCGGGGCGGCCCCGCTGCTGGAGCGCTTCGAAGTGCCGCGGTCGGCGCGCGAGGGCGACGGTCCGCGGGTGGTCGCGATCTACCCCTCCGCCGACACCCTGCCGGAGAATCTGCTCCGCTTCTATCTCGAGTTCGCGAGTCCGATGTGGCCGGGCGAGGCGCTCGAGCACCTGCGTCTGCTCGACGGTAAGGGCGAGCCGGTGCGCGCTGCCTTTCTCGACTTGAGCCAGGAGCTCTGGGATCCGAGCGGCACCCGACTCACCGTGCTCTTCGATCCGGGTCGGGTGAAGCGCGGGATCCGCACCAACCTGGAGATGGGCCGGCCGCTCCGAGCGGGAGAGCGCTTCACGCTCCGGATCGAGCCCGGGTGGCGCGACCGGGGCGGCAGGGCGCTCGCCGAGCCGGTGGAGCGCTCCTTCTTCGTGGCGCCCGCGAGCTACGCGACGCCGGATCCGGCGGCCTGGGCGCTCACCCGGCCGGTGGTGGGGAGCGTCGATCCGCTCGAGGCCCGCTTTCCCGCGCCGCTCGACCAGGCGCTCGCGCGCCGGCTGATCGCGGTGCTCGATCCGGATGGTCAGGCCGTCCAGGGCGCGATCGAGCTGGACGACGGGGAGCGGACCTGGCGCTTCACCCCGGCGGTCGGATGGGGCGGCGGCCGCCATCGTTTGGCGGTGAGCCCGGAGCTCGAGGACGTGGCGGGCAACCGGCCCGGGCGACCGTTCGACACCGACCTCACCGCCGCGAGCGGTCCGGCCCGACCGACGCTGGTTCGCTGGTTCACTCTGAAGCCGGGCGAGCCGTCCTCGCCCGGACGCTGAGCTTCGATCGCGCTACATCCAGCCCAGCTGCTGCAGGCTGAAGGCGTCGTTCCAGATCTTGGTCATGTGCTTGATCTTGTCGCCGTCGAACTCCATTACGTAGACGTAGTCGGCCGCCACCTTTTTGCCGGTCGGCGGGGTGGGGCCGCCTTCGCCGGTATGGGTGCCGCTGAAGACGCCGAAGGCCATGACCTTGTTCCGGTCGGTGTCGACCGCGAAGGACTTGAGCTCGTAGGAGCCGTCGGGCACCGGGGTGAACATGCCCTTCATCCAGTCCGTGTACGCCGCGAGAGTGTCGACCCCGGCCAGCG
Organism: Gemmatimonadales bacterium; assembly: GCA_050184075.1. Taxonomy (GTDB): domain Bacteria; phylum Gemmatimonadota; class Gemmatimonadetes; order Gemmatimonadales; family GWC2-71-9; genus SHZU01. The sequence continues at coordinate 54,379 of JBFXAS010000007.1, forward strand.
CGCCGGCCTGCGCGGAGAAGCTGGCGTTCGGGTGGCAGTACTGGCTGCATCCCGCCCACCCCTTGCCCGTCTCGCAGGCGTCGAAGAAGCGTGCTGCCGTGTCCTTGATTCCGCTCATGGTTGGCTCCGGAAGATCGGTTGGGATTGGGGTGCGCCGACCAGAGTACCCCCGCCTGCCCGGGGACGCAATTCGGAGGCTGCCCCGGGCGCGTCGACACCGATAACTTGGGTCGTCGCCACTCGGAGCGCTCCCGATGAAGACCTCGATCCGAACCCTTGCGCTGCTGCTGCTCGGCTCGGGTGCCCTGGCCGCCGTGGTGCCGGCGCAATCCGGCCGGGCCTCGTCGTTCGGCGTCTATCGCGGATACAGCCAGCCCCGCTACGACAGCTTCGTGCGCGAGTCTCGCTACGTCCCGGTCGAGGACGGCACCCGGATCGCGATCGACATCTATCGTCCGGCGGTGGGCGGCGAGATGGCCACCGCGCCGCTGCCCGTGGCTCTCTACGTGACCCGCTACTGGCGCGCCTCGGAGCTCGAGGACGGCTCGATCCGCACCATGCCGGGCGCCATTCCAGCCGGCCAACGCTGGGCGCCGCTGCTCGACACCGCCGACTATCGCTCCGAGCGCGGCTGGGCCGCGGTCTCGGGCGAGCTGCTCCGGCACGGCTATATCGTGGTGGGAATGGACAGTCGGGGTACCGGCGTCTCCTTCGGGGTGCAGTCAGTGGGTCTCTCGGCGGAAGCGTCCGACATGCGTCAGGTGATCGAGTGGCTGGCTGCCCAGCCGTGGACCACGGACAAGGTCGGGATGTTCGGCGCCTCGTGGCCGGGCATCATCCAGCTGATCGCGGCCATCGCCAAGCCGCCCTCGCTAGCGGCGATCTTTCCGGCGGTCCCGAATTTCATCGACACCTATCGGATCCTCCGCCCGGGTGGCGTCTACATCAAGGGCGCGGCCCTCACCATGCGGAAGACGCTGGTTGGCCTCTCGGAGGTGAAAGACCAGGGGCAGACCGGCTCCACCTACGGTCGGGTCGCGGGCGGCAAGCGGGTGGTGGGGCCGGCCCGGGTCGACGAGGACCTGGATGGCGCGCTCCGCGCCTCGGCGCGGGTGAAACACGGCTCGGCCTCGTTCGCGGGGTTCATCGACGGGATCGTGAGCCACCCGGAGGTCAAGGCGGTGGCCGACTCCCTCGGGCTCGAGTCGATCGACGAGATCATCAACACGCTCTTCTTCGCCGACAGCCTCGATCGCGCGCTCGAGGGTCG
>JBFXAS010000008.1:0-53413 GCA_050184075.1 Gemmatimonadales bacterium
GGTCGTCGCTGCTGTTGCTGCTCGGCGTCGTGGGCCTGGTGTTGCTGATGGCGTCGGCCAACGTGGCGTCGCTGGTGCTGGTGCGGATCGAACACCGCCATCAGGAGACCGGACTCCGTCTCGCGCTCGGCGCCGGCGCGAGTGGGGTGGCGAGGCCGTTCCTCGCGGAGAGCGGGATCATTGCCGCCATCGGGGCCACCGCGGGGCTGGCCATCGCGGTGGGCGCGGGCGGCCTGCTGGAGCGCTGGGGCCCGCCCGAGCTGACCCGACTCGGGGCGATTCGGATCGACGTACCGGTGCTCGCCTTCACGGTCGTGGTGACCGGGCTCGCCTGTCTGGTGTTCGGCCTGTTGCCCGTGGCGACGGGGCTTCGCGCCACGGTGGTCGCCCAGCTCCGCGACGGCGGGCGCGCGGCCACCATCGGCGGGCCCCGGGCGCGCCTCCGGCGAGCGCTCGTGGCGGTGGAGGCGGCGCTCGCGGTGACGTTGGTGATCGGCGCCGGGCTCCTGGTCAAGAGCTTCACGAAGCTCCGAGCGATGGAGCCCGGCTTCGATCCCGTCGGGGTCGTGACCATGGACCTGTCGCTCAACAGCGCCGACTATCCCGGCCAGACCGCGGTCACGGTCTTCCACGAGGCGCTCAACGAGCGACTGCTTCGCGTGCCGGGGGTCGTGGCAGCCGGGGCGATCCGGGTTCTTCCCTTCGACGGCAGGCCCGGTCTCGAGTCGATGAAACCGACCGACCGAGCGACCGATCCGCACGACTACTGGAACGCGGAGTACCAGGTGGTGAGCCCCGGAACGCTCGAGGCATTGGGCGTGCCGCTCCGAGCCGGTCGGCGTCTCGCGGCCTCCGACCGAGCCGGCGCGCCGGCGGTGGCCTTGGTGAACCAGGCCATGGCAGACGCCTTCTGGCCGGACGGTGGACCGATCGGCCGCACGGTCAAGTTCGGGGAGCCGACGACCGAGACGCCGGTCCTCACCATCGTCGGGGTGGTCGGCAACGTCCGCCAGGGCGGGTATCGGACCGAGGCAGCACCTCAGATCTACGTGCCGCGGGCGCAGGCGGGCGCCATCTACGGTGGCCAGGCCACACGCTTCGCCACCCTGGTGGTTCGCTCGAGCCTCCCACCCGTCGCCGCGATGACCGCGGTGCGCCAGGTGGTCCGCGAGCTCGACCCACGGCTGCCGGCGGCGAATCTCTCGACCATGACTCGAGTGATGGCCGGCTCGGTGACGGACGAGCGGTTCCTGGCCGGCACGGTCGGCGTCTTCTCCGTTCTGGCACTGGTGCTCGCCGCCGTCGGGTTGGGCGGAATCGTCGCCTACACCGTCGAGCGGCGGACTCGGGAGCTCGGCGTGCGACTCGCCCTTGGCGCCCGGCGGCGGGGGATCCTGGCGGGGATCCTGCGCGGCGCACTCACGCTCGTGGGCCTCGGCGCGCTGGCGGGCACGGCGGTCGGCCTCGCCGCGGGCCGGCTCCTCGAGCATCATCTCTTCGGCGTGAGCAGCACTGACCCGGGCGTCTTCGTGGCCGCCCCGCTCGTGCTCACGGCCGCCGCCCTTGGCGCGGCCCTGCTCCCCGCCGCGAGGGCGACCCGCATCGATCCGATCGAAGCGATGCGGGCCGAATAGCTGCGACGTCGAGCCGCCTCAGGGCACCATCCAGGCCAGCACCAGCGAGCCGCCCAACCCACCGACCACCATGGCGGCGGTGTAGCCGAGGGCCTTGTCTTCCGGCACCATCGTGAGCGCGCGAGCGCCCAGATGCAGGAGGTAGATGCTGTAGAGGCCGAGGAAGCCGAGCGGCGCGAGCCACGGGATCAGGGCGAAGGCACCGGCCAGCCACGCCGCGGTGAACGAGTAGGCCGCGAGCTTGAGCCCGGTGCGGCCGTCGCAGGTGGCGCCGAACCTGGACGCCAGCAGCCGAGCCAACGTCGCTACGATGAAGACGCCGAGCAGACTGCCCACGAACCCCGTGACGGCGCCACGCAGGTAGTAGCCGACGCCAAGGCGGATCCCGACCAGGTTCGCGGCTGGCGCTCCGAGCACCAGTCCTCCGATCAAACCGGCCACTGGGCCGATCACGGCCAGGGGCACGACCCAGTACAGCCAGAGCGCGCGGGCGTCGGTGGGCTCCTCGGCGATGCGTTCCCATTCCGCCCTCGGCGAGGCCAACAGTCGCCGGGCCCGCCCAAGCAGGTCCGCTCCGTTGGGCGCGCTCACGGCGCCCGACCCGCGACCTGGAAGCTCCACTCGATCTTGACCTCGACCGAGCCCTCGCCCGCGAGCTTCGAGGGGAAGCTCTGCGATCCACCCGCCTTGGGACTCATCGGCGCCGCCAACGTGCCCGTGGCCGTGACCACGAACTCGGCATCCTCGCTGCTCGATGACGCCCCGTCGAGCAGGCTGACCCGAATGGTCCGTCCGTTCGGCTTGCACACCCCGAGCGGACCCTCGCATTCCTCGACCGGAAGCACGAAGTCGACCGGGATCTCGATCCGATAGTCGCCGCTCCGCAGGTCGACCATCAGGTGTCCGGCCTTGGTCGGGGCGTTCAGCGGGTCGATCGGCCCCGACGCGCTCCAGCCTCGAGCGCCGTGGTGCGCGCCGGTTCCATCGGTCGAGACCATCCCGTAGACCTGCTCGCGGCGCTCGACGGTGGCCATGCCCTTCACCGTGGGTGGCTCGAGGTCGGGGCCGGTGCGCCAGGCCCACCGCTGATATCGGAATCCCAGGTCGATGCCGCGCGCCTTCGCCATCACCCCGCCGCCTTTGTCCTGGACCTTGAGCACCAGCCGGCGATAGTCGGGGTCGGCCATCATCGCGGCCATCACCCGCATCTCGCAGGCTTCGGCGCCGTCGCAGGCGTCGACCTTCTCGTCCCACTTCGCCTGCAGGCTTTCGGCGTCGTCGTCGAGCACCTCGCGGGCGGCGGCCTCGGTAGCGTCCATCGCCGCGAAGCTCGCGCTGGAGGTGTCGATCATGGGCTCGAACGCCAGCAGGGCGGTCTCGTAGCTGAGCCGATGGCGGATCGTCCAATGGAGCGAGTCGTGCACGCCGCTTCGGTACCCGTCACGGCCCGAGCCCGTGACCTCGATCGTGACCTTGAGGATCCCCTTCGAGTCGGGCGGGGCGAAGGCCGACCCGGCGCCTTGCGCGAGGGCCGTGCTCGGCGCCCCGCAGATCGCCGCCAGGACTGCCGTGGTCAATACGTTGGATCGCATCTCGTCTCCCCTGACCGAGCGAATCGGCCGCGGCTACCGGAACTGTGAGACCGTGATCGTCGTCGGATAGAGCTGCACGCCCGACGTCGGCTCGACGATCAGGTCCAGGCGGGCCCCCATCAACGCGACCGAGGTGGCGCACGGCTGGACGTCGTGCCAATTGGGCTGCTGGGTCATGCTGCAGCTGCCCAACACGGCGCCGGTATTGCCGTCGACGAAGCGGACGGCGTCGCCGGTCTTGGCGTGGGTGAAGCCGATGGCGACCGAATAGGTGCCGCTCGGCATCGGGGCGTCCGACCGCACGGTGAGCCGGCTGCCGGGCTCGCCGGTGGTGCGGATCGGCACGTGCATCTGCATCTCCCCCGGCCCGCCGATCCCGGAGGCCGACATCATGTTCACGTTGTCGGCGAACGCCCGCACGACGACGTTGGCGAGGATCACGCTGCCTCCGACCGCGTTGAGCGTCGCCGTGGCGATCGGCGAGAGCGCCCTGGTCGTGAGCACCGGCTCGCGCGCGAGAGTTCGGACCTGGGCGGCCGCGGGCTGAGTCGCCAGGAGGGCGACGGCAGCGATGGCGTTGAAACGGGTGGCGTTCGACATGTCGATTCTCCGGATACGGGTCGTTGATCTGGACCTGCTACGGGACGCGCTCGACCCGCAGGATCAGGGTGTAGTCGCCCCACCACTTGGGGTCGTCCTGGTAACCGATCAGGATGGTGCCCCGCGGCCAGGAGCCCATCTGATTGGCGAGCAACTGCTCGACGCCATCGTAGGTGAGCACCACCGTCCTGGGGCGGAACACCGCCCGGCCGCTCTCGAGCTTCATGCCGATCGGACGGTCGCCGTCGGTCCCGAGCACGCCCTCCTGAAACGCCAGGGCCACGCCGGCCCCGAGCGAGGCCAGATCGAGCTCGGGAATGTTGGGCAGCGAGATGTACTGCCGGGCCGTCTGGGTATTCGCGAGCACGCCCGTCGCGGTCTGCTGCGCCCACCGGACCCACCCCGTGAACGCGCCCGCCACGGCGGAGCCATCGTACTCCCAGAGCGTCGGGGTGACCACGACCGCGTTCTCGCCGCGGATCAGGGTGCCGGACCAGAGCAACATCGGGATCGTCCGCGGGTCCCCCAGCTGGATCGGATACGCGACGTAGGAGGGGTTGGGATAGCTCGAGCCGTTGCCGAAGCCGCCTAACGGGCTCGCCTGCCCGCCTTGCTTTCGAATCGCGGCCGTCTGCCCGTTGACGTCGCCGTAGACGTAGCTTTGGAGGCTGACGTCGAGGCCGGCAGGCACGGCGGTGCCGTTGAGCGCCAGCACTTTGACGTCCGTGCTGGCGTAGACCTCGTCGCCCTTGCCGTCGACCTGGAGCGCGTTGTCCCAGGTGGCGCGGTTGGCGATGAACCCGATCAAGCCGACCTGATACGTTCCGCTCGCCGGGGGCGACGTCGACTTGGAGAGCGTGAGCTGGCTCCGCACCGCGGTCCGCGACGCCACGGTGGCGCCCGCGAGCCGAACGGCGATGCCGGCGTCGCCGACCGCGATCGCGTCGGCCACGCCGTTGCCATCCACGTCCGCGAACGCGGTGGCCCGGCTCCCCCAGAAGGGAAACCGCGACCAGTCTTCGTCGGCGCCGAAGCCCGAGCTCCGGCCGGCGGTGGTGGCCCGTCGGACCAGAACGGCCGTGTTGGTGAAGACCGCGATCGCGTCCGCCTGGCCGTCACCCGTCACGTCGGCGAAGTAGGTGCCCCGGTCACCCACGAACGGCGAGCTCCAGCTGGTCGCACCCGCGGGGCCGCCAAAAGCCGTGCCGGTGGAGAGCAGCACTCGGATGCCGCCGGCGCCGACGGCGATCGCATCCGCTCTGCCGTCGCCGTTCAAGTCGGCGAAGAAGGTGCCGTAGTCCCCGTAGAACTGGCTGTGCCAGGCCTGCTCGGGACCGAAGCCGGCCCCGGTGGACACGCGGACCAGGAGGCCACGGCTGTTCACCGCGATGGCGTCGGCCCTGCCGTCGCCGGTGACATCCGCGAAGGCAACGGCGGCGAAGGCGGCGCTCCAGCTCTCGTTCGGCCCGAACCCGCTCCCGGTCGACCGTCTGAGCGTCATCCCGGCGTCGTTCACGACGATCGCGTCGGCCAGTCGGTCGCCGGTCGCGTCCGCGAAGAAGGTGCCGCGGGTGCCGAAGAAGGGTCCGCTCCAGGTCTCGTTCGGACCGAAGCCGCCGCCATTGGAACGGCGGACCGTGATTCCCGCGTCGTTGACGACGACGGCGTCGGCCCGACGATCGCCGGTGAGGTCGGCGAAGAAGGTGCCCCGAGCGCCGTAATAGGGATCGGACGTCCAGGCCTGGGCCGGTGCGAAGCCGTCGGCGAGGGTCTCCCAGACGGCCCCGACAGCGCCGGCAGTGACCACCACCGGCAGCAGCATTCGGATCAGGCGCATCGCCGGCGTGCGCATCGGAGTCGCGCGAATCGAGGGCACGCGCCAGCGGGTCTGCCGAGCCATGGTCGCCTCAGGGAACCCGCTCGACCCGGAGGTAGAGCCGGTAGGTATGGATCGAGCTCGCGTACCCGGTCCGGGTGATCTCGAGCGTGGCCGGCGGTCGGCCGCCGATGGAGGAGCCGTCTCGGAACGCCTTCTCCACCGCTTCCCGGGTCACCACGAGGGCATTGATCTGCCAGTAGGACATGCCGTTGGTCGGCGAGGTGCTTCCTCCGATCGGGACATCGTGCCCCGCGTGGTACTCCGCGAGGAGCCGGGAGTCGCGCCCCACCAGCTTCGGCGTCGGACCGAGCAGCTGGCGGCCGATCAGGTCCTGCACCTCCGGATCCCCGATGGTGGGCCAGGTCGTGGTCCGCTGCCAGGCGTCGAACAACCCTGGATCACCGTCCCACTCCCAGATCTCCGGCTCCACGACCACCACGTCCACGCCGTCGTGCAGGTCGCCTTCCCAGATCAGCAATGGGAGCGTGTTGGGCGACGGCGCGCCGGCGAGGCTCCCGACGTCGGCGACGGCCGGGACGTTATCGCTGGTGCGAATCCCGCCCCGGGAGCTCGCCGAGCCCGCCTGGAGCCGGGTCGGGAATCCGTTCACGTCGCCCATGATCTGGGTTCGTGCCATGCCAAGCGCGATCACCCGGCGGTCTCGTCGGTCGAAGTGCTGGACCCCGGCGGCGACATAGATCTCGTCGCGCTTGCCGTCGCGCTCGAGCATGTCGTCGGTCGTCTCCTTGTCGACGCGAACGCCGAGCGCCACGATCCGGTAGCGGCCACTGGTGACGGCGGGGGCCTTGGGCTCCAGGGTGCTGCGGAGCCGGCTCCGGACCTGCGCCTGGAGCGGCACGCTCGTCAGCAGCGCGAGGCCGAGCGCGGCCACACCCAAGGCGACGGCCGCCGTACGGCGGGCGCCGTGGAGCATCGTGCTCCTCCTGTCGGGGGTCTGGTTGGCCTCGACCGGGCCGGGACGGCGGATGACGCGCCTCATGGCACACGCTCCACGCGCAGGTAGATGAAGTAGTCGCCGTCGGGATAGGTGGTGACGCGGGTGTCCCCCATCCGCCGAACCTCGACGGTCAGCGGCGGGCGGCCGGACGCCGCACCCGCGCGATAGGCGGCCTCGACCACCTCGCGAGTCAGGACCACCAGCGATTGCTCCCAGAGGGCCAGCCCGACGGCGTGCTCCAGCGCCCCGATCGGCCGGTCGATGCCCGGTCCGTGGCGACCGATGTCGAAGGTGTGACGCCGAGTGAGAGTCAGCTGGCCAGCGGCCAGGAGCTGCTGGACGGGCGGGTCCGCCAGCGTCAGCTCGTCCGTGCGACTCACCCAGGTGTTGAACGCCGACGCGCCGCCGTCCCACTCCCAGACCTCCGGTTGCACCAGCAGCACGTCGATGCCGTCGCGGAGCTCCCCTTCCCAAACCAGCAGTGGCAGCAACGACGAAGTCGGTTGAGCGACGTAGGCCCCCACGTCGGGAACCCCGGGCACGCGGTCGCCGCTTCGAATGCCCCCCTGGGCGCTCGCGGTCCCCGCCTTGACCCGGGACGGGTGACCATTGACGTCGCCCATGACCGCGGTCCGAGCCAGGATGCTGCCGAGCCGCTGCCCGTCGCGACGGTCGAACTGCTGGACCCGCGCGGCGAAGTAGATCTCGTCGCGCTTGCCATCGAGCTGCAGCGGATCGTCGACGGTTTCTCCCCGGACGTGCGCGCCAAGAACCATCACCCGGTAGCGACCACTCATCAGGCTGGGCTTCGCGCGGGTCACCAGGTCAGTAGGGGCCAGCCTGGTGCGGGCTTGAGCCACCAGGCTCTCACCCCCGCTGAGGCCCAGGACGGCGAGGAGGCAGAGGGCAAAGCGCATCGTTCGTCTCCTGTCGGATTGGAGAACCGCGAGCGGGGCGACCATGGCGGGGATCACTCCCGCACCAGCGCCCGGCCGTGGATGTAGAGGCGCTGCGGCTGGGGCAGCGACTCGTCCGCCGGCACCAGGGCGTTGATCATCCACACCCGGCCATCCCGATCGCTGAGGGTGAGGGTGAACCCGTCGTAGGTGTAGGTGCCGCTCCCGCCGCCCATGATCTGGCGAGCCTGGGCGTCGCTCCAGCGACTCACCAGCACGTCACCGTTCGGGACCACGAGGTGCCACGCCGTTCCCACCATCCGGAGGAAGCCGCCCCGATCCTCGTAGGAGCCGTCGGCGCGAAGCACCAGCCGGGGCGCGTCGGGATCGCGGAAGTCGGCGCGGACATAGGTGCCGTCGAGACGGGCGTTGCGCGGAACCGGCACCTTGGCCCACGCCCTGCCCCGGTCGTTCACCAAGGTCTCGCCGTCGATCGTGTAGCTGGTCCTGTAGGAGCCGCGCTGGACGGTGATCCGATTCCCATCCCGGCTCCAGGTGCCCCAGAGCACGGGCTGCTGGCGCCGCTCCCAGACAGAGTCGGATGCGAGGCCGCGGAGCGGCAGTCGGCGGCGGTAGGTGCCGTCCGGAAAGAAGACGTCGACTTCCGAGTAGTCGCCGACGTAGCTGGCAGGCGCCGTCCCGCCGCCCGGAGCCACGCCAGCGCTCGCCGAGAGGCCGCGCTCGATCCCGATGTAGACGCCCGAGACTCCCTCACCGAACCCGGGCGGGACCTCGCCGGTCGGAATCGCGTCCACCGCGGAAGCGGAGGATGCCACGGCGCCCTCCGCCGGGATATCCTGCACGCTGGCGATCGCGCTCAGGACCTGCGCCTGATACCGGTTGTAGGTCGCGTCGCTGTTGGCGAGCACCCAGATCCGAACCCGCCGGGCGCCCTGCAGCCCAACGGCGGTGTGAGCGGTGTAGCTCCGCCCGTCGAGCGTGGCGACGCCGAGGCCATGACGAAACGACCAGCCGTTGCCGAGCTGCTGGTCGCGCGGGGTCTCGATCGGACGCCACGGACCGAGGTCGCGAAGCGCCTGCTCGTACGACGTGGCGAGATCGTCCGAGGTCTCCGCGAGCGGGTCGACCAGCAGGATGAGCGACTGGCCGCTGGAGAGATCATCCGGCCTCACCGCGACGACCCCCTGGTCGACGCTCCGAAGCCAACCGGACGGCACGTCGAGCCAGGCGGTGAGCTGACGAGCGGAGTCGGCCTTTTGCGCACCGGCAGCAGGGACGAGCCATGCCAGCGCGGCGAGGAAGAGCACGATTCGTCTCATCGCGACCGCCCTCCCTCCGGCAGCCGCACGACGTGCCCGCGGGCGATCCCGTCCCCGCCGGTGATTCGCGCCGTGCTGAAGCGCTCCAGGACCGTCTCGATTACGATCTCCCCGACGGATCGCTCCGGCGCGCCGAGCGCGACCCCGGTCTCCGGATCCACCAGCGCCTCGCCGGCTTCCAGCACCTGGAGCCGCAGGCCGGGCCGCATCCCGTCGGCGCCGGATGCGTTGAGGTAGACGACCCCGTCCCGAACGTCGACGACCCGGGCGCTCCAGCGGATCTGCGGCATCCCGACCAGCAGATTGGCGACTGCGGTCTGGATGGCCTGCCGGGAGGCCTGGCCGAGCGGCGTGGTGAAGGCGGCGTCCGCGCTGACGCTCTTCTCCTCTCGGATCAGCTCGGCTGCCACGCCGGTCTGACTGGCCTTGCCGCTCCCCTTGGCGGAATGGAGGATCTCTCCCGTCGTCGCGTCGATCAGCCGGAGGTCGATGATCACCTCGGCGCTGACCCGCTCGGTGGCGACGCTCAAGCCCTTGACCAGGTTGGTGACCTGCCCGCCGATGCTGGAGCGGTCGAACGTGAAGCCGGTGATGTCGCCGGTGATGAGGGCCTGGGCGCCGAGCATCGCGCCCTGCCGTGCCGCGGTCTGCTGGGTGGTCTTCCCGGCAGCGCCGATCATCTGCTCCTGCTCGATCTGCGTCATGGCCGAGCGCTCGAGCACGACGAAGCGAGCGGTTCGGACCAGCACCGTCGTCAGAATCTCGGTGAGCCCGCGGGCGAATTCGCTCGGCGGGGGGATCGCGATCGTGACCGTGGTCTGCTGCCCCGTCGACGGCGGCGGGTAGGCCTGCGGCGGCGCGGCCATCGGCATCTGGGTGGTTTGCATCTTGAGCGCCGAGCCGGAGAGATCCATCACCGCCACTCGAAGCCTCGTGACCGGGCCGCCCGCGCCCTGCGCGTGCGCCGGCGTGGCGATCGGGATGAGCGCCGCGGCCGCGAGCAGCCAGCGGGCGCCGACGGGGATTGTCATGGCTTCACCTCCGGGAGCAGGATCAACTCGACTTCGGACTCACCGAGCTTGGCCGCCTTCGATTCGGCGAGGAGGTCGAGCCGTGTCTCGGCGAGGGGCGCGAACGCCCGATCCGACGCCCCGACACTCAACAGCGTGGCCCAGACCCGCTCCAAACGGCGTCGCGTCAAGGCCGTGTCGGCCATCGCGCCACGCGGATTGGCCTCCAGGCAGACGTGGATCCCAACCCGCCCGTCGAGCGCCGCCAGCGCCTCCGCCACCGGCTCGACCAGGGGCAGCGGCACCGGCTCCATTCGGTCGCTGCCCGGCAGGAATCGCATCCCGCGCACCTCCACCCGTCCCTTCTGCAGCAGCGTCTTGAGCACATCCGAGGCGCTCGGTGGCTTGCTGCCGAAGAGGCGCTTCGCGCCGCCCGCCACGAGCGGCGCCGCCACGAGCGCCGCCGAGACCGCGGACGCCGCGTCCGTCCCGGCGCCCCCGCCCACCTGGGGCGCGACCCGGGCGCGCTCGGCGGCCCCGGAGCCAGCGCCCGTCGCCGTCCCGTTCGGGCACGGCGAGCCCGGCTGCGCGAGGAGTGTCGTGTCGCCGAGCTGGAGCTCCCGCTTGGCCGCGGTCACCACGGTCGCGCCGACCGCGGTCGAGTCGCCCGCGCATCCCGGCCGGTCGCCGAGGAGCGCCGCCACCGGGGTCAGCGGCTTGGCGAGCCGGCTGCTGTCGATCGCGTCCGCGGCCGCCTTCGAGGCCGCGGTGTCGACCGCCTTCTTGACTGCGTCCTTGGCTTTGCGGAGCCGCGAGAGTGGCGACTGCGCCACCGCCGACGCCACGATGAGCAGCGTCGCACCGATCACCAGGGCCACGGCCTGAGCCAACCACCACACCCGTCGCACGCTTCCTTCCTCTCGTTGCCACTGCCTCATCGCGCCACGCTCCCGTGGCCGGCCACCACGCCGTTCGCGACGCCGGCTTCGCGCCCCGACGAGTCAGTCATGTGATGCCTCGAGGTCGAATGCGATGTGGGTCGGATGCGCGAAGTCCCCGATGTCCTCGGGGCCGAAGACCGCGACCACCGTCCAGGAATGGGCGCCGGGAGGGAGCGACACGTCGAACGCGACGCCGTCGGCCGCCCAGCGGCGGGCGTTGCCGGCCTCGACCCGATACTCGCGTGCATGGAGCGCCCAGGTGGACGGATCGACCCACTGGCCCTGGAGCAGGTAGGCGCGGGCGCCGCTCACCTGGTCCCATTCGAAGAGGACCCGTGGAGCCACCCCCGGCGCGCGACGGGCGAGCAGCTCGCTGGCCCGGAGCGCCGCCGGATTGGCGAACGGCGGCAGTGCGTCGGCCCGCACCGGCTGCCGAACCTGCTGCGCGAATCCACTCCGCGCCGTGGCGGCGGCGAGCAGGCCAAGGAAGACGACGCGAGCGATCATTGGGCAGACCGCTCGGCGAAGTTGTTGGTGGGAATCGGATCCGGCGTGCTGCTCATCACGAATGCGGCGACGCGCGCCCGGCTGCCCGCCGGCGGCCGCGAGGTCGTGAGGGTCACTTCACGCAGGCCGCGCACGGGCACATCGCCAAGATCGCAGGTGACCCGCCCCGCCGCGGCGGGCAGCGCCAAGGTGCCCGCGCGGCAGCCCGCGCTCACTCGAACGACCTCGACCCCGACGGGCACAAGAATCTCGAGGCGGCTCTCCTGCGCGGTCGCTTGCTCGCCGCTCGTGACCTGCACCCGGAGGGACAGGCTGCCCTGCCCGACGGGAACGATCTCTATGGACTGGATTCGGAGGTCGGCCTGCCAAGTCCGCTGGGCGGTGACCGGACCCGGAGCCCAGGCGCAGAGCCCGACGAGGAGTGCCAGCCTGGTTGGTGCGGACATTGCGCCCTCGACCGAGGTGTCGGCTCGGCGGCACCGCTTGCCGGAGCCCATCGAACCGGACTAGAATCGCGGCGCAAGCTGGCGCGAGGCGCTCAGCCGCCTATCAGCCGGCGCCGGGTCGTATCATCTGGCTCTCATCTGGCGCGCGAACATGCTGCGGATCAACACGTTAGGTGGGCTCTGGGTGGAGGGCTCCGGCCCGGGCGAGTCGCCGGCGCCGAAGCCCCGACGCCTGGCCCTATTGGCCGTCCTGGCCTCCGCGGGGAGCGTCGGCGTGTCCCGGGACCGGGTGCTCGGCATCCTCTGGCCGGACCGCGACGAGGCCAAGGCCCGCCACGCGCTCTCGCAGACCCTGTACAGCCTGCATCGGGACCTTGGGGCGGAAGCGACGATCGCCGAGCCGACCCTTCGGCTCGACCCGAGCCGGATTCGGTCGGACCTCGCTGAGCTCGAGGCGGCGCTCGAGAGCGAGGACGCCAGCGCGGTCGCTCGCGCCTACCGTGGTCCCTTCCTCGAAGGTTTTTCCCTTCCCGACCTCGCGAGCTTCGATCAGTGGGTCGACGCCGAGCGCGAGCGGCTCCGGACGAGGGTGCTGGGCGTGCTGGAGCGGGCGCTCGGGCAGGAGGGTCCGAAAGACTGGCGCCGGGACGCCGAGCTCGCCGGCCTGCTGACCCGCCTCGACCCGCTGAGCGGGCGATTCGCCCTCCGATACATGGAGGCGCTGGTGTCCCTGGGCGACCGCGCCGCCGCGCTCGCCCACGCGCGCCGCCACACCGATGCCGTGCGCCAGGAACTGGACGCCGAGCCCGATGCGGCCATTACGGCCTACACCAAGCGGCTCCGAGCCACCGGCGCCTCCGAGCCCGTGCCGAACCACGAGGCAACCACCGGACCTGCGACCCCGCGTCGTGAGCCGATCGCGACCGGTCGACCTCGGCTTCGTCGCCTGCGCTGGGCCGGCGTTGGCGCGCTCGCCGTGATCGGGATCGTGGGCGGATGGCTCGTCGCCCAAGCCCGTCGGCCCGGTCCTGCCTCGACGCCCACGGTCGCGATCGGGCAGATCCGCGATCTCGCCAGTCCCGACTCGACCCAGGTGAGTCGGATCCTCGCCGACATGCTGGCCACGAGTCTCGGCCGGCTGACTAACCTCGAGGTCGTGGCGATGTCGCGGCTGTTGGAGCTGATGCCGACCGATGTCGACCCGAACGGCGCCGACGCTCGAGCGGCGGCGGCGAGGCGAGCGGGCGCGACCGAGATCGTCGAAGGCGACGTGACCCGGATCGGTGACGGCCGGCTGCAGCTCGACTTCCGCCGCGTCGACCTTCGCTCCGGCATGATCCGCCGCGGCTACCGGGTGACCGGCGCGAGCCGTTTCGACCTGGTCGACAGCGCGACCGCCGCGATCGCGGGCGAGCTTCGCACCTCCGCGCCGGCGTCGTCGGTGACCGAAGTGACGACCCGCTCGCCGATGGCCTATCGATTCTACGAAGAAGGGCTGCGGGCCTTTTACCGATTCGACCAGTTCGCCGCGGGCCGCCTCTTCCGCTCTGCGCTCCGCGAAGACTCCAGCTTCGCACTGGCCGCCTACTACGCCTGGCGGAGCGCGGCCGCCGCGGGCGACAGCGACGCCGCCACCCTCGCGGGCCGCGCCGCCGAGCTGTCCGCGCGCGCCTCGACCCGCGATCGCCTCATCGTTCGCGCGCACGTGGCATGGGCGCACGACGACCCGGCGGGCTTCGCCGCGGCCGAATCGCTCGTCGTGATCTACCCCAACGACCCCGATGCGCTCGCCCGCGCCGCCGAGGTGTTCCGTCAGGCGGGTGAGCCGGTCGACCGGATCGCGACCCTGCTCGAGCGGGCGGTCGCGCTCGACTCGGCGGCGTCGACCGAAGGCGACGTCTGCCGCGCCTGCAGCCACCTGTCCACCCTCGCCAACGTCTACCGAGATGCCGACTCCTCGGCCGCCGCCGAGCTCGTGCTCCGGCGCTGGGCGAGACTCCGCGACCGGGACCCCATCCCCTGGGGCCGACTCGGCGACCTGCTCGATGCGAGCGGCCAGCTCGTCCGCGCGGACTCGGCGCTGGCTCGCGCGGGCGAGGATTCGACCGGCAAGGCGGTTCGCGAGATCGGCCGTGCCGTGATCCTCGGCGACCCGAATCGGGTAGCAGCCCGCTGCCGCGGCGAATCCGGCGAACCTGAGATCCGGCTCGCCTGCCTGCGGGCCACCCGCGCGCTCGGCCAGCTGCGCGCCGCGCTGGTCCTGGCCCGGAGCCGCGGCCCCTCCGCCACCGGCACCGCGATGCCCGATACCGTTGCGACGCTGATGCTCGACCTCGAGGCCGGTCGCCCCTTCCTCGCCGCGGAGAGCTTCCGCCGGCTCGCCGAGCAGACTGCCCTGGGTGCGGATGGTCGAGCCGCGGCCGCAGCGGCCGGCTACTATTCGCTCGCGGCGCTGGCGCTGCACCGGACCAACGACTCTCTCAGGGTTCGCCCGATCGAAGCGACGATCACGACACTCGAGCAGCGCTCCGCCTCCGGTCGACGGGCGCGTCTGTCGGCCGCTGCCCGGGGCCTCCTGGCGGCCGAAGCCGGACGTCTGGAGGATGCCCTGGTCACCCTGGAGGGCGCCCGCGGCTGGCCTGCCGACTATCCGTTCCTCGAGCTCACTCTCGCGAGGTTCGCGCTCGACGCTGGTCGTCCCGCGGCCGCGCTCGGCCCGCTGCGTGCCGCGATCCGCTCCCGGCCAAGCCGTTGGGGCAGCGCGGTCAATCGCGGCGAGCTCAGGGCGCTCCTGGCTGAGGCCTTCGCCGCGCTCGCCGAGACTGACAGCGCCCGGGTCCACTACGAGTGGGTCGCCCGTGCCTGGCGCGACGCCGATCCACCACTCGACGCCTACCGGCGCCGGGCGGAGTCCTGGCTCGCCGCGAATCGAGCCCCCCGATGAGCACCCGGCCGACCGGCGACGGGTTCCGTCTCCGCCTGATCGGCGTCATCGACTTGCTCGGTCCGACGGGTCCCTGCACTCCCCGGAGCTCCGTCGCGCTCGGCCTGCTCGCGATCCTCGCCCTGGAAGCCGACGGGGTGACCGTGGACGAGCTGCTGCTGCGACTGACCCCGGACGACACGGCGAATGCCGGACGGGCACGCCTCGGCGCCGCGCTGACCGAGCTCGAGCAGTCGCTCGGTCCGGGGACCGTCGACCGCTCCGCGGGGCGCTGGCGCCTGCAGCCGGGCGCCTTGGTCGCCGACCTGGCGATCGATGGCCCGGTGCCGCTCAGCTCCCGCGAGCGAAGCCGGGCGCTCGCCGATCCGGCGCTCCCCAGCGTGCCCGAATTCGCCGCCTGGGTCGCCACGACGCGCCCTCGCCTTGGCCGCGCCGGCAACGCGCGACCGGCGAGGACGACCCGCCGGGTGGCCGTCGCCGCGATCGCGGTGCTCGCCCTCGTCATGGCGATCTGGCTCGGCCGCGCACCGGCGGCGCTGCCCTATGCCGCGGGCGACCCGTTGCTGCTGGCCGATGTCGAGAACGTCACCGGCGACACCCTCTTCGATCGCAGCCTCAGCTTCGCCGCGCGGGTGGCGCTCCGCCAGTCCGCCCACGTCGACTTGGTGGGACGAAGCCGGATCATCGCCACGCTCCGTCGGATGCAGCTCGCGGACTCGGCGCCTTCGCTGACCGTCGCCCTGGCGCGGGAGGTGGCGGTCCGGGACGGCATCCGCTATGTCATCGGCCTCCGCGCCGAGCGGCGCGACCCTGGCTACCTCGTGTCGGCCACCCTGCTCGACGCGTCCAGCGATCGAATGGTCGCCGAGTTCGCCGAGCCCGCGGAGACCCGCGCCGGCACGCTCGCCGCGCTCGACCGGGTGATCGCCCAGATCCGAGCCCGGCTCGGCGAGCCGGCCGCCGAGCAGCGAACTCGAAGCGTCGCCCTGCCGCAGGTGACGACGCCATCGCTGGAGGCGCTCCGCTCCTACGCGGTGGGCGTGCAGGCCTGGTCCGCCGGCAACTTCGCGCTGGCCAAGGACGGATGGGAGCGGGCCGTCGCCTTGGACACGGGATTCGCGATGGCGCTCGGCGCGTTGGGCGGGTGGCACTACTGGCACCACAGACCCGACCAGGGTGAGCGCTACTACCGCGAGGCGCTCGAGCGGAGCAGCCGGCTCTCCGAGTGGGAGCGGCTCAACCTCGAGTCCGCCGTCGCCGGGTACCGGGGCGACCGCGCCGCCTCGGAGCGGATCGCCAAGACGCTCGCGGAGCGGTTCCCGAGCGCCGACACCTGGTACAACTACGGCACCACGCTGCTCGAGGCGGGGCGGCATGAGACCGCGATACAGGCGCTCGACCAGGCGCTCCAGCTCGATCCCGATCACACCAACAGCCTCGTCAACGTCGCCACCGCCGCCAAGGCGCTCGGTCGGTTTCCGGACGCGCTGACCGCATACGAGCGGGCCGAGCGCACCGACTCGCAGGTGCTTCGCCGTGGCAACGTCGCCTCCGAGTACGGCTACACGCTCCTCATGGCCGGAAAACTCGCCGAGACCGAGCAGCACTTCGAGTCACTGCTCGAGAGCCCCGGGCTCTTCGAGCGGACGCTCGGGCACCGGGGGCTCGCGTTCCTGGCGATCGCCCGAGGGCAGTTCGATGCCGCCGTCGGGAGCTTCCGTCGCGCGACCGAAGCGTCACGACAGCAGCGGGCGCCGCTCAGCAACGCGCGAGGCGAGCTGTTCGCGGGGCTCACGCTGCTCCTCGCCGGCGACTCCACCGACGCCGAGCGCGCCTTGCTTGGCGTGGCCGATCAGCTGCGGGAGATCGCGGCCGCGCCGCAGTTCCTCGCGCTGGTCGGCCACGCCCTGTTCTCCGCGGGGCGGCGCACCGAAGGCGCCCGGGTGCTCGAGCAGCTCCGGGCGGCCGCCGACACCACCCGTCTGATCGATCGCGAGTCGCTCGCGTTCCTGACCGCGGACCTCGCCCTGCAGGAGGGGCAGCCGGAGCGAGCGCTCGCGCTGCTCGAAGCGATCCGGGCGTACCCGCAGCGCCCGATGGTGAGCTACCGTCGCGCCGACGCCCTCGCCGCCGCCGGGCAACGAGACTCGGCGATCACGTTGCTCATGACCGGCGCCCCGCCGGCCACGGGCACGGAGTCCATCTTCGACTGGTATCGGTCGCGGTTCGCGTTGGCCGGCCTGCTCCAAGCGCGGGGAGACACGGCCCGAGCGAGAGCGGCGCTGAGCGAGATCGCCGATCAGTGGGCGGGCGGTGACAGTGGCTCCTCGACGCTCAAGGCGCTTTGGACGAGACTCCAGCGCTAGGCCGGAGCGGGCGACACCGATCGGCGGGCCAGCCGCCCATAAAGCTGCATCCCAGCCGTCACGCCGCCGATGGGCGCGATCCAGTAGAGCCAGTGCGCGGTCCACTCACCGCCCGCGAGCGCGGGTCCGAGCGAGCGGGCGGAATTGAAGCTCCCGCCAGTGAGCGGGCCGGCCACCAGCGCCCCCGCGAAACATCACACCCACCCAGGGGGAGGCTCAGTCGGAGCCCGCCCCCTTGCAGGCCTGGGCCGCGGTCGAGACCGTCGAGTAGATCTCGGTGTGCTGCCGCGCGATCTTCTCGCGGTCCGCGCCATCCGCGGCAGCGAGCTCCGCACGCGACGCGTCGACCAAGGTTCGGTAGTTCGCGGTGCTCAGCACCTCGAGCGCCTTATCGGCCCAGCACTCGCAGTAGTTCTCGCCGTACTCCCGCTTGAGGTAACCGATCCCCTGCTGTGTGCTGCACGCCGATACCAGCACCTCCCGGGCGGCGGCGGGGCTGTCGCCCCCGCCCCGCTCCGCACCGCCCGCACAGGCCATGAGCGCGAGCAAGGCTCCGCCCGCAAGACATCCTCTTCCCATCATCGTGCTCCTTCGGTAATTGGCTGGAGCCGTATCGCGGTCGACATGGACGGCGCCCCCTCGGAGGCCGCCCCTGATCGGGCTCGCGGGAACCCGCTACCCGTTGGCGCCGCCCCGGGTCGCCGCAGCGATCTCCCGGAGGTACTCGACCGCCTTGAACACCACGATCATGATCTCCATCATGACCCGGAAGTACATCGCCAGGAGGAGGAAGACCAGGCCCCCCACCGGGACTCCGACGAAGAGGCCGCCGATCTTGCCGAGCATCCCTCCCACGGTGACCATCGCGCCCAGACCGATCACCGCGGCCATCACCAGCATCAGGGCGTAGAGCACCCGCTGGATCCGCGGGGTGATCATGTGGTCGAAGGTGAGATCGAACAACGACGATACCAGTCCGCGCTGGTCCATGGCGCCACTCCGTCGGTCAGGGGTCGGATCGAGTCACCGGATCGGTGGCTTCACCTGCCCATTACGTCATTCTCCGGCCCGAGCAGTCATCGGGATCAGGCCGGACGGGGCAGCCGGCGTCCATGCGCCCCCGGCCCCAGGCAACATCGGCGGCCCGGCGAGCTCCACCCCTGGCCCGGCTGGTGACCCCGCGCCCCTCCGTGGAGGCTGGGGTCCCGGATCGCCTGAGCCACGAAACTCGCTATCTTTCCGCCTCGTCCGGAGGGCACCTTCACCTCCGGGTGGGAGGCCCCGAGATGATGCGACAGCTCGATTCCGGCAGTCTGGCGGCGCTCGCCGTCCTGGCCCTGGCCGCCTGTGGCGGCGCCAGTCAGGCGGAGGTCAGCCCCGCGCCGGTCCCCGACCCTGACGCGGGATTGGCCGCGGCTGTGGCCGAGGCCCGGGCGGACAGCCTCCGCTACCCGTATACCGAGGCTGACATCCACTTCATGACGGGGATGATCAGCCACCACGCCCAGGCCCTGGTGATGGCCGGCTGGGCCCCGTCCCACGGCGCGAGCCCGGCGGTGCTCAGGCTCACCGAGCGGATCATCAACGCCCAGAGCGACGAGATCCGGCTGATGCAGAATTGGCTCCGGGCCCGGCACCGGCCGGTGCCTGAGCCCGATCCGGCCGGGATGAAGATGAAGATGAACGGCGGCGAGCACACCATGCTGATGCCGGGCATGCTGAGCCCCGAGCAGATGGCGGCGCTGGACGCCGCCCGCGGCGCCGACTTCGACCGTCTCTTCCTCCAGTTCATGATCCAGCACCACCGCGGCGCCATCACCATGGTCGACCAGCTGTTCAACAGCTACGGCGCCGCCCAGGATCAGTTGGTGTTCAAGTTCGCCTCGGACGTCAATATCGATCAGACGACCGAGATCGAGCGGATGCAGCGAATGCTCGTCGACCTCCTGGTCGCGCCATGAGCCCGATGTCGTCATCCGCCGCCGCACGCTCCCTTCGTTCCCTCAAAGGATGTGTCATGGTCTTCGCGCCTCTCGTTCGCTACTCGCGACCCGCGGCCCGACTCGCGTTGGGCTGCACCCTGGCCACGCTGGTGGGCTGCGCCTCCTCGACGTCGTCCGGTGGGTCCGCGCCGTCGCCGATGGCGGCTCGCGCTATCACCCCACCGAGCCCGGACCCGCGCGTCGGGTTGAAGGCCGGCCTCGAGGACGCCGGAGTCGCGGCCTGGAATCTCCGACTGGTCTCCAACACCCCGCCCACCGAACGCTTCAAGGGCGTCACCAACTCGGATCTGGCGTTCAAGGGGAACCTGGTCTTTCAGGGCAACTACAACGGCTGGCAGATCTGGGACATCACCAATCCCGCCAAGCCGGTCATCAAGACCGCGTTCTACTGCCCGGCCTCGCAGAGCGACGTGTCGGTCTACGGCAACCTGTTGTTCGTCTCGGGTGAGGGGAACTCGGGCCGCCTCGACTGCAGCGGTGAGGGCGTGCACGATCCGGTCAGCCACCACCGGCTCCGGGGCATCCGGATCTTCGACATCACCGACGTCACCAACCCGGTGAACGTGGGCAACGTCCAGACCTGCCGCGGCTCGCACACCCACTCGGTGGTGCTCGATCCGAACGACAAGGACAACGTCTACGTCTACATCTCGGGCTCGGCGCCGGTGCGCCCCGACGAGGAGCTGCCGGGTTGCCGAGGCGGCACGCTCGAGGAGAATCCCAATTCCGTCGAGTTCCGAATCGAGGTCATCAAGGTGCCGCTCGCCCATCCCGAGCGGGCCGCGATCGTCACCTCGCCCCGGATCTTCAACGACCTGAAGGCCCCGCCCCGCCACGGCGAGGCGCCGGAGGACATCGCCGCCGCGAAGCAGCAGGTCGAGGCGGCCAAGGCGCGCGGCCTGTTCACCGCCGAGATCTTCGGGCTCGAGCGGCCGATTCCGCCCCAGATGACCAGTCCAATGCTGGACAGCATCGTCGCCGCCCGCGGCGGCAGCGGAACGCCGACGGCCGCCGACAGCGCCGCGCTGCGTCAGGCGCTCCCGGGCATCATCGCCAAGATGATCGGGATCCGGGAGGAGACCGGACCGACCTCCTGCCACGACATCACCGCCTATCCGGAGATCGGGCTCGCCGGCGGCGCCTGCGAGGGCTACGGCCTGCTGCTCGACATCAGGAACCCGGCCAATCCCCGCCGGATCGGGGCCGTGTCCGACTCGAACTTCTCCTACTGGCACTCGGCCACCTTCAACAACGACGGCACCAAGGTCCTCTTCACCGACGAGTGGGGTGGTGGCGGGGCGCCGAAGTGCCGCGCCACGGACAAGCCGGAGTGGGGCGCCGACGCCATCTTCACGCTCGAAAACGGCAAGATGGTGTTCCAGAGCTACTTCAAGCTCCCGGCGGCGCAAACCAGCGAGGAGAACTGCGTCGCCCACAACGGGTCGCTGATCCCGATCCCCGGCCGCGACGTGATGGTCCAGGGATGGTATCAGGGCGGGATCAACGTGTTCGATTGGACCGATCCGAAGAACGCCTACGAGATCGCCTTTTTCGACCGCGGTCCGGTCGACGCCAACCGGATGGCGAACGGCGGCTCCTGGTCCGTCTACTGGTACAACGGCTACATCGTGAGCTCCGAGATCGCCCGCGGACTCGACATCTTCGAGCTGGTGCCGAGCCCGGCCCTCAGCCAGAACGAGATCGACGCGGCGAAGACCGTCCGCTACGACTATCTCAACGCGCAGGGCCAGCCGAAGATGGTCTGGCCGGCGAGCTTCGCGCTCTCGCGCGCCTACACGGACCAGCTCGAGCGCTCGGGTGGACTGCCCGGCCCGAGGATCAGCGCGGTCCGACAGGCGCTCTCCGAGGCGGAGCGGGCGTCGGGCTCAGCCCGCGCCGGCACGCTCAACGACCTGGCCCGGGAGCTCGATCGCGACGCCGGCGGATCGCGCGATGCGGCCAAGGTGCGGACACTGGCCCGGTCGGTTCGCGACCTGGCGTCGGCCAACTAGCCCGAACCCGGCTGTTCGATCGGCCCACGGCGCCACCCGGCTCCGTGGGCCGATTGCCGTCCGGCTCTCTTGGCGCAAGCCGCGGCTCGGTGTTGCTTCGAGCCGTTGGCAGATCCGGGCGCCGTATCCCTTCGTCGAGGTGCGTATCGTGAGAGCGATTCCCGCGCTGGCCCTGGCGCTCGCCGTGCCGGCGTGGCTCGCCGCGCAGGCTCCGGCATACACGCCGGGCCAGCTGACCCAGAACCAGGAGCTCGCCCGCGAGATCTACCGCGAGCTGATCGAGATCAACACCGGGGTCACCACGGGAGACATCACCAAGGCGGCGGTCGCCATGGCGAGGCGGTTCGCGACCGCCGGCATTCCCGCGAGCGACATCTTCGTCGGGGGGCCGCGCCCCGAGCGCCACAACCTGGTCGCGCGGATCCGGGGCAAGAACCCCGGCCGGCCGCCGCTTCTGCTGCTCGCGCATCTCGACGTGGTCGAGGCGCTCAAGGCCGACTGGTCCGAGGATCTCGACCCGTTCGTCTTCACCGAGCGCGACGGCTACTACTACGGGCGGGGCACGGCGGACGACAAAGCGATGGCGGCGATCTTCGTGGCCAACGTCTTTCGGATGAAGGCGGAGGGGTGGACGCCCGATCGCGACGTGATCATCGCCCTCACCGCCGACGAGGAGAGCGGCCCTCACAACGGGGTCGACTGGCTGCTCCAGAACCACGCCGATCTGGTGAACGCCGGCCTGGTGATCAACGAAGGCGGCGGCGGCGTGCACCACGAAGGCACGCCCGTCTACAACGGGGTCCAGGCGGCCGAGAAGATCACCACCAACTTCACCCTGCGGGCCACCAACCGGGGCGGACACTCGTCGGTGCCGCGCCCGGACAACGCGATCACCAGCCTGGCCGACGCGCTCGCAAAGGTGGGCCGCTATTCATTCGCGCTCGAGCTGAACGAGGTGACGCGCGCGTTCTTCGACGCGATGGCGCGCCTCGAGACTCCCGAGATGGGCATTGCCATGCGCCGCCTGGTGGCCAACCCGACGGACGCCCGGGCGGCCGCCACCGTCACCGCCGATCCGCGCTACCGGGCGATGCTCTCCACCACCTGCGTCGCCACGATGCTGAGCGGGGGCCACGCCTCGAACGCCCTGCCCCAGCTGGCGGAGGCCAACCTCAACTGCCGGCTCTATCCGACCGCCACGGCGGCCCAGGTGCGGGACGAGCTCGCCCGGGTGATCGACGACCCGGGCGTGGAGGTGCTGATCAAGTCGCAGCGCCCCCCGACGCCGCCCACCCCGCTCGTGCCCGAGGTGATGGAGCCGGTCGGCCGGATCACCCGGGAGCTCTGGGGCGACATCCCGGTGATCCCGACGATGTCCACGGGGGCCACCGACTCGCGCTTCTTCCGGGCCCGGGGCGTCCCGGCGCTGGGGGTGTCGGGCCTCTTCTCCGACCCGGCCGTCGACTCCCGCGCCCATGGGCGCGACGAGCGGATGCGGATCCGCTCGTTCTTCGAGGGACAGGAGTTCCTCTACCGGCTCACCCAGGCGCTCGCTGGCCCGTCGCCGGTCCCCTGATCAGGAGGCGGCGAGCGCCGCCATGAAGCGCCGGGCCCGCTCCCGAGCCGGCCCCGGCGACCGGGGCCCCACCCCGCCCGGCACCGTCTCCAGGTCGAGCACGATCACCGTGGGCCCGGGCAGCTCGATCAGGCGACGCTGCTCCCGCTCCCAGACCGCCAGGTCGTCGATCCGAGCCACCTCGGCGATCCCAGAGGCTCGGGCGAGCGCGACCCAGTCGACGCCCGCCGCCACCGCCGGGGTCGGCTGCGCGCCGGTCACTTCGTAGCAGCCGTTGACGCCGATGATCACGCAGAGGTTGCGGGGCGCTTCGGCCGCGATGCTGACCAGCGAGCCGAGGTTCATCAACATCGAGCCGTCGCCGTTGGCGACGATCACCCGGCGGTCGGGGCGCGCGAGCGCCAGGCCAAGCCCGACCGCGGTGGCCTGGCCCATGCTCGACGGCACCAGCACGAAGTCGAGTGGGTGGAGCGGACCCAGGGCCATCCATTCCCGCGCCGCGCCCATCGTGGTGACCACGACCTCGTCGCCGGCTCGGCGATCCCGAAGCAGCCGCATGGCCTCGCCGAGCGCGATTCGCGAGCTCATGCCTTCCCCTCCGCGACGATGATGGTGCCGTGCCGCCCGTCGCCGCGGCAGCGGGCCAGATGCGCCTCCGCCTCCGGCAGCTGGTCGGGGTCGGTCACCAGAAAGGCATCGAGCCCCCAAGCGGCGGCCACGGGCTCGGTGAAGGTCAGGCAGGTGTCGCCAGGGAGCGTCTCCTGGTTGAGGTAGCTGCGATACCCGATCAGGCTCGGAATCGGCAACTGCCAGTCGTGGAGCGTGTTGCGGAGGGCGTCACCGGACTCGAAGAAGCCGGTGCACTGGATCATCACGAGCGGGTGGCGCCCGCCGAGCTCGAGACCGGCCGCCACCGCCCAGGCCTCGCCTTCGCGGCAGACCCGTACCAGCCGGACTCCCGCCGCCTCGATGGCGTCGGTCCAGGGGCCGATCGTGCTGTCGGGGACGGTGACGACGTGGGTCACGCCCAGCCGAGCGAGCATCGCAGCGATCTGCCCCCCGTTGAGCGCGCGCACGGCAGTGTTCTAGCGCCAGCCGCGAGCACTGTCAACGTGCGGCGTCAGGACCGAGCTCGAACGGGCCAACCAGCGTCCCGCAAGGTCGGGATCCTCGAAGATCCTGAGCTCGGCCGGGTCGGCCAGGATCTGGACCATGCGGGACATCCCGTAGTTGCCTTGATCGGAGACGACGACGGCCCAACGCTACGGCGTGCGGCCGGCGGACCCCGTCATCCTGCTCGTCGTCTCCATGGTCATGGTCGGCATCGGGTTGGCGGCGCGCCGGGTGCCCGCGCTCAGGGCGGCGCGGATCGATCCCGGAATCGCGATGCGCCCACCATAGCGACGCTGGCCCGCGGCCCGCCGGCGGGGTATCGTTGTCGGACTCCATCAGCGAAGACCAGAGCATGATTCGATCCGCGATCGCCACCGTGGCGCTCTCGCTCGGCGTCGGCTGCGCCCCGGCCAGCCCGGACGCTGCGAGCGCCTACTTCGACAACACCGGTCGGACGGACGTCTACGCCGGCGGCATCCGGCGCATCCCCATCTCCACGCCGAAAGGCGAGTTCACGGTCTGGACCAAGCGGGTCGGCAACAACCCGACCATCAAGCTGCTGCTGCTCCACGGCGGCCCGGGCATGACCCACGAGTACTTCGAGCCGGCCGACATGTACCTCCCCGCCGCCGGGATCGAGTACTACTACTACGACCAGCTGGGGTCCTTCTACAGCGACCAGCCCAGCGACACCAGTCTCTGGAACGTGCCGCGCTTCGTGGACGAGGTCGAGCAGGTGCGCGCCGCGCTCGGGCTCACGCCGGACACCTTCTACCTGCTGGGTCATTCCTGGGGCGGGATGCTGGCGATGGAATACGCCCTCGCCCATCAGGATCGGTTGAAGGGCCTGATCATCTCCAACATGATGGCCAGCATTCCCGCCTACAACGAATACGCAAGAAACACCTTGATGCCCGCGATGGATCAGACCGTGCTGGCCGAAGCGCAGGCGCTCGAAGCCAAGGGCGACTACGCCAATCCCCGGTACCTGGAGCTGCTGATCCCGGCGCACTACGAGCAGCACGTCCTGCGGCGGCCCTTCGCCGACTGGCCCGATCCGATGATTCGGACCATGAACCACGTCAACCCGGAGATCTACGTCCGGATGCAGGGACCCAGCGAGCTCGGCGCGAGCGGGACCCTGGTCGACTGGGATCGCACCGCGGACCTCGCCAAGATCACGGTGCCGACGCTGGTCATCGCGGGGCGGCACGACACGATGGACCCCAAGCACATGGCCTGGATGGCGAGCACGCTGCCCAACGGGCGGCTGCTGGAGCTTCCCCAGGCCGGGCACATGGCGATGTTCGACGACCAGGCCGCCTACTTCGCCGGGGTGATCCAGTTCCTGAAGGACGTCGATCGCGCCGGGCGATGATCGCCCGGCCGGGTCAGCCGGCCCCACCCGCCTCGATGATCTCGCAGAGCAGCAGCGCGGCGGTGTCCACTTCGGCCTCGGTGTTGTAGTAGTGCGGTGAGAGCCGCACGGCCGACTCGATACCCTTTTCCTCGAAGTCGTAGATCCCGTATTCCCGCCGGGACGCGACCGTGTTGACCCCGCGAGCCGCGAGCGCCCGGACCAGGTGGTCGGCGTCCCAGCCCTCCACCGCGATCGTGACGATCGCCGCTCGGACGGCGCCTCGATCGAGCACCCGGCCGCCCGGCACAGCCGCCAGTCGCTCCCGGAGCCGGGCCGCCAGACCCCAGGCGCGCTCCCGAGCCCGCTCCAGGCCGACGTCGAGCGCGTACCGCGCCGCCCGCCCCTGCCCCAGCACGAGGGCATAGGGCTGCTCCCACTCCTCGAACCGGACCGCCGTGGCGACCGGGCGGAAGCTTCGCGCGGAGGTCCACGCGGCCCCCCGCATGTCGAGGTGGATCGGGTAATCGCCGCGCGCGAGCGCTCGATCGGAGGCGTAGAGGAAACCGATTCCGCGCGGCCCCCGCAGGAACTTCCTCGCCGTGGCCGAGAGATAATCGCAGCGGAGCACGCCGACGTCGATCGGCAGCTGACCGACGGCCTGGCAGGCGTCCACCAGGTACACGACCCCGGCTCGCTCGCACGCCGAGCCCACGGCCTCGACGTCCTGCACCAGGCCGGAGTTGGTCGGAATCCAGGACACGGCGACCAGCTTGGCGGGCTTACGCCCGAGCGCCGACGCCAGCGCTTCGGGGTCGATCCCGCCCTCGGGAAGGTCCGGCACGTGGACCACCTCGACGCCACGGCGCGCCGCCAGCGCGAGGAATTGGATCTGATTCGAGATGTAGTCGCAGCGAGAGGTGAGGATCCGATCGCCCGGCGCGAAGTCGAAGGTCGCGAGCGCCTGAACGAACGACGCCGTGGCGCTGCTGGTCATCGCGATGTTGCGCGGCTCCGCGCCGACCGACGCCGCAAGCGAGCGATAGGCCTCGGCCAACGCGGCCTCGCTCGCGTCATGGGCCTCGTATCCGCCGATCGCCGCCTCGAGCTCCAGGTGGGACACGACGGCGTCGAGCACCGGCTTCGGCATCAGGCCGGCCCCGGCGTTGTTCAGGTGGTTGCGGTTGGCGACGCCCGGCGTGTCGGCGCGCCAGGCCTCGAGATCGCTCGCGGTCGTGGTCGTCATCGGACAATTGTGGCCCGAGCCGGGCGGGAACGCCACGGCACCCCACCGGTCACTCGTCCGGGACGTCGTCCTGATGCTGGCGGTAGAGCCGATAGGCGAGGTCGAGGAAGTCACGCTCGCTCACGATGCCGACCAGATGGCCGCCGTGGACCACCGGGAGGCAGCTCACGGCGTGCTCCCGCATCAGCGCGATCGCGTCGTCGCAGCGGGCCCCGGGCGTCGTGGTGATCGGCTCGGGAGTCATGATCTCGCGGACGGCCACGCTGGTTCGGGCCTCCGGACCGACCGCCCCCGTCGATAGGAAGCGCAGCAACGATCGGTAGGAGAGCAGGCCGACCAGCTTTCCGGTGCCGTCCTCGACCGGCACGTGGCGGACGTGCTTCCACCGCATCACGCTCGCGGCGACGTCCACCAGGTCGTCCGGCCCGACGGTGAAGAGATCGGTCGTCATCACCTGGCTCACCGTGCGGTACAGGTCCCGCCAGTCGATCGACGCGACGCCCTCGGGCACGGTCCACTGGTGCACTGGCGCGCCGCTCTGCTCGCGCTCACTCATCGCACGCACCAGGAGCTCGGTCCGAACCACCTTGCTCTTGGCTTGGTCGAGGTGCTCGAAGGCGTCGAGCTGCCATTGCGCGCCGGTCCGTCCGGTCCGGACCCGATCCTCGACGAGGTCGAGGTAGCGGTCGCGCTCGCTGGCGCTCACGCCGGCCTCCGCCAGCCCCTCGCGGGCCACCGGAATCAGCTCCTCGAGCAGGAGGGCGCTGGCCGGCAGCACCCTCCCCCCGGTCCAGTGGAGACTCGCCTTGAGGCCGTAGCGGGCGGCCGCCTGGAAGTTGGTCTTGACGTCGCCGAATCGGAACGCGTGCCGCACGTCTCCCAGCCGGGCCCCCAGCCCGCTCATCAGGCCGAAGAAGAGCGCCGCGTTGGCCACCTCGTCCAGCACCGTCGGCCCGGCGGGGAGGGGCCGGTGCTCGATCCGGAGATGCGGCTTGCCGTCCGTGATCCCGTAACACGCCCGGTTCCACTGGTACACGGTGCCGTTGTGGAGGGAGAGAGCCCGCAGACGCGGCGTCTCGCCCCGGGCCAGGACGGTGGTCGAGAGCTCTTCATGCGCCCCGGTCACCAGCAGACCGTAGCGCGCGACCTGCTCCTGGTAGAGGTCGAGCACCGAATCGACCCACCCACCGCCGAACGAGACCCGTTGCCAGGTGTCCCGCCGCCGCCCGGAGGCCGAGCGGAAATCGAGCGACTGCTGGAAGAGGGAGATCCGGGTCTCGTGCCAGAGCCGATGCTGGAGCAGCAGCGGCGAGTTGGCCGCCGCGGCCAGGACCGGCGCGGCGACCACCTGGGCCAGGTTGTACTCCGCAGCGAACTGCGCCGGGGTGGTCTGCCAGTGGATCTGGAAGCTGGTGTTGCAGGCCTCGAGCAGCACGTTGGAGTGCTCGATCTGGAGCTCGTCGATGCCCGAGATCAGCGTCCGAACCGACCCGCCCGCCAGCTCCATGATGGCCCGGTTGAGCTCCAGGTAGCGCTGCATCTGGGTGATCCGCTCGTCCCGGAGATCGGGCAGCGTGAGACTCGGCAGTACCCCGACCAGCAGGACGTCCGCGCCTTCGGCCCGGGCGGCGGCCCGCACCTTCGAGATCGCGGTCCGCAGCGACGCCTCCAGCCGCTCCAGGAAACCCGGGCCGAAGCGGTCGGGCGGCAGGTTGAACTCGAGGTTGAACTGCCCCAGCTCGGTAGTGAAGCAGGGGTCGGCCAGCTTCGCGAGGACGGCCGGGGCCGCGTCGACCGCCCGCCCCGCCCCATCGACCAGAAAGAGCTCCTGCTCGGCCCCGATCCGACGGACCCCGACCTCGAAGACACCGGCCGAAATCATCCGCTCGAGCGCGGTCAGGTCATCCAGCAGTGCGCGGGCGAATCGTCTTCGGCCCTCCTCGTCTCGCAGATTCGCTTGGACCTCGAGATGACCCATTGCCCGGCCGGGAGTGGAAACGCCTCAAAGTACGGTCCGATCCGGCGCCGGGCGAGGTCGATTCAGGTGAAAAACCGTTCACCCACGCCGTTTGGCTGGCACACAGTTCGCTTCCTCGACAGTTGAAGAATTCGACGGTAGACTCTCCAAAAACCGTTGCGCTGGCCCAACAGCGGATCGAGGCTCCATGCGGAACCGCTTCTCATTGCTCGTGCTACTGGTGATCGGCGGATGCTCTTCGCTCAGCCCGTCAGATTTGTTACTACCCAGCGGCGCACTGCCAGTCGCTGCACCGGCCACTTACAAGGCCTGGTTCGGGCGGACCGAGGCCTGCAGCGGGCTGAACGGCAGGTTCGAAGCGATTGAGTGGTACGTGGTTCCCGGCGTCGAGAGCTTCCCGACCGCCGCGGGTCCGAAGGTCGGGATGTGGGAGCGTTCGGGCGCCGTGGCCCGGATCATCGTTGCGGGTGCCTACCAGGACCACGAAATGGTGGTCCGGCACGAGATGTTGCACCACCTGCTCGACCGCGAAGGACACCCCAGCGATTACTTCGTGAGCCGCTGCCACCTGACCTGGGAGAGCTGGGAAACCACGCAGGCCGGCGACTGAACCGTAGTGCCTCCGATGCCGCGCCCGGACGACACCGTCGTCCGGGCGCGGCACTCGTTTTGGGACCCGCCGGCATCCCCGGAACAACACCCGGTTGTCCACTCCACGTGGATAGGTCGAGAAATTCGACACCCCTCGGAATTCACACGCGGGTCCACCACGCAAACCGTTGATCTCCAAGATGATACGAGCACCAGCCAGGGGCCGTGTTGGAATCGTGTGAATAAGAAGCCGGAGAAATCCACGTGGCTGCTTTCCGACCCAACCCCGCGCTGGACGGGCCAAGTCCACCGGCCGTAGATTCGGCCGCTACCCCTCCCCAACCGTATTCGCCGAGGCTCGCGTGCTTCGTCCCGAAGTCGTCCGCGCGCTCGAGAGCGTCTCTCTCGACCTTCCCTGGGACCTGATCGAGCGCTTCAGCACCCTCGAGCGCGAGCATCCCGACGACGTCCGAACGGCGTGTGCCGAGCTCGTGAGCCGACTCGAAGCTGTCGGCGTGCCCGTCGAATTGGACGAGCCCGAGCTCTACCTGAGCCTGCCGGGGGAGGCCTCCGTCTCCGTCGGGAGCCAGACCGTGCGGGCCAAGCCGATGGCGATGAGCCGGGCGACCGAGGGGCTCGAGGCGCCTCTGGTCTACGTCCCCAACCAGGCCGACCCGAGCCTCGAGGAGATGTTCGCCCGGCCGACCGGCCAACCCGGGCGACCGGTGCGAGGCCGAATCGTGTTGACCGAGGGCTACGGGATGCCGGGCAAGGTGGCCCATTACGAGGCCCTCGGCGCGGTCGGGGTCATCGCCGTCAACCCCGGCGCGAACGCCCACTGGGGAATCTGCACCACCATCTGGGGCACGCCCGACCTTCACGACCTGCCCCGCAGACCGACCATCCCCGTGGTCGCGGTCAATCGTCCGGAGGGCCTGAGCCTGATCGCGGCCGCCAAGCGCGGCGAGATCGGCACCATTCGCTCGTCGCTCGCGGAGGGTTGGTACGCCTCGCCGATCCCCCTGGTCAAGATCCCCGGCACCGAGGAGCCCGAGACGTTCGTGCTGCTCCACGGGCACTACGACTCCTGGGACGTCGGCGTCGGCGACAACGCCGTTGGCGACGCCGCGCTGCTGGAGATCGCCCGCGTGCTCTGGGAGCACCGGGCCTCGCTCCGGCGGAGCGTCTGGATCGCCTGGTGGCCGGGCCATTCGACGGGTCGCTACGGGGGCAGCACCTGGTTCGCGGATCGGTACGCCGTGGAGCTCGACCGGGGCTGCATCGCCCAGGTCAATTGCGACTCGCCCGGCTGCCGCTGGGCCACCGAGTACCTCGACGTCGCCTGGATGTCGGAGACCGAGCGCTTCGCGCAGGGAGTGATCGCCGACGTGGCGGGCAAGCCGGCGCAGGGCGTCCGCCCGTTCCAGGCCGGGGACTACTCGTTCAACAACATCGGGATCAGCAGCTACTTCATGCTGCTCTCGACCATGGCCCCCGAGGACCGGAAGGCGAAGGGCTACTACGCGGTGGGCGGCTGCGGCGGCAACATCGCCTGGCACACGGAGGACGACCGACTCGAGATCGCGGATCGCGAGGTGCTGCTCACCGACATCAAGATCTACCTCGCGGCGGTGGCGGAGACGGCCAACGCGACCATCGCTCCCTTCGACTACCGGGCCACGTTGAACGAGTTCGAGACGACCCTCGAGCGCTATCAACGCGCGGCGAGCGAGCGGATCTCCTTCGCGCCCATCGGCGAGGCCATCACGACGCTGCGCGCCGAGCTCGATCGCGCCGCGGTGCGGGCGGAGCGCCTCGGCGAGCGCCCGGCGAGCGATCCCGAGGTCCGGGAGCTCAACCGGGCGCTCCGCCGGGTGGCCCGCGAACTGGTGCCGGTGAACTACACGGTTCGGCCCCGCTTCTTCCACGACCGGGCGGAGTCGATCCCCCCGCTCCCCGATCTCGCGCCTGCGCTCGACCTGCCGAGCGCGCCGGACGACCGGATCGGCTTCATCCTCACCCACGTGCTGAGGGGACGGAATCGGCTGGTGGCCGCTCTCGAGCGGGCGGCGGCGCACCTGGCGGCGGTGACGCGGTGACCCGAGCATCCGTCGCGCGAGGCATCGCGACGGCGACGACGCTCGCGGCGGCGGTCTCCTGCGGAGGCGGCCCCGGCCCCGTCGCCGACGACGCTCTTCACCTCGCGATCATCAACGACCCGATCCTCAACGCCGTGATCGCCCCCGACATCGGCTCGATCCTGGTGAACAAGATCGTCTTTCCAGGCCTGGTGAGGCCGAACGAGTCGCTCGAGCCGGAGCCGGACCTGGCCGAGCGCTGGGAGGTCTCCGACGACGGCACCGTCTACACCTTCCACCTGCGGCCCGGGGTGGTCTGGCACGACGGTGCGCCGTTTACCGCCCGCGACGTGGCCTTCACCTTCGATCGGATCGCCGACTCGACGACGGGGACCCTGCTCTGGTCCGACTTCGCGCCGATCGACTCGGTCCGGACCCCGGACTCGCTGACGGTCGAGTTCTACCTGGAGGCCCCCTACGCGCCGTTTCTCACCCTCCTCGGTCACAACGCGGGCGTCATCCCCGCCCACGCATTCCCGACGGACGCCTCGCTTCGCGATCAGGTGGAGTTCAATCGGTCGCGCCCGATCGGCACGGGCCCGTACCGCGTGTCCGAGTCGGTGCCGGGCAGCTATCTCGTGCTCACGGCGAATCCGCGATACCACGGAGCCCCGCCCTCGATCCCGGCGATCGTCGTCAAGATCGTCCCCGACGTGAACGCCCAGGTAGCGCAGCTGCGGGCGGGCGAGCTCGATCTGATCACGCTCGAGCCGGCGCTGCTGCCTGGTGTCGAGGGCGATCCGGACCTCCGGATCGAGCAGGTGGGCGTGCCGCAGCACTACTACGTCGGCTTCAACCAGGATCTGCCCCGCTTCGAGCCGGCGGCGGTCCGCCGCGCCCTGATGCTCGCGGTCGACCGCCAGGCAATCATCGATGGGGTGCTCAAGGGCCACGGCGACTATCCCCAGGGCACGATCCCGATCGTGCTGCGGGCCTACTACGCGGCCGACCTGCCCCGGATCCCGTACGACACCGCGGCCGCGCTCGCGCTGCTCGCGGAGGCGGGGTGGCGTCGCGGTGCGGACGGCAGGCTCCGCGACCGGGCCGGCGACCCCTTTCGGTTCGCGATGATGATCGACAAAGGCAACCCGAGCCGCGAGCAGGCCGCGCTGGCCGTGCAGCAGGACCTGGCGCGGATCGGCATCGAGGTGACCCTCGAGACCCTGGAATTCTCCGCCCTGGTGCGGGACTATCTCCTGCCCCGGAACTACGAGGCCGTCCTGATCTGGTGGAACACCCCGCTCGACCCGGATCAGTACTCCTACTACGCCACCGATCAGGCCAACAACGACTACGGCTACTCGAACGCCCTGGCCGACAGCCTCCTGCTCGCGGGGCGCCGCGCGGTGGGTCCGGCGGCCCGGGCGGCCGCCTACCGGGCGTTTCAGGCGGTCGAGGCGGAGGACCCACCGGTCCTGGTGCTCTACTACCCGCGAGAGCTCCAGGTCCATCGGGCCCGGCTCTCGGGCATCCCGCGGCTCGGGATCCGGGACGCGCTCCGCCACGTGGAGCGGTTCCGGCTCGAGCCACGTTAGGCATGGCCGCGGCCCTCCGCGTCCTGCTCCGTCGCGGCCTGGAGGCGCTGGTCGTCGTCTGGCTGGTGACCACGGCGACCTTCGTCCTGGTGCACGCCGCGCCGGGCGGCCCGAGCGTGCTTGCCGACCCCAAGCTCGGCGCGACGGAACGGGCCGCGCTCGAGCGCGAGCTGGGCCTCGATCAGCCGATCCCCGTCCAGTACCTCCGCTGGCAGGGCGCCCTCCTTCGCGGCGATCTGGGCCGGAGCTTCCTCTACCAGACCCCGACCCTCGCGACCGTGCTCGACCGCCTCCCCAACACGCTGCTGCTGGTCGGGCCCGCCCTCCTCCTCGCGATCGCGATCGCGCTGCCGCTCGGCGTCGCGACCGGCCGACGGCCCGGCGGAACCCTCGACCGGTTGGTCACCGCGGTCAACTTCGCCTCCCTCGCCATCCCGGCCTTCTGGATCGGGATCGTCCTGATCCTGCTGGTCGCGGCACGGTGGCGGCTGCTCCCCGCGGGGGGAATGGTCACCCCGGGCGCCGGCGGATCGCTGGCCGATCGGCTTCGTCACCTGGTGTTGCCGGTCGTCGTGCTGGCGTTGCCGCTCACGGCCGAGCTGCTCCGCTTCGTCCGCAACGGCGTGATCGCCGGAGCGGTCGCGGGTCACCTCGCTCCCGCCCGGGCCCGCGGGCTGTCCGAGGGCCGTCTGCTCCGCCACCACGTGCTCCGGAACGCCCTGCTGCCCCTGCTCACCGCGCTCGGACTCCAGATGCCGATCCTGGTTGGCGGCGCCGCAGTCACCGAAACCGTCTTCAGTTGGCCCGGCATGGGCCGGCTCGGCATCGAGGCCGCGCTGGGTCGCGACTACCCCCTGGTGCTCGCGATCACCCTGGTAATCGCCGCGACCGTGGTGACCGTGAACCTGCTGCTCGACCTGATCTACGCCTGGGCCGATCCCCGAGTGGCGGTGGAGTCGTGAGGCCCCGCGCGGCTCCCGGGCTCGTCGGCCTGGCCCTGCTGCTCGCGTTCGCGTTTCTGGGCCCACTCGTGCACCGCACCAGCCCGACCACCCTCGATCTCGCGAACCCGACCGCGGCACCCTCCACCCAGCACCCGCTCGGCACGGACGAGGCCGGCCGGGACGTGCTCGCCAGGCTGATGCACGGTGGCCGGGTGTCGCTGGTGGTCGGGGGGCTGGCCGGGTTGGTGGCGCTGGTCGTCGGGCTCGCCGTGGGTGGCCTCGCCAGCGCCAGAGCGGCCTGGGTCCGAACCGTGTCGAGCCGACTGCTCGACGCGGCGATGGCGGTGCCCGCCTTCTTCGTGCTGCTGGTGATCCTCACCCTGTTCGGGACCGGACTCGGGACGCTGATCGCCGCGGTGGGCGCTACTGCGTGGATGGGCATCGCACGACTGGTTCGGGCCGAGGCCCTGAGCCTCCGGGAGCGCGAGTTCGTGAGCGCGGCCAGCGCGCTCGGCGCCGGGCCGTTGCGGCGCTTCGCCCGTCACCTGGTGCCCAATCTGCTGCCGACCCTGACCGTGGCCGCCACCCTCGGCGTGGCGCAGGCCGTCCTCACCGAGTCGGCGCTCTCGTTCCTGGGCCTCGGGATTCAGCCGCCGCGCGCGAGCTGGGGCAACATGCTCACCGGCGCGCAGGTGAGCCTGGCCCAGGCGCCCTGGCTCGCCATCCTGCCGGGGGTCTGTATCGTCGCCACCGTCCTCGCCTGCAACGCGGTGGGCGAGTCGGTCCGCCGCCGGAGCTCCGCTGTCAGGGAGTGACGACGCCGGTCATCAGGATCACCTCGAAGTCGCTCCCGCGAAGCGCCTTCAGGCTATTGAGCTCGGCGTCGTTCCAGCGGGAGTCGGCCACGCCGGAGAGATACCAGTCGCTGCCGTTGTCAGCCACGATCATCCCGTACTCCTTGAGCGCGGTCAGGATGACTCGCGCGCTCGGCGGGAAGGTCGAGATGTCGAACCCCGCCTTGAGCCGCACCCGCATCCCCATCGGCGGCCGGAGCGAGGAGGTGTCGCTGCTCGCCCAGTGTCGGGCCGGATAGAGGTAGGCGCGCCGGGTCCTGCTCACCGTGAACCTGAGGGCATGGTCGATCACGCCGGCCTGCACCTCGTCATAGCGGACCAGCCCGGGCAGAATCGGCAGACCGGCTGCGTCAGCCGAGGTCCAGCCGGCCGGGCGGAGCGCGTTCGAGCTCAAGTCGAAGATCGCGCCGGAGCCGGCCTGCCAGGAGCCGTCGGGTTGCGGGTACGCCGCGTAGAGCTCGTACAGCTTCCAGGCGTCTCGATCTACCACCAGGACGTGGCGGTCACCGCTCGAGGCAGGGCCGCCCTCGATCGGCGCGTTGGGCGGAATCGGATAGGGACCGGGATCGCTCTCGCTCGCGTAGGCGAACGACACCGGCACCCCGGGCTGGGTGCCCGACACGACCACGTAGGGAATCCCGAACGGGCCACCGTTCCAGAACGCGCCGAAGTCCGGGTGGAACGCCTTGCTCGCGCCGATCAACGCGATGATCTGATCGGAGCTCGGATCCACCGGGGCGGAGGCCACGGACTGATTCCAGGGATTGTTCGCTGGAAAGAGCTTGCCCGGCTGGAGATCGGCGTTGGTGCCTAACGGCCCCGAGGGTGGTGGCGGCGGCGGCGGCGGCGGCGGCGGCGGCGGCGGCGGCGGCGGCGGCGGCGGCACGATCGACAGGCGGGCGGTGTCGGCAAGCCCCCCGGTTGCGCTCGCGACCACCCGGAAGAGGCCGGCGGACCCGCCGGCCGTATAGAGCCCGCTCGCGCTCACCGCGCCTCCGGTTGCAGTGAAGCTCGGCGCGATCGCGGCGGTGGAGCTGTCCGAGTATCGGCCCGTCGCGGTGAACTGGGCGCTCGCCCCGGGCGCGAGCTCGACCGAATCCGGTGAGATCTCGACCCGAACCAGCACGGGGCCGGGCGGAGCGACGATGGTCACGGGCGTGGAGTCGGCGAGCCCGCTCGCGACGTGGGTCGCCACGACCAGGTAAGAGCCGGGCTGGCTCCCTGCCGTGTACCGCCCGGTCGAGTCCAGCGTGCCACCAGTGGCCACCATTTCCGCCGCGACCGGCGCGGTCGACGAATCGCTCCAGCGGCCGGCCACCGCGAATCCGATCTTCGCCCCGGGTCCCATGGTGACCTGGATGGGGGTGAGCTCGATCGCCACCAGCGTCGGGGCCGGAGGCGGCGGAGGCGGGGGCGGGGGCGGGGGCGGTGGTGGTGGAGGTGGCGGGGGCGGTGCTGGCGGCGGCGCCACGACGATTCGCGAGGTATCGGTGTAGGTCCTGCCGGCGTCGACCAGGCGGGCCACCGCGAGGAAGGAACCCGGCGCCTCCGCCCGGTACCGCCGGCTGGGGTCGATCGACCCGCCAGTCACCATGATCTCCCCGGTCGCCGCCGTGACGGTCCCGTTGGAGCGGCGGGCGGTCAGGACGAAGACGGCGGAGTCGCCCAGCTCGAGCGCGAGGCTGTCGGGAGTGAGGTCGATCGAGACGATCTCGACGACCGGCTCCGGGTCGAGCCCGGCCTGCTCGGACTGACAGGCGGCCAGCACGCCGACGCCCCAGAGCGCCACCCCGCGACCCCAACGGCGGCGGACCGGTGGCGCTCGCCTTTTCCCGATTCGACGGCTCGGGCTCGTGATGGCCACCTTGCAGGGGCGCAACGGGAAGAATGGCGGACGGAGAAGGCTCATCGGCCCCGAACGGTAGCAAGAAGCGTTCGCCCGGGCAGCGGTCCGAGGGCCGGCCGCAACCCGTTGGCGCCAGCGCCCGAAGCCAGGCCCGCGCAAGCCGCTGCAGGGCCGGTCCGGGCCCGGGACGCCTTGCCGGCCCCCCCACCATCGCACCTTGCGATGCCCCTCCGAGACCGCCAACTTCCCACCCCGCTGGAGCGGTGGCCGAGTGGCTGAAGGCGGCGGTTTGCTAAACCGTTATAGGGTTGAAAAGCCCTATCGAGGGTTCGAATCCCTCTCGCTCCGTTTTCGTGACCGAGGATGACCAACCCGCGCGTTCGCTTCGCCCCCTCGCCAACCGGATACCTCCACGTCGGAGGCGCCCGGACCGCGCTGTTCAATTGGCTCTACGCTCGTAAGACCGGCGGCACCTTCGTGCTCCGGATCGAGGACACCGACCGGGCTCGCAGCACCGACGAGAACACTCAGGTCATCCTCGATGGCCTGACCTGGCTCGGCCTCCGCTGGGACGAGGGTCCGTACTTCCAGGGCGCCAACGCCCCGCGGCACCGCGCCGACGCCCATCGGCTGCTCGCCGAGGGGAAGGCATACCGCTGTTTCTGCACGAAGGAGGAGCTGGACCAGGCGCGGGCCACCGCGCCCGGCGGGCCCGAAACCTACAAGTACGACCGGCGCTGCCATCGGCTGGATCCGAACGAGATCGCCCGGCGGGTGTCGCGGGGCGACCCCTTCGCGATCCGGTTCCTGATGCCCGACGCCGAGCTGAGCTGGGAGGACGCCGTCCACGACAAGGTCACCTTTCACGGCCGGGACCTCGACGACCTGGTGATCCTCCGGAGCGACGGTTCTCCGATCTACAACCTGGCCGTGGTGAGCGACGACATCGCCATGGGCATCACCCTGGTGCTCCGCGGCGACGACCACCTCTCCAACACCCCGAAGCAGATCGCCCTCTATCGGGCGCTCGGAGCGACGCCCCCCCGGTTCGGCCACGTGCCGATGATCCTCGGCCCGGACGGGAAGAAGCTCTCCAAGCGGCGCGACGCCGCCGCCGTCGGCGACTATCAGAACCTCGGTCTGCTGCCCGAGGCGATGCGCAACTATCTGGCGCTGCTCGGCTGGTCCCCGGGCGACGATCGCGAGGTCATGAGCGAGGCCGAGCTGATCGAGGCGTTCTCGCTGGAGGCGATCCAGAAGAAGCCCGCCGTCTTCGACCTGGCCAAGCTGGAGTGGATGAACGGCCAGTACCTCTCGGGCATGAGCGCCGATCACCTGGTCGAGCTCACCACGGCCGAGCTCCGGGCGATGGGCATCGAGCCCGGTGACCGCGACCTTCGCCCTCTGATCGAAGCCGTCAAGTCGCGCGCACGCACCGTACGTCAGCTGGCCGAGCGGGTCGGGGTTCGTCTCCCCGGTTGGACCGTCGCCCTGGACGACAAGGCCGCCGCGCTGGTGGCCAAAATGGGCCCGGCTTACCGGGAGAACCTCGCCGCGGCAGGCGAGGCGCTGACCGCCCTCGGACCTGCCGACTGGACCGTCGACGGCCTCCTCGCCGCCATCAAAGGCGCGGCCGAAGCTCGACAGATCAAGCTCGGCGACGCGATGCAACCGATCCGGGTGGCGGTGACCGGATCGACGGTGTCGGAGCCGGTCAACGAGCTGCTCTGGGTGGTGGGACGGGATGAGAGCCTGCGACGACTTCGGGGCTGAGCCTCACATCATCAGATCGGACCGCAGCCGCCAGATCCGCTCCAGCAGCGCCTCGAGATGGCCGTCGCTGACGAACGCGTCGACCGCCGCGGCGGTGGCACGCGCGTCCGAGCCCCAGAGCGCCACCCGCTTGAGCCCTCCGTCGAGCTCGGCCTGCACGAAGCTTCGATTGGCGTCTTCCCACACGGTCGGCAGGTCCGCCACGTAGTAGCCCGCCACCTGATTCACGCCCGGGCCGCCGATCGTGATCGTCGGATGGCGATGCAGCTCCTGGCGCTCGAGAAACGCCGAGTCGTCGATCACCACCGCGCGCCGATAGGTGAGTCCCTGCCCCCGGCGGTCGATCTCGAGCCGGAGCGAATCCGCCAGCGCCCGGTCGCGCTCCGGACGTTGCCCGCCGGTGCCGACCACCACCACGACCGTTTCCGACTGGTCGAGCAGCTTCATGAGAGGTCGGGAATGGGAACGCTGTCCGATGCGGGCTGCTTGGGCGGCGTCCGCTGATTCTTCTCGAACTCCCGCTCCCGCTCCCGCTGCGCCCGGAGCTCGCGAATCGCCCGCTTGAAGTCGTCCATGGTCTGCGCCCGTTGCGCCGCGCGAGCCACGTCTTCCCGCATCTGCTGGAGGGCACGGAAGCGGGTGTAATCCGAGGTGGCCGCGGAGGAGAGGTTGATCGGGAGGAAGGCGGCGACCAACGCCGTGGGGATCTTGATCGGTCCGAGGTAGATCCACTTGCTGTCGACGCCGACCTGATTGTCGCCGACCCGCGCGACCCAGCTCGGGAGCGGGGCGTCGGCGGGCTCGGCGTTGAGGACCGAATCGATGTACACCTGCACGATGGCGGTCACCGCGCTGTCGACCAGCTCGGCCTGGGTCCGGGCGACGGCATGCGCCAGCTCACGCGGCGGAAGCGGCAGGGCTCTGACCCAGAGATTGCCGTCCCCCATGGCCGGGCCGAGGCGGCCCGTTCCGCGACCCGGGCTCGGGGTGGACGGGGCCGTGTCGACCGCGACCCGCGTCGGCGCCTCGGCCACCACGGCGGACGAGGTATCGACCGGTTCCGGCTCCTCGGGCGGGCCGGTTTCTTCCCGCGGGACCGCGGCGATGCCCGAGGTCTTGACCGGCTGCGGCCGCCCTCCACCGGACACGGTCTCGTAGCGCATTTCGAAGGCCCGGTCGCCTTCCGTGCCGAGCGGGATCAGGTAGATCTGCTCGGGGAGGGGCTGGGGAATGGGTGGAAGCCAGGCTCCGATGCGGACGCCGAACAGCGCCAGGTGCGCCGCGAAGCTGACACCGATCGCCACCCATGGAATCCGCCTTTTGCGAGCTGGCAGTACTTCAAACGCTGGCAATCGTTGGCCTCGCCTCCCAACCGGACCGAACCCGCCCCAGCCGGCCGATTGCCTCCACCAGCCGCGGAGGCTCCACCGTGAGGGCGATCCGGAAATACCCCTCCCCCGCAGGGCCGAACCCCCGACCGGGGAGCACCACGACACCTTCCCGCTCCAAAGCTACCCTCGCAAAATCGCGCGAACCGGCTGGAATGCCAACCGGAATCCACAGGTACATCGCCGCCCGGGGTGAGTCGACCTCAAACCCTTGCTCCACAAGAGCTTGGACACCGGCATCTCGACGGCGCCTGAGGGTATCCCGCACCGGCGCGACGAATTCCTCCGCTCGATCGAGCGCCACCGCGCCGGCTGCCTGCACGGCCAGAAAGGGCCCGGTGTCCACGTAGGTCTTGATCCGGGTCAGGGCTCCGATCAACTCGCGGCGGCCGACCACGAACCCCAGCCGCCACCCTGTCATCGAGAAGCTCTTCGAGAGCGAGAAGAACTCGAGGGCGACGTCCCGCGCACCCGCCACATCGAAGATGCTTGGCGCCTGGTAACCGTCGTAGGTCAGGTCGCAGTAAGCGTTGTCGTAGGCGATCAGGATGCCGTGCCGCCGGGCGACCCCGACCAGCCGCTCGAGGTAATCGAGCCCGGCCACCGCGGCCGTCGGGTTGTTGGGATAGTTGACGTAGGCCACCCGGCTTCGGGCCAGCACGCCGGCGGGAAGGCTTTCCAGCTCCAGGAGGAA
This sequence comes from Gemmatimonadales bacterium, assembly GCA_050184075.1. Classification (GTDB taxonomy): domain Bacteria; phylum Gemmatimonadota; class Gemmatimonadetes; order Gemmatimonadales; family GWC2-71-9; genus SHZU01. The sequence goes on from JBFXAS010000008.1 coordinate 40,162, forward strand.
GCCGCCCTCCGCTTCGAGCGGCACCACCCGCCGCTCGGCGTCCGAGAGCAGGGCCCCACCCAGGTAGCCCTGATACCCCGGCTCCGGAACGATCACCACCTCGCCCGGGTTGACGAAGGCGGCCGGAAGGTGAGCCAGTCCCTCCTTCGAGCCGAGCAGCGGGAGGACTTCGGTGTCCGGATCGAACCGGTGTCCGAAGCGCCGGGCGAGGTAGTCCGCCGCCGCCCGGCGGAACTCGGGCAACCCCTGCTGGAAGCCGTACTTGCTGAAGCGGGGGTCGAGGGCGGCTTCGCGCAGAGCCTCGACCACCGGCCCGGGTGGCGGCATGTCGTTGTCGCCGGCCCCGAGATCGATCACGTCGACCCCTTCGGCCAGCAGACGCCGCTTGATGATCGGCACCTCGGCCAGAGGATAGGGCGGCATCGCGGCGAGCCGCCGGCTCACCTCGGGCTGGCGGGTCTCGTCGGGCGGGCCGCTCACCTTTCCTCCGTCACGGGGTTGACGAGCACCCCGACGCCGGGAATCTCGACTTCGACCAGATCGCCCGGGCGGAGCGGGCCCACGCCGGCCGGCGTGCCGGTGGCCACCACGTCGCCCGGCTCCAGGGTCATCACCTGGCTGATGTGGGAGAGCACGAAGGGGATCCCGAACGCCATTTCGCTGGCCCGCCCGTGCTGGCGGACTTCGCCGTTGACCCGGCCGTACACCTCGAGCTTCTGCCAGTCGAGGCCGGCCACCACCGCGGGGCCGATCGGGCAGAAGGTGTCGAATCCCTTGGCCCGCGCCCACTGGCTCTCGCGCTGCTGCCAATCCCGTGAAGTCACGTCGTTGAGACACGTGAAGCCGGCCACGCCCCGGATCGCCCGCTCCGGCGAGACGTGGCGGAGCCGCTCGCCGATCACCACCGCGATTTCCGCCTCGTGCTCCACCCGGCTCGCGATCCTCGGCAACACGATCGGATCGCCCGGACCGATCACGGCGCTCGGCGGCTTGAGGAAGAGCAGCGGCTCCGGAGGGACCTCGCCGCCCATCTCCTTGGCGTGCTCGAAGTAGTTCTTCCCCACGCAGACGATCTTCGATGGTTTCACCCAGCCTCCTGGTTGCGCGGCGCCGCCGTCCCGCCCCTCAGACCTCGGCCCCGATCCCGAACCGCGCGAAGAAGTCCTCGCACTTGAGCTTCACCTCCGACCACGAGCCCGTCACCCGGTCGGCGGGCGGCAGCCCGCTCAGGATCAGCGGCCCGTACCGCCGGGAGATCACCCGACGGTCCATCAGCAACACCACCCCGACGTCGCGTCGGCTCCGAATCAGCCGCCCGAAGCCCTGCTTCATCTTGAGCGCGGCGTGGGGGAGGAGATAGCCGAAGAAGCCATCGACCCCCTGCTCGGCCAGGCGCTCGAGCCGGGCCGCCGTGATCGGCTCGCTCGGCACCTTGAACGGCAGCTTGGAGAGCACCAGCGCGCGCAGCGCCCGCCCCGGTACGTCGACGCCTTCCCAGAAGGAGTCGGTCCCCAGGAGCACCGCGTTCCCGGCCTCGCGAAAACGTCGGAGCAGCTGGTCGCGGCTCGACTCGCCCTGGAGCAACAGCGGCCAGCGCGGGCCCAGCGTCGACCGGAGTCGGGAACCGACCCGCCGGAGGGCCGCGTGACTGGTGAAGAGCGCGAAGACCCCGCCGTCGGACGCGAGCACCAGGTCGTGCACCGCGCTCGCGACGGCGTCGTCGTGGCCGGCCTCGTCCTCACGCGGGTCGGGCACGTTGTCCGGAATCCCGAACAGGCACTGCGCGCCGTAGTCGAACGGCGACGGCAGAATTTCCTTCACCGTCACGGGCGACGGCGCGAGGTCGAGTCCGAGCCGGGACTCGAGAAAGTCGAACTCCCCGCCCGCAGCCAGCGTGGCGCTGGTCAGCAACACCGTCTTGGTTCGGTCGAAGATCAGCTCGCGCAGCACCGGAGCCAGGTCGAGCGGCACGGCGGCCAGGGCGACGTTCTGTCCCTTCGCGCCGCTCCGCTCCATCCATCGCACGACGGGCGGGCCGCCCGGCGTCGGGCGCAGGGTTCCGTTGATGGCGTCGGCCGCGCCGTCGAGCCGGCGAAGCACGGCGCGGAGCTCCTGCATCAACTGGATCCGCCGGTCCGTCACCTCCAGCTCCGCCATCCGATCGGCGACGGTGTCGAGGGCGTCCCGCATCCGCCGGAAGACGCCGAGCAGGCTCTCCACCTCGGACTCCAGGCCTTCTCCCCACACGGCGTCGGTGGCGAAATCGTCGGTCAGCCGGAGCGGGCCGCCCCCGCTCTCGCCCGAGGTGAGCCGCTGGTGGAGACGGCCGAAGGTGAGCTCGGCATAACGACGGGCCTCGGCCACCCCCGGCAACAGCCGGTCGCGAATCAGCTCGACGCTGGCGCGGGAGAGCACTTCCCCGTCGCGGGCCAGCTCCCGAAGCAGCGTGGGACCGAGCCCGCGCCCGCTCCGCTCCAGCCGGCCCAGGATTCGTCGAATCCCCGCACTGGTCACCTGACGGCCGAGGTGGTTCGCCGCGACGTCCTCGAGGTGATGGGCCTCGTCGAGCACCAGACGCTGATACGCCGGCAGCACCGCGGCCTCGTCCCAGTTGTCCGATGCCTGGCGCACGGCGAGATCCGCGGCGAGCAGATGGTGGTTCACCACCACGATGTCCGCCTCCGCCGCGCGCCGCCGGGCCCGAAAGAGAAAGCAGCGGTCGAAGTGGGGGCACTTGAGCCGGGGACAGAGATCCGCCTCCGCCGCGACCTCGTCCCACACGTCGATCGTGGGTGGGGTGGCCAGATCGCCGACCGTGCCGTCCGTGGTCCGCTCCGCCCATCCCGCGATCGCCTCGAGCTCGTCGAGCTTGGCCTCCTCGAGCAGCGAGTGCTGGCCGGCCAGCGCCGCATCGAGCCGGGCCAGACAGAGGTAGTTGCGCCACCCCTTGAGCAACGCGAAGCGCGGCTCCCACTCCTCGGTGCGGAGCGCCTCGCGGAGCAGCGGCAGGTCTCGCGAAACCAGCTGTTCCTGGAGATTGATCGTGTTGGTGGACACGACGGTGCGCTCGCCGTTGGCCCGGGCCCACAGCAGCGCCGGCACCAGATACGCGAACGACTTGCCGACGCCGGTGCCGGCCTCGAGCAGCAGGACCCCACCGTCGTTATAGGCGTCGGCGATGTGAGCGGCCATATCGCGCTGGCTCGGCCGGTCCTCGTACTGGCCCATCACGCCCGCGACCGGTCCCCGCTCGCCGAGCTGCTCGATCACGTCGAACGGGTCGAGCCGCTCCTCGATCCGCGCCCGGGGCACCTCGACCACCACGTAGAGCTCGGTCGCCTGGTTGTCGATGATCCCGAAGCCGATCCCGTCGTCGTGCAGGCGCGCGGCGATGTCGAGGTCGGCGTGCGAGGGCTCGAGGTCGCCACCGGGATGGTTGTGGAGCAGCATCTCGCCCCGCTGGGCCACACCGGGCAGCGCGAGGACCATGTCCGCTCGCCCGCGCGCGACGGGGCGCACCTCGACGACCACCCCGTCGCCGTCGACCCGCGCCACGAAGCAGACCTCGCGACCACCGGCGCCGGCGATCTGGTCGGCGAGGAAGTCGCGCACCGCCGGAGGAATCCGCTGGGTGGGGGGCATGGCCGTAAGATAGTCGCGGAGACCACGCCGAGCGGCGCAAATAAACGCGCTAGGTCTTGAGCTCTTTCTTCTTGGCGGCGGGAAACAACACGTTGTTGAGAATCAACCGGTACCCCGGCGAATGGGGATGGACCGAGAGGTCCGTCGGCGCATCGCCGATCTGATGCTGGGGGTCTTCCGGGTCGTGACCGCCGAAGAAGGTCCAGGTACCCTGCCCGCGCTCGCCATGGATGTACTTGGCCCACGGCGCGCCGGGCTCGTCGGCCAGGACGGTCACCCCCGGCTTGAGTCGACTCTTGTTGAACGAGGTGGTGAGCCCGTAGAAGTCGGGAATCACCTGGCGGTGATTCTGCACCAGCATCGTGGCGACCGGATCGATCTTGGCACTGAAGCCGAAGATCGTGTAGCTGCCGAGCGGCTGACGCCGGTCCGGTGAGTTCACCTGATGACCGTCGATGTCGGAGAAGAGCGCCAGCGAGGGGCTCTGCTCGAGCCGCGCGCCCTCGAACGCGAACGCTCGCTCCCATTTCATCTTGCCCGTGGCGCCCGGATCCATCGGGGTGCCGTCGGCAAAGCTCGCGGCGATGTCGACACCATCGCTCGCGAGGGCCAGGTCGATGGTCTCGGTCGCGGTGCACATCGCGAAGAGGAACCCGCCCCGATCGACGAATTCGGAGATCCCGAAGGCCACCGCGCGCTTCTCCGAGGGCACGTCGCGGAAGCCCAGCTTGCGGGCCACCCGCTCGTTCCGGTCGACCATCTCGAGCAGCCAGGGCGCGCCGTTGTAGTTGAGGAAGAACTTCGAGTACTGCCCGGTGAAGTCCTCGTGATGGAGGTGGAGCCAGTCGTAGGTCTTGAGCGCCTCGGTCAGGACCTCTTCGTCCCAGATCTTCGCGAACTCGATCCCGGCGTACTGCAGCGCCATGGTCACGGCGTCGTCCCAGGGCGCGGCGTTGGGCGGCGCGTAGACCGCCACCTTGGGCGCCTTCTCCAGCGGCACCGCGTCCATGTTCGATTGGGCGATCAACCCGCGGATCTCGGTCACGCTGCCCGCGTCGATCGGCTCGACCGCCACGCCCGCGAGGGCCGCGTCCCGCTCGGTCAGCCGATCTCCCGGCAACAGGAAGGAGCCGCTCCGGTAGTTGAGCAGCCACTCCCCGCGGCCTCCCCGCTCGAGGGTCCGATAGGTGACCCCGTAGGCCTTGAGGTGGTCGGTCTGTCGCTCGTCCATCGGGACCAGCAGGAAGTCGGCCGCGCGCGGCCGCCACGGCAGGGCCGCGCCCGCGATGGCCGAGGCCGACCAGCCGACAAAGTCGCGCCGTCTCATCGCGCGGTCCTCCCGGCCTCCGCGTCGGGCGGGATCGCCCCTTTCGCGATGTCGAGCAGCCGTCGCGCCTGGGGCACCACCGCGCTGGCCGGATAGGTCACCAGCAGGTGCTCGAGCAGCTCGATCGCGGGCGCCTTCTGGTCGGCGGCCAGGTGGAGCCGGGCCAGCTCGAGCTCGGCCTGCGCGGCGCTCGCCGGCACCTCGAACCCCGCCACCCGCTCGAACAGGCTCCTGGCGCCGGCCGCGTCCTTGAGACCGGCGCGCACCCTGCCCGCCAGCAGCAGTGCCTCACCCCCACCCTTCTCCTTCGGGAGCGACCCGCCGACCGTCTCGAGCCCCTGGGCGGCGCCGGTGCTGTCCCGGCGCTCGAGCGCGAGGAGCGCGGCGCCCAGCGCCGGCAGACTGTCCTCCTCGATCACCTGCAGCAGCGAGAGCAGCGTGGTCCGGGACACCGCCTCGCTCCGCTCGCCGGCGAAGGGCCCGGCATAGCGGAAGTAATCGCGGGCCGAGCCGAGATCGCCCTGGTAGAGGCTGATCAGGCCGCGGGTGGCGAGCCCGTCGACCGTGCTGTCGTTGGCCACCACCTCCGCCGCCTGGCCGAGCTCGCCCTTGTCGATCCAGCCGTGCGCCAGCTTGAGCGAGAGCGTCGCCCGCTCGTCCTCGCCCAGCACGTCGCGGAGCCGGGCGAACTCCTTGCTGGCCTCCTCGAGCTTCCCCTCCGCCACGAGCACCGTCACCAGGGTCGAGGTGGCCGAGGCCGCCATCGTGGGAGACGCCGCGGGGTCGCCCGCCAGTCGGGAGAGCATCCGTCGGGCGGAGTGCTGGTCGCCGGCGTCCGCGTAGGCCTGGGCGGCCTCGAGCCGGAAGCGCGTCGCCTGGTCCGGAACGGCCTGGCTCAAGAGCTCGAGCGCGATCCCGCGCGCCATCAGCGCTTCGCGCCCACGCTGGCCGCGCAGCTCGTCCATCGACTCCTGGAGCGCCTCGACCTTCTCGTCGCCGAGCTTGGAGAAGCCGCGCTCGAGGCGCCGGATCCCGCCAACGGGATCGCCCCAGCGGATGGTGAGCGCGGCGGCGATCCGCTCGGCAGTCGGCGACCCCTGCTTGTCGAGGCTCCGGAGCACACCTGGACGAGCTGCCGGAGCCATCTGGCTCAGCATCGACACCGCCGCGGCGCGATAGCCCGGCACCTTCCCGGCCGCCACGATCCACTCCGCCACCGCCGTCTCGGGGTCGCCTTCGACCGTGGCGAGCTGGGCCCGCTCGCCCGCGAGCGCCGTCGGCCCGAGCCGCTCCCTGCCCAGATCGTAGGCCCGATGAGCCAGCGCCCGGTCGCGCGCCCCGAGCGCGGCGGCGCCGAGCTCCTGGTAGGGGCCCTCCGACCCGGGCTCGAGCGCGACCCAGGCATCGACCGCCTTGAGCGCGCTGTCGGGCCACTGCGCCGCCGCGTAGACCCGCACGGCGATGCCGTAGAGGGCCACCGTCGGCCGACCGACCCGAAACGCCTCGGCCAGGATCGGCAGCATCTCCGTGGTCTTGTTCATCGCGGACAGCGAGCGCTCCATCCCGAGCAACGCCCCGATGTCGGTCGGCTGACCGGCGAGGATCTCGCGATAGACCTGCGCCGCCTCGGCATGTCGGCCGCGACGCTCGAAGTTGAAAGCCCGCGTGGTGGGGTCCTGCGACTGCGCGGCAACGGTCGGCGCGAAGGCCACCAGGGAGCCGAGGAGCCACAGTCGGCTCAAACGGCTCATCGCCCTCCCCCGTCACGACTGGTGAGCCGACGGAAATAATCGGTCACCAGCCGGCGCTCCTCCGGCGAGAGCCGCTGGAGCTCCTCCCAGCTCGGCAGCCGGATCCGCCCATCGGCCCCTCGGAGCCTGAGCGGCGCCGGCACGCTGATGGAGTCGCCGGTGGCCACCGTGCTCTCCCGCTCTTTCTTCTCGTCCTTCTCCTCGCCCTGGAGCGTCCGACCGGCGTCGAGCATCCGGCGGAAGAGTCGCTCCTGCCGATCGATGGTCTCGCGATCGAGCCGCGAGGCCTCGAGCCGGCGCGCCAGCTCACGCGCCTCCTCGGCCAGATCCTTGGTGCCCGGAGCCTGGGTCTCGGCCCGGAGCCGCTCCAGCTCTTCGGCCAGCTGCCGCTGCCGCTCTGCCACCGACGACAGCTGCTGCTGGAACTGCGGCTGGCCCAGCATCGAGAGCAGGTCGTTGCCCTCCTGGCTCAGGCTGCCCTGCTGCCCGGCGAGCTGCTGCATCCGCTCGATCGCCTCGGCGAGGCCCGACGCCGAGCTCGATCCCGAGACGTCGTCGCGGGAGCGGAGCATCTGGTACGCGGCCACGTTGAGCGCGTCGACCGCCTCGCCGGCCTGATCGACCGCCTCGCGGAGATTGGCGGAGGCGGAGGAGATCGCTTCGCGGGCCCGCGCCATCTGGAGCCGGGCCTGCACCAGCGCGGCGCCGATCTGGGGCGAGATCAGGGCGTTCTTGCCGCTCACGTCGGTCATCTGGCCGAGCACCTTCTGAACGCCCTCCTCGATCGACGCCTGCTCCGCGCGGGCGGCCGCCGCCGTGGCGCCGTGGCCGATCCGCTCGCTCAGCGCGAGCTGCCGCTGGCTCAGCCGCGCCGTCTCCGCCAGGGCCCGGTCGAGCGCGTCGACCACCTCCTGCCGCCACTCCTGCTGCTGCGCCTCGCGCTGCTCCTCGACTTCCTTCTGCGCCTGGGAGAGCTGCCCCTCGGCCTGCTGGCCTTCCTGCTTGGCTTGCTGCTTCTTGCCCGCGCTCGCCGACTTCGAGGCCTTGCGCATCTGATCCGCCGCCTGGCGCAGCTGATCGGCCGCCTGCTGCAGGCCTTCCTGGCGCTCGCCCTTGTCGAGCTGCTCCGACGCCTGCTCGAGACCCTGCGCCAGCGAGTCGGTGCGCTGGGCCAGCGACTGCTCCTCCGACGCGGCCGCCGCGCTGTCCGTCCGCTCCACCTTCTCGTTCCAGGCTTGCTGCTCTTCGCCGAGCTGCTTGGTCTCCTGCTCCAGGCTGGTCAACTCCCCCTCGAGCGCGGCCCGCTTGAAGAGCTCCCGGGTCCGCTCGAGCGCCTCCCGGAGCCGCTTCTGCGCCTCGGCCAGGTTCTTGAGCGCCTCCTGCGTGGCTTGCGGATCGAGGTTCTTGAGCGCTTCGCGCAGCTCGTCGAGCCGCTTCCGAAGCTCCGGCGTCAACGCCTTGTCGAGCTGGTCGCGAATCTCGTCCAGACGGGCCTGGAAGGAGGAATCGGCGATCCCCGCCCGCTCGGCGGCGCGCTCCAGCTCGTCGAGCCGCTCCTCCGCGGCCTCGGCGGCGTCCATCAGATCCTGCTGGTCCCGCGCCACCTGCTCGGCCTTCTTGACCTCGTCGAAGCCCAGGGTCGAGTTGCGATCGCCGCTCTGGCTCTGCCGGTTGCGCGCCTGGCTCAGGTCTTCGGTCTGCCGCTGGAGCTGGCGGCTCGCGTCGACCAGCGAGTCCAGCTGGCGGGCGAGGTCGTCCTTGGCCTCCCGCTGCTCCGCCCTGGCCTCGGTCGCCGTGGGAACGAAGAGCACCAGCGTGCGCGAGCGCCCCGTCTGACCCGCGGGCGCGTTGTCGCGCGCCTGGGCCGTGACGGTGATGGTGTCGCCCGGCTGGGGATCGAGCGCCTGCACGGCGAGTCGGGTCGAGAGCAGCGCCCGGTCGGTGGTGCCCGGCGGCAGCGGCAGACGGAAGACCTGCTCCGCCTGCCCGGCCTCGCCCCGGGTGGTGCGCCGGGCGGAGAGCGCGACGGCGGTGAGGCCGTGATCGTCCCGCACGTCGAGCACCAGCGCGAGGTCCTCGCTCAGGAGCCCCAGGGTGTCGGCCTCGGGCACCGCGATCTCGACCTCGGGCGCGCGGTCGGGCACGACCACGATCGGCAGGACCACCGGGTCGCTGCCTAACGGCGCGCCATCCCGGGTCGCCACCTCGAGCCGGGCCGGGCCCGTCTGCCGCGGGGTCAGGCGCCCGCGGAAGGTCAGTCCGTCCACCGTCATGCCGCTGGCCCCGTCGGGGGTCTGCCAGGTCGCGCTCGCGAGCTCCGCGGTCGACTCGCCGGTGACGTCGAGCCGGGTCCCGGCCGGAATCAGCAGCGTGTCGCCGGTGACCGGCAGCGGCTCGTCCTCGAGGCCCAGGTACGCGGGGTAGCGCGCGGTCAGGGTGAGGTTGCCCAGAAAGGCCGGCAGCCTGACGTGGATCGCCACCGTGTCCGAGGTCCGGCCGCCCGCGTTCACGAAGGCGAAGAGGTCGCCGGCGAGCGGGGCGGTCCGGTGGGCGGCCCGTCCGACCGAGTCGAGCTCCACCGGCGTCACCTGCCAGGTCTCGCCTTTGCCGCGGGTCCAGAGCTCGGCCGTGCGCCGCCCGACCGCGACCACCGTCAGGGCCACGCTCTCGCCCCGATCCAGCACCGTGCGATCGGCCTCCAGCCGGACCGGCGCGATGAACGCCGCCCAGGCCTCGGACGGCGCCCAGAGGGCCGCCACCGGCTGCCGCCCGGGACCGGCGGCCAGCAGCAGCACGATCCCGGCGATGACCGCCGCCGCGCCCCGCCAGGCCCGCTGCCGCCAGCGGTCGCGGAGCGCGGTCAGGGCCTCGCCAGCCTCCCGATCGACCCGGTCGGCGGCCGACCGGTCCGCAACCTGGAAGAGATCGTCGCTGGTGCCGCCGGTCGGGCCCTGGAGCACCGCGCTGATCGCGCCGCGCCGCCAGCCCGGCGTGCGGTCGAGCATCCCCGCCAGCGCCGGGACGGCGAGCCCGCGCCAGAGCCGCGCTGCGACGACCAGGGCGGCCGAGATCGCGGCGGCCACCAGGAGCCAGGCGCCGAACACCCAGATCGGCGAGCGCACCACCCCGAGCCGGGCCAGCCAGGCCGGCGCCGCGAGCCCCAGCAGCGCGGCGCCTAACGCCCCGGCCCCGACGGCCAGCCCGCCGACCCGTCGAAGCGGGCCGGCCTGCCGCGCCAGGGCGGCCGGTGTGAGCCTGGGGCTCACCTCAGCGGCCCGCCACGGCGTAGGCCACCAGATTGACTCCCATCCGGAGCGCCGCCTCGTGCTTTTCTGGTGGATCGCGATGCACCTCGGGGTCCTCCCAGCCGTCGCCCAGGTCGGCCTCGTAGCTGTAATAGAGCACCAGCCGGCCGTCGAGAAAGATACCGAATCCCTGAGCAGCCTTCCCGTCGTGCTCGTGGATCTTCGGAATCCCCCGAGGGAACTCGTAGACCACGTGGTAGATCGGATGGGAGAGCGGGACCTCGACCAGCTCCTGTTCCGGGAAGAGCCTCCCGATCTCCTTCCGGATCGACTCGTCCATCCCGTAGTTGTCGTCGATGTGGAGGAAGCCACCCAGCTGCAGGTAGTCGCGGAGCACCCGGAGGTCCGCCGCGCTCCAGCTGACGTTGCCGTGCCCGGTCATGTGGAGGAAGGGAATCCCCCAGAGCGCGTCCTCGCTCAGGGTGACCACCTGCTCGCGCGGCGCCACCGGGATCCCGGTCCGCTCGCCGACCGCCCGGAGCAGGTTGGGCAGACTCGACGGGTTGGCGTACCAGTCGCCCCCGCCGTCGTAGTGCAGCCGGCCGATGGTGACCGGCTCCTGAGCCCGCGCCGAGCCACCGGCGCAGGCGAGCGCCAGGAGCGCAACGCCCGCCCGCCTACGGCGCCGCGGCCCCGCTCGTCCGGTCATCCCTGGCTCTCCTCGCGCCGCTCGCTCATCACCAAATCATAGCTCTGATTCCGGGAAAGGCCGCTGACCTGGGCGACGATCCGGGCTGCCCGACTGTGCTCGACTCCCTGTTCGCGCAGCGCCCGCGCCAGGACCACCGCCAAGCCCTGGTCCGGTGCGGCCTCCCGCCCCGGCCCGGGGGCGATCGCCAGGGTGCATTCGCCCTTGAGCGTCCGGGCCGCCAGCGCCGCGGCGAGCTCCACCGCCGGCGCGTGGAGGATCTCCTCGTGGAGCTTGGTGAGCTCGCGCCCCAGCACGACCATCCGCTCGGGCAGCTCCTCGGCGAGGTCGGCCACCAGCGCCGCCACCCGCCCCGGGGCCTCGAAACAGACGACCGTCTCGGTCGCCTCCCGGACCCGCGCCAGGAACGCCGCCCGCTCCTTGCCTTTGCGGGGCGGAAAGCCGGCGAACCAGTATCGGTCCGCGGGCAGGCCGGACACGGAGAGCAGGGCGGCCACGGCCGAGGGCCCGGGAATCGGCACCACCGGCACGTCGCGGCTCCTCGCCAGCGCCACCATCTCCGCGCCGGGATCGCTCACGGCCGGGGTGCCCGCGTCCGTCACCAGCGCCACGTCCGACCCGGACTCGAGGGTCGCAAGCACCTCGTCGAGCCGCGAGCGCGGCGAGTGCGCGTGCAGGCTCAGCAACCGAGGGCTCGTCTCGAGCCGGGCCAGCAGCTTCCGGGTCTGGCGGGTGTCTTCCGCGGCGATCAGCGGCACGGCTCGAAGGATCCGAGCGGCTCTGGTGGAGAGATCGTCCAGATTGCCGAGCGGCGTGGCGACCACGAAGAGGACCCCGGTAGCATCGCTTTCCCGACGGGGCTGATCGGAGCCTGGTTTCGCCACGGCGCTTCCCTTCGGCAACGACCCGGAGACCGTCCGCGGGACGGCCTCCGGGTCTCTTCGACGGTCAGCGGGCGCTCAGGCCGCGGCCTCCAACAGCCGGTCCACCCGCTTGGTGAGCTCGGCCTGCTGGGTGAGGCCGACCACCGAATCCACCAGCTTGCCGTCCTTGAAGAACAGCAGGGTCGGGATCGAGCGGACGTTGAACTTCATCGAGGTCCGCTGATTGGCGTCGACGTCGAGCTTGGTCACCTGAACCCGGCCCTCGTAGGCCTTGGCCAGGCCTTCGAGGATCGGCGCGATCGCCCGGCAGGGACCGCACCACTCCGCCCAGAAATCGACCAGCACCACACCCTTCGACTGCTCGACGTCGGTCGCGAAGCTGTCGTCCGTCACATGCGTGATCAACTCGGTCATCCTTTCCCTCTCGCTCTCGACCCGATGGGGTCGGTGTTAGTTTCCGCGCTCCGATCCGCCCGAGGAGTCCGACCGTGGCCGCTGCTCCCGAAATCGCGCATCTCGGCGTTGCCGTGTCCAGCTTGGACGACGCGCTCGGCTTCTATCGCGACGTCCTCGGTCTGGAGCCCCTCGGCGATCCGGAGCAACACGACGGCGCCCGGATCGTTGCTCTCCCCTTCGGCGCGTCGGAGGTCGAGCTGCTCGAGCCCCTCACACCGGACGGGCCCATCGCCAAGTTCATCGAGCGGCGGGGCCCGGGTATCCATCACGTCTGCTACCGCGTGGCCGACCTCGACACTGCCCTCGATCGGGCCCGGGCCGCCGGGTACCGACTGGTCGACGAGCAGCCGCGCCACGGTTTCGGCGGCCACCGGGTCGCCTTCCTCCACCCGAAGTCGACCGCCGGGATCCTGATCGAGCTCACTGAATGAAGTAATCGTCCGGTGGCCTGGTTCCCGACGGCGGACACGACCGACCCGGCACCCCGGCCGCCGGCAGGTCGATGGCGTTGACCAGCCACGCCCCGTCTCGAGTCAGCACCATGGTGAACGGCACCTGCTTCAGGCAGTTGCCCCGGTCGATCTCGACCATCACCTGGCGGCGTCCCTCCGCCGACATGGCCGGATCGGCCTCGCTCACCACCCGGGACCTGCCCCCGCGGAGATACGCTTGGATCACCGTGATCCGCTGGATCCAATCGGACGGCTGTTTGGTGGTCGCCGCCGGGCCGCGCTCGGTGCCCCAGAGCGCGCCCATCTGGGCGAGGTTGCTGTCGGCGACCGCCTGCATGAACGCCGCCGCCACCACGGCCGGACCGCCCGCCGGCGAGACCTGGGCCGGGGGACTGGACGACGAGCACGCGGCGATCGAGACGGCCGTGGCCAACAGACTGAGCTTTCGCATCCTGGACCTCCCTCGACCCCGACGACGAATCTGGCGAAACTAATCGGGCCGCTGGATCGAGAGAATAGGAGCCGAACCCGATGCGCCTGTACATCAACGTCGATCACGTCGCCACCATTCGTGAAGCCCGGCGCACCGACGAGCCGGACCCGGTGGAGGCCGCGGCGATTGCCGAGGCCGCCGGCGCGGACGGCATCACGGTGCACCTCCGCGAAGACCGACGCCACATCCAGGACCACGACCTCGAGCGACTGTCGCGCACCGGGCGCACGGTGCGCAACAGCGAGCTCGCCACCGACCCCGGCGTCGTTCGGCTGGTGGCCGGCCTCAGACCC
>JBFXAS010000009.1:0-50576 GCA_050184075.1 Gemmatimonadales bacterium
CGAGCCCGCGGGAGGTCGTTCCATAGTTGAGATCCGTTATCGAGCGAGAGGCGATGGGTTGACTTGCGAGAGGGGGGAAGGCGGCGGAGCGAGCGCTCGCGCCGCCTTTCTGGGAGGAAGGATCAGAACTTGAAGCGCAGGCCGGCTCCGATCGGCCAGACCCACGAGTTGGAGGTGCCGACGTCGGCTTCCTTCGAGAACGCGATGTCGCCCTGCGGACTGATCAGGAGCTCGACGGCGTCAGCGAGTCGGATCCCGATCTTGGCGCCCGCGTTGATCGCGAAGTAGCTCTTCGACTCCGGCAGGTCGCCGGCGAACTGGACGACCCCGGCGCCGGTGTTGAGTGTGACGGTGACCCGGTCGGTGCTGACCACGTCGAACCCGACCTTGCCCATCAGGTGGTAGGTGTTGATGTCGACGCTCGGGCTTGGGGTCGGGTGGAAGCCGGCGTCGAAGTCCGCCATCAGTCGGACCTTGGGGCTGAGCCGGTAGCCCAGACCGAGACCGAAGCCAGGCCCGGTGTTGGCCGCGTCAGCGATCGAGAAGGTCGGGACCATGGCCAGGGCCCGGAGTTCGATCGAGGTGGGCCGCTCGACCTGCGCCGAGGCGGCCGTAGTGAGCGCGAACAGCAGACCTGCACCGATCACGGAAACTCGTCCTGCCGACATCCTGTCCTCCATGCTTGATGGTTCATCGGCTCGCCGACCCAGGTCGGCGTGCGCTGTTTGTACATCCAATGTCGAAGATAATACCTAGACATTAAATATACAAGCGCTGATGAACCCTAGACGGGTGTGATACGCGATGGCGCTGGGGAGGGGTCCCCGGGGCTAGCCGGCGAGTGAGAGGAGGGCTGAACGAAAATCGGCCAGTGAGTCGAGGCGGCGCGTGCCGGCCGGATATGGGGTGTCGATCGACCTCACCCCTTGGCCTCCAACGAGGATCGGTACCTCCGCCGTGAGCCTCTCCCGGAGGCGGGGCAGGTCCGGCTTGATCGAAGGCTCGGTGATGGAGAGGGCGACGGCGACCGCTCCGCTTTCGTTCACGGCCTTGGCGATGTCGTCGGGTGGCAGGTCGGCGCCGAGGTAGATCGGCCGCCAGCCGGCGAGGGCGGCGGTGAGGGCCGCGAGCAGCGCGCCGAGCTCGTGGCGCTGCCCGGCCGTGGTCGCCACGACGACCGCGGGCGCGTCGCGGCCGGGTGTCACCCGCTCGAGCAGGTCGCCAAGCGCGGAGCGGAGCGTGGCCGACACGAGGTGTTCGTGGCTGGGGGACAGCTCGCCCCGTTCCCAGAGGGTGCCGACTCGCTGCATCAGTGGGCGGGCGATCCGATCGACGAACTCGGCCAGGCTCGTCGTGGCGAGCGCTCGGGCAAATACCGACCGCAGGGTGTCGTGGTCGAATCGGCGAATGGCGTCGAACGCGATCTCGACCGGTTCCCGGCTGTCGATCGGAGAAACGGCTGCCGCCGGGCGGGAGCGGCGCTCGACCCGGTCTTCGTCCACCATTCTCGAGAGCTGCTCGGTGGTGAGGCTCGCGACGTCGCCGATCCGGCGGCCCCCGTCGACGGCCTGGTACAGCAACCGGAGTCGCTCGATATCCGCGTCGGAGTAGAGCCGCCGGCCGGTCGGGGACCGCTCCGGCACCACGGCTCCGTATCGGCGTTCCCAGGCCCGCAGCAGGTGGACTGAGATCCCTGCTCGCTGGGCGGCGACCTGGATGGGGTGGTTGCCGGGAGCCCCCGGGGCTGGCTGGCCGTTTCGCATGTCGGCGAGGATACAGCAGTTCCTAGACAAAATCAAGACAAATACTTAGACGACGCCTTGACAAAGACTGGTGTGCGTCTATTTTACTGCGACAATTGATGTACACACATCTGGCCGCGAAGAGTCCGGGGCCAGATTGCAGGAACCAACCTCGACAGAAGGAGTAAGGAAATGCTCGCTCGCACCATCACCGCCGCCGGGACGCTCGCAGCGCTGGCCCTCACCCAGCCTGCTCAGGCCCAGAAGGCCCCCGGCACCATCGTCGACATCGCCGCGTCGGCGGGATCGTTCAACACCCTGGTCGCGGCGCTCAAGGCCGCCGACCTGGTCTCGACGCTGCAGGGCGACGGACCCTTCACCGTCTTCGCCCCGACCGACGACGCCTTCGCCAAGCTCCCGGCCGGGACGGTCGAGTCGCTGCTCAAGCCCGAGAACCGCGACAAGCTGCGGGCGATTCTCACCTACCACGTCGTGTCGGGGAAGGTGATGGCCAAGGACGTCGCCGGGCTCAAGTCCGCCAAGACCGTTCAGGGGCAGTCCGCCAAGATCGCGGTCATGAATGGGAAGCCGATGATCGACGGCGCGCACATCGTGAAGACGGACATCGCAGCGAGCAATGGCGTCATCCACGTCATCGACGCCGTCATCCTTCCCCCTGAGACGCACGGCGGTAACTGAGCCCCGGCTCTCTCCGGCCCGGTCTCGACCGTGACGGACCACGAGACGCCGACCGGCGTCGCCCGAATCCGGGCGACGCTCGGTCGTGCTCTCCGGCTCTGGTTCGACACCTCCCCCGGACAGGTGCCCGAGGACGGCAGCCGGAACGCGGTCGACTGGTTTCGGGTGGTCCCCTTCATCGGCATGCACCTGATGTGCCTCGGGGTGCTGGTGGTGGGCTGGTCCTGGCGATTGGTGGCCCTCGCGGCGGTGCTCTACGCGGTCCGGATGTTCGCGATCACCGGGTTCTACCACCGCTACTTCTCCCATCGCTCGTTTCGCACCAGTCGAGTCGGGCAGCTGCTGTTCGCGGTCCTCGGGGCCAGCGCGGTCCAGCGCGGTCCGCTCTGGTGGGCCGCCCATCATCGCCAGCACCATCGCCATTCCGACACCGAGGCGGACGTGCACTCGCCCCACCAGCACGGCTTCTGGTGGGCCCACATGGGGTGGATCACCGCGCCGTCGGACTTCCCGACGGACTTCGACCAGGTCCCCGACCTCGCGCGCTATCCGGAGCTTCGCTTCCTCGATCGGTTCGACATCGTCGTGCCGGGGCTTCTGGCGCTGACCCTCTTCGCGGTGGGGGGCTGGCCCTGGCTGATCTGGGGCTTCTTCGTGTCCACGGTGGCGCTCTTCCACGCCACCTGTCTGATCAACTCGCTCGCCCACGTGTGGGGCAGCCGTCGTTATCGCACCGGCGACGAGAGCCGCAACAACTGGCTGCTCGCGCTGGTGACCTTCGGGGAGGGGTGGCACAACAACCACCACCGCTATCCGGGCGCGGCCCGTCAGGGTTTCTTCTGGTGGGAGGTCGATCTCACCTACTACGGCCTCCGCCTGCTCCAGGCGATCGGCCTGATTCGCGAGCTCAGACCCGTCCCGCGCCGCGTGCTCGAGGCGGCGTGAGATGAGGGTCGCGATCGTGGGTGGTGGCGTATCCGGGCTGGTGGCGGCCTATCTGCTCCACCCTCGCCACGAGATCACGGTCTTCGAAGCCGGATCGACCGTGGGCGGGCACGTGCACACGGTCCCGGTGGAGACGGCCGATGGCCCGGTCGGGATCGATACCGGATTCATCGTCTACAACGAGCGCAACTACCCCAACTTCACCCGACTGCTGGCTCGACTGGGCGTAGCCACGCAGCCGAGCACCATGAGCTTCAGCGTGCGGCTGGCGAAGCCGGACCTCGAGTACAATGGCAGCAGCCTGCGCCAGCTCTTCGCCCAGCCACGAAACGTGACGCGCCCCTGGTTCTACCGGATGCTGGTCGACATCTTCCGCTTCAACCGCGGCGCGGCGCTCGCGGTCAGGAACGGCTCGCGCGAGGCGACCCTCGGCGAGCTGGTGAGCTCGCTCCGACTGGGCTCGGCTTTTCGCGATCACTATCTGGTGCCGATGGGCGCGGCGATCTGGTCGGCGGCGCCGGATGACGTCCTCCGGATGCCGGCCGAGTTCTTCGTTCGGTTCTTCGAGAATCATGGGATGCTGACGGTGGACGATCGGCCCGAGTGGCGCACCGTGGTCGGTGGCTCCGCCCGGTACGCGGAGCGGTTGACGGGGCCCTTCGCCGACCGGATCCGCACGGCGCACGCGGTTCGGGAGGTACGCCGACATCCCGATCGGGTCGAGGTCGACGGCGAGCGATTCGATCACGTGGTGCTGGCCTGCCATTCGGACCAGGCGCTTCGGCTGCTCGCCGACCCGATACCAGCGGAGCGCGAGGTCCTGGGCGCGATTCCCTACCAGGCGAACGACGTCGTGCTGCACAACGACGTCACCCTGCTGCCGCGGCGGCGCTCCGCCTGGGGGGCGTGGAACTATCACGCGGTGGATCCCGCCCGACCGGTGGCGATCACCTACTATATGAACGACCTCCAGGGGCTCACCACGGCGGACCACTGGTGCGTCACGCTCAACGCGACCGAGGAGATCGAGTCCTCGCGGATCGTCAGACGGTTCAACTATCACCACCCGGTCTTCACCCGCGAGGGGATCGAGGCCCGGCTCCGCTGGTCCGAAGTCAGCGACCCCGCCCGTCGCACCCACTACTGTGGCGCCTATTGGGGCAACGGCTTTCACGAGGACGGGGTGAGCAGCGCCTTGCGCGTGGCGCGCTCGCTGGTGACGGGATGAAGAGCGCGCTCTACGAGGGCATGGTCCGCCACCGGCGGCTCTCCCCGGTGCCGCACCGGTTCCGGCAGCGGCTCTTCATGGTCTATCTCGACTTGGAGGAGCTGCCGCGGGTGTTCGCCGGGACCAGGCTCTGGTCCGTCGATCGGGCCGCGCCCGCGTGGTTTCGGCGCGCCGACTACCTCGGAGCGTCCGGGCGGCCGCTCGACCATGCCGTCCGCAACCTGGTGGAGCGTCGAATCGGGCACCGTCCGAGCGGGCCGATCCGGATGCTCACCCACCTCCGCTACTGGGGCTTCGTCTTCAACCCGGTGACCTTCTACTACTGCTTCGAGCCTGCCGGCGAGGCGGTCGAGGCCATCGTGGCGGAGGTCACCAACACGCCGTGGAACGAGCGATATGCCTACGTGCTCGACGGGCGTTCGGCGCGCGACGGGAGCGGGACGCGTCACCGCCTGACCAAGCGGTTCCACGTCTCGCCCTTCATGCCGATGAGTCACGACTATCACTGGCGATTCTCGACCCCGGGCCGAAGCCTGGTGGTCCACATGGAGAGCGTGGCCGAGCGCGCGAAGGTCTTCGACGCCACGCTGGCGCTTCGCCGGAGGCCGATCACGGGCAGGACGCTCCGTGGCGCCCTGCTCAAGTACCCGGCTATGACACTCGCGGTCGTCGCGGGCATCTACTGGCAGGCGGCCGCTCTCTGGATCAAGGGCGCGCCGTTCCACTCCCACCCCGAACGGAGGGCGGCGTGAGTAAGGTCGACCGATGGACGCGTCGACTCGTCGAGCGGCAGCTGAGCCGGCTGGTCACGGGTCGTCTGGTGATCGAGGACGGAGGGGCGGACCGAGCCTTCGGAGAGGACCTTGGCGGGTCGGCCCGACGATTCGGAGCCGCGCGCCGGGCCCCGCTCCAGGCGCGGCTCCGGGTCAACGATCGGGGCTTCTACCGCGCGCTCGTCCTGGGCGGACACATCGGCGCGGCGGAAGCCTACGCCGAGGGGCTCTGGGACTCGGACGACCTTGCGACCCTGGTTCGGCTGCTGCTCCGGAACCGCCCGGTGCTGGACGGCATGGAAACGGGGCTGGCTCGGCTCGCCCAGCCGGCGCGCTGGCTCGGACATGTCCTCCGCAGGAACACCAGGTCTGGCAGCCGTCGGAACATCGCCGCCCACTACGATCTCGGGAACGAGTTCTTCGCGCAGTTCCTCGACGACTCGCTCACCTACTCCTCCGCCTACTTCGAGCGACCGGGCATGACCCTCGGTCAGGCTCAGAGGGCCAAGTACGAGCGGCTCTGTGCCAAGCTCGAGCTCAGGCCCGATCATCACCTGCTCGAGATCGGCACGGGGTGGGGCGGATCCGCGATGTATGCGGCGTCCCGCTACGGCTGTCGGGTCACCACCACGACGATCTCGGAGCAGCAGCACCGGTACGCGACCGAGCGGGTGGCCGCCGCGGGTTTCGACGACCGGGTGACCGTGCTCCGCCGAGACTACCGCGACCTCGACGGCCGCTTCGATCGGGTGGCCTCGATCGAGATGATCGAGGCGATCGGACACCGGTACTTCGGGACCTTCTTCGCCCGCATCGCCGATCTGCTCGAGCCCGACGGCGTGGCCGCGATCCAGGCGATCACGATCCAGGACCGGCTCTACGACGCCGCCCGCCGTGACGTCGACTTCATCAAGCGGCACATCTTCCCGGGGTCCTGCATCCCGGCCGTCTCCGTCCTGCTCGAGGCCTCGCGGCGTACCGATCTGCGGCTGATCCAAGCCGAGGACTTCGGGCCGCACTACGCGCGGACCCTGCGGGAGTGGCGCGAGCGCTTCGATGCAAATCGAGCGGCGATCGGATCGCTGGGCTTCGATCGCTGGTTCCGGCGACTCTGGCGGTTCTACCTCGCCTACTGCGAGGGTGGCTTCGCGGAGGGGACGCTTGGCGTCTCGCAGCTCAAGTTGGCCCGGCCCCTTCGCGTCGATCCGGTGCCGGAGCCGATCGGCGGGCTGGCGGAGGTCGCATGACGGCCATGGTGTTGGTCGGGTGGATGGTGACGGCGATCGTCCTGGCCCTGCTCTGGTGGCGGCAGCTCGTCACCAGGAACGCCACCAGCGTGGACGTGGCGTGGTCGTTCTCTCTCGCCGCCTTGACCGTCTACTACGCGGTCTTGTCGGATGGCGACCCGCTCCGGCGTGGCTGGGTCGGGCTGCTCGCCGTCGTCTGGGCCGTTCGACTGGGGAGCTTCCTCCTGATGAGCCGGGTCCTCGGCGAGCGCGAGGAGGACGGTCGCTATCGGGAGCTCCGGGCCCGGTGGGGCGATTTGGCACCCCGAAACTTCTTTTTCTTCTATCAGGCGCAGGCGGCCGTCGCGGTGCTCTTTTCGCTGCCGATCCTCGCGGCGATGCGGGGTGGTCCGCTCGACGGGTGGGCGCTGGCGGGTGCGGTCGTCTGGACCGTGGCGGTGCTCGGTGAGGGCGTCGCGGACCGTCAGCTGGCAAGGTTCCGGGCCGACCCCGCGAATCGAGGCGAGGTCTGCCGGGAAGGCCTGTGGCGCTACTCGCGCCATCCGAACTACTTCTTCGAATGGATCCATTGGTGGAGCTACGTCCTGATCGGTCATGGGGCGCCGCTCACCTGGATCGGACCGGTGGTGATGCTCGTCTTCCTCTTCCGCGTGAGCGGCATCCCCTATACGGAAGCGCAGGCGCTCCGCCGCCGCGGCGAGCGGTACCGCGCCTACCAGCGAAGCACCTCGGTGTTCGTCCCCTGGTTTCCGAAGGAGGAGCGATGAGCCTCGCCGTGGGGATGGCCCTGGCCGAGCGGGGCCTGGTTCCCCTTGGCCTGGCGCGGGCCGGCATCCGGGGTCTCTTGCGGCAGCGGCTGGCGGCGTCCGCCGGGATGAGTCACGGGCGGACGATCGAGGCGTTGGATCGAAGCCCTGTGGCGATCGAGACCGCACGCGCCAACACCCAGCACTACGAGCTGCCGGCGGGGTTCTTCGAGCTGGTGCTGGGGCCGCGGCTGAAGTACAGCGCGGGCTTCTGGCCCGCCGGGGTCGGGTCGTTGGCCGAGTCGGAGGAGGCCGCGCTGGAGCTGGTCGTCGAGCGCGCCCGGATCGCGGACGGCCAGACGATCCTGGACCTGGGCTGCGGCTGGGGAAGCCTCACGGGCTACCTGGCAACCCGCTTCCCCCGCGCGTCGATCGTCGCCGTCTCCAACTCGGCGGGCCAGGCAACCTTCATCCGCGCGAAGCGCCACCGGAACGTCGAGGTCCTCACGGACGACATCAACCGGTTCGACCCGGGCCGGTGCTTCGATCGGATCGTGAGCATCGAGATGCTGGAGCATGTCCGCAACTACCGGGTCCTGTTCCGCAGGCTCTCGTCGTGGCTGGCCCCGGGCGGCTCGCTCTTCACGCACGTCTTCTGCCATCGTCGCTACACCTATCCCTTCGAGACCGAGGGGGCCGGCAACTGGATGGGCCGCTACTTCTTCACCGGCGGCCTGATGCCCTCGGCCGGCCTGTTCCGCGAGTTCGCGGACGAGCTGGTGGTCGACGACGATTGGGTTCTGGACGGGACCCATTACCGGCGCACCGCCGCCGCGTGGCGGCGGAACCTGGAGCTCCAACGCCGGTCGATCATGCCGGTGCTCCGCTCGGTGTACGGCGCCGAGGCCGCGCGTTGGTACCATCGGTGGCGCCTCTTCTTCCTGGCCTGCGAGGAGCTGTTCGGCTACGCCGGTGGGTCGGAGTGGATGGTGAGCCACGCCCGCTTCGTCCGCCGGGCCGGGGCGTCCGAGGCCGCGTGAGCGACCACGTGCTGGAGCGGCGTCAGCTGGTGCCGGGCACGCCCGAGCGGGTCTTCGAGTTCTTCAAGGACCCGTACAACCTCGAGCGGATCACCCCGCCGTGGCTCCGCTTCGAGGTCCGCGCGGCGAGCGACGCGCGGGTTCGCGAGGGCACCCGAATCCGTTACCGGCTCGCGTGGCAGGGCATCCCGATGCGGTGGGAGTCGCGGATCACCGACTTCCGGGCCGGCCGCGAGTTCGTGGACGAGATGACCAGGGGACCCTACGCCCGGTGGCACCACCGCCACCTCTTCACGAAGGTGGAAGGGGGCGTGGAGATGCGCGACGTGGTGACCTACCGGCTGCCGCTCGGGCCGCTCGGCAGGCTGGCGCATGCGCTCGTGGTCCGCCGGCAGCTGGAAGCGATCTTCGATTACCGGCGGCGGGTGGTCGCCGAGGTGTTCGGCGGCGAGCGGGCGGGCTCGGCGCTCGAGCGGGTGGCCTAACGCCACTCCCGCGCGATCCGGGCGGTGCGGATGTAGTCCAGATTGGGAAACTGGCGGGCCAGATACGCGTTGCCCTGGACCCGGATGGAATCCTGGGACGGTCCGGGCAACCGCTGGGCGGACCGCCCGCCGTACTCGAAGGTGAGCGAGTCGACGGCGTCCATCCCGCTCACCACCTCGCCGATCGGCGGGAAGCCGAACGTGCTCACGGTGTCGAGCCGGACGTTGTCGACCAGGTTGACGTAGAGCTGCACGGATCGGGTGTTGGGCCCACCCCTGGCGTAGGCGACCCGCCCGCGGGTGTTCGAGGCTTGTACCGGTTCGTCGGGAATGCTCTTGCCCAGCCAGGCCGCGTTCACGGCGGAGTCGCCCGAGAGCCCCCATTGGGCGACGAACCCGCCCACCACTCGGAAGAAGCGGGCCCCGTCGTAGTACCTGCTCTGGACCAGATAGTGGACGCGAGCCGCGCCGAGCGGCGACCAGGCCCGGTGGACTCGGATGACAAACGGGCCCCGGCTCGATTCGATGCGGACGTCGAAGCTGTCGGGCGCGGCCTTCGCCAGGTCTTTGGGTGCCGGGTCGAGCAGGGGATCCCGGCCGGCGCATCCGATGGCGAGGCCGAGGCCGAGCGTGAGGGCGAGGAGCGCGCGGCGGGTCACGCTGAGCCTCGGCCGTCCCGAAAGAGCTCGTTCAGCGTCTTGTGCGGCATCGCCTCCGCGAGACCGGCGAATCGCCCGTCGAGGAGCGCCCGGGCCGACCGCGCCACCGCGCCCCAGCCGACCCTGGCGAGCGCGCCGCCGACGCTGATCCGCCGCACACCGAGCGCTTGCGCCTCGTCCCGCGTGATCGTGGGGATCGACGACGCGAGGAGGTTGACCGGCGCCGGCGCGACCGCCTCGACCACGGCGCGGATCTGATCCGGGGTGCTGATCCCCGGGGCGAACAGGCAGTCGGCGCCCGCGTCGCGATAGGCCCGGAGGCGGCGAATGGTCTCGTCCAGATCCGCCCGACCCACCAGGAAGCCCTCCGAGCGTCCGGTGAGCACCAGATCCTCGCCGGTCCCATCGATCGCCTCGCGTGCCGCCCGGATCCGCGCGACCGCGAGCTCGAAGCCGAACAAGGGGCTTGCGGGATCGCCGGTCGAGTCTTCGATCGAGAGACCCGCCACTCCGGTCGCCACGCAGAGTCGGACGTTGTCGGCGACCCCGGCCGGATCGACGGCGTAGCCGCCTTCGAAGTCGGCGCTGACCGGAAGATGGGTCGCGGCGGCGAGCGCTTCGAGGTGGGCCAGCACGGCGTCACGGTCGACGCCGTTGTCCGGCCGGGCGAGCGTGAACGCCAGCCCCGCGCTCGATGATGCGATCGCCGAGAATCCCAGCCCTCCCAGGTATCGAGCGGAGCCCGGGTCCCAGGCGTTCGGCATCACGAAGCACCCGGTCTCGTGCAGGCGGCGGAAGGTGTCGCGCTTTCGGGCGGTCGAAGTCATGTCCGAAAGCTACTCGAGAGACCGCGGACCCGGCTTGTCGTCGAGCTCGGCGATCCGCCGATCGAGCAGGGCCCGTTCCGGCGCGGTGCGAGCCCCGGCCCGGGCTCGCGCGAGGGCGTCTCGCGCGGCGGCCGAGTCGCCCAGGGTGCTCTGGAGCTCCGCTTCGACCGCCGCGAGCAGGTAGTAGTTGGCGAGAGCCGGATGCCCGGCCACCGCCTGGACCTCCAGCAGGGCCGCCTCCGGCCCCTCGACACGGGCGAGTGCGACGGCGCGGTTGAGTCGCGCGATCGGCGACGGCCGGAGCTCGAGCAGGCGATCGTAGAGGCCGAGGATGGCGCGCCAGTCGACCTCCTCGGACCGCTTCGCCGCCGCGTGCAGGCTGGCGATCCCGGCTTCGAGGTGCCAGTGGGTCACCCGGGAGCCGACGGCGGCACGGTCGAGATACCTGAGCCCCGCGTCGATCCGGCCGCGGTCCCAGCGGGACCGGTCCTGTCGATCGAGGGTGAGCAGCTCGCCGGCCGGACCGATGCGCGCCGCCAGCCGGCTCGCGTGAAACGACATCAGCGCGAGCAGGGCGAACACCTCGGGTCGGGCCGTGTCCGCGTCGGCCACGAGCAGCTCGGCGAGGCGAATCGCGGCCACGCAGACGTCCTCCCGAATCGCCAGCTCCCCTTCGCTCGCGGAGTGGCCCTCGTTGAACATCAGGTAGACCGTGTCGAGGGCGCTCTCGAGTCGCTGGTCGAGGTCGGCCGGGGTCGGCGGAGCCAGCGCGATTCCGCTCGAGCGGATGGTGCGCTTGGCGCGAACCAGCATCTGGGCCACGGCCGCTTCGTCGGCGAAGAGCGCCCTGGCGATCTCCCGTGTCCCGAAGCCCGCGACCAGCTTGAGCGCCAGGACCACGCGGGCGCGGGGCGTCAGGCTGGGATGGGCCGCCAGCAGCAGCAGGCGAACCTCGTCGCGGGCGGCCCGGGTCGGCTCGGGCGGAGCCGCGAGCTCTCGATCGGCCGCGGCGAGCAGGGCGGCGGATCGGGTCTCCCGGCGGAGCAGGTCGAGGGCGCGGTTCCGGGCCACCGTGTGGAGCCAGGCTTCCGGGTCCGCCGGGACGCCGCGGTGGGGCCAGAGCTCCAGCGCCCGGAGGAGGGCGTCCTGCACGGCTTCCTCGGCCAGGTCGAGCCGGTCGGCGCCGAGTCGACCGGCGAGCATCGAAACGAGACGACCGGCGGAGCGACGGAAGAGTCCATCCACCACCCCGCCGATCGGCGCCGCGTCGTTCATCCGCGGTCGAGCTCGTGGATCTGTCGCACCTCGAGCGTGCCGAAGTCGAGGTGCGGGCTGTCGCTGGCGAGTCGGACGGCGGTGTCGTAGTCCGGCGCCTCGAGCAGCCAGAACCCGCCGACGACCTCCTTCACTTCGGCGTAGGGCCCGTCGGTGACCGCCAGCGAGCCCCCGGAGCGGGACAGGGTCTTGCCGGTCTCGTCGTGCAGCTTCTCGCTGCCGAGCAGGTGGCCCTTTTCCTGGAGGCCGCTGCTCCAGGCGATGTAGCGGCCGATGATCGCTTCCGCCTCCTTGGGGCTCAGGGCGGCGAAGGCGGAGCCGTCGTCGCGGGCCAGCATCAGGAACTTGGGCATGGCGGGATTCGTCCTCTCGGTTCGGTTGCGGCCAGGGGCGGCCGGGGCTCCGTCGTGGAGTCCGCCTCCTGACGAACGGCGAGTGAAGAAATCGACATCTCCACTCCCTTGCCAAGGCTCAGGCCCGACCGCAGTTTTGAAGTTGGCCGGGCCTCCTTGGCAGAGGCCGGGCTTCGCGCTCCAAGCCCAAGTGAGGTAACACCTTGACCAGCTCGGGGATCACCTTTCCCGCGAGGGATGCCGAGGCGTTCGTCCGGGACGTCAAGAGGGAAGTCGCGGAGTACTTCGAATCCCGAGGGCTGTCGACCAAGGCCACGGCCGGGATGGTCGTCAAGACCATTCTGCTGGTCACCCTGACGTTCGGCAGCTACGCAGCGCTGCTGCTCCTGGATCCGTCGTTTCTGGGCGCCCTGGGCCTGATGGTGCTCACCGGAATTGGCTTCGCGGGGATCGGGTTCGCGGTCACCCACGACGCGCTCCATGGCGCCTACTCGGAGAAGCCCTGGGTCAACGACCTGATCGGTCGGCTGTTCGACATCCTGGGCGCCAACGGGTACATGTGGAAGATCACCCACAACGTCATCCACCATACCTATACGAACATCGACGGCGTGGACGAGGACCTCACGGTCTCGCCGCTGCTGCGGCTCTCGCCGGGGGCGCCGCTCCGTGGGGTCCATCGCTTCCAGCACGTCTACGCCTTCCTCGCGTACGGCATGGCCACCGTCTTCTGGGTCTTCGTCAAGGACTTCAAGTACTTCTTCCAGCGGAGTCTGGGGCCCTACCAGGACAAGCGGCATCCGACGGGCGAGTGGATCAACCTCTTCGTGACCAAGGCGATCTACTACAGCTGGTCGATCGTGCTGCCCCTGACGGTGCTGAGCCTCCCCTGGTGGCAGTTCGCGATCGCCTATCTGGTGATGCACCTGACGGCCGGCGCGATTCTCGGGATCGTGTTCCAGCTGGCCCACGTGGTGGAGGGCACCGAGTATCCGCTCCCGGACGACAAGGGCCGGATGGAGCACCAGTGGCTTCTCCACGAGATGGAGACGACCTCGAACTTCGCGCGCGAGAATCGGCTGCTCACCTGGTACGTGGGCGGCCTCAACTATCAGGTCGAGCACCATCTCTTTCCCAAGGTCTGCAGCGAGCACTATCCCGCGATCGGTCCGATCGTGGAGCGGGTGGCCAAGCGGCACGGGGTGCCCTACCTCTGCCAGCCGACCTTCATGGCGGCGGTCCGGTCGCACTACCGGCAGCTCCGACGGCTCGGTCCCGACGCGCTCCGCGCGGCGAGCGGCAGTCAGGCCGTCGCCGCCACCTAACGCTCTCTCGACAGAGACGGCAGGCGTTTCGGCTCCGGGCGGCGCCCGGGGCCGGCCCGATCCGGTTCGTAAGAGTCGGCTCCGTTCGATAGCAGGCCCTCGGCGGCCGACGTACCTTTAGTCTCCACCCACGGGCGGTTGCGACGATGGATCTCTCGATCAACGGAAGGACCGTGTCTCTGGACGCGCCGGCGGACATGCCGCTCCTCTGGGCGCTCCGGGACATCGCCGGGCTCACCGGCACCAAGTTCGGCTGCGGGATCGCCCAGTGCGGCGCCTGCACCGTCCACCTCGACGGCGTGCCGACGCGATCCTGCTCGATCACGGTGGGGGCGGCCGCCGGCAAGGCCATCACCACGATCGAGGGACTGGCGCGGGAGGGCGCGGACCACGCGGTCCAGCGCGCCTGGGCCGAGCTCAACGTGCCCCAGTGCGGCTACTGTCAGGCCGGCCAGCTGATGAGCGCCGCCGCCCTGATCGAGCGCAACGCCAACCCGACCGACCAGGACATCGATCGCGCGATGCAGGGCAATCTCTGCCGCTGCGGCACCTACGTGAGGATTCGCGCCGCCATCCACCGCGCCGCCGAGATCCGGCGAGGTGCGGCATGAGCGCGGCGCGGGAAGGACGTCAGGGCGTCTCGCGACGCCAGTTCCTGGTGGTCAGCGCCGCGATCGGCGGCGGCATCCTGATGCAGGTGGCCTGCAAGCCGCGAGGCCAGGCCACCGCTGCGGGCGGCGAGCCGGGCGAAGGCGCGGACAGCCCGACGCTCTTCATCTCGATCGCGCCCGACGACACCATCTCGGTCACGATCCCCAAGTCGGAGATGGGGCAGGGGGTTCGCACCACGCTCTCCGCGCTGGTGGCCGAGGAGCTCGACGCGGATTGGTCGAAGGTGCGCGCCGAGGCCGCCTCGTTCGATCCGAGGCTGGGCAGCCAGGGCACCGGCGGCAGCGGCTCGGTGCTCGACACGCACACCCGCCTCCGCACCGCCGGCGCCACCCTCCGGCAGATGCTGGTGTCGGTGGCCGCCACCCGGCTCGGCGTGCCCGCCTCGGAGCTGACCACCGCCGATTCCAGGGTGACCCACGCCGGGAGCGGCCGCTCGCTCCGCTACGGCGAGCTCGCGACCGAGGCCGCGGGTCTCGCGATTCCCGCCGAGGTCCAGCTCCGTGCCCCCGACCGGTGGAAGCTGCTCGGCAAGGACGGGATCAAGGGCATCGACGTCCCGGCCATCACTCACGGCACCGCGCGATACGGCCTCGACGTCCGGCGCGAGGGGATGCTCTTCGCCTCGGTCGAGCGGGCGCGCACCTTCGGCGCGCGGGTCACCTCGTTCGACGGATCGAAGGCGCTGGCGGTGCCGGGCGTCACGCAGGTGGTCGAGGTCAAGCCCAGCAAGGCGGGCTCGCCGGGCTCGGACGGCTTCCACGCCGGGGTCGCGGTGATCGCCACCAACACCTGGGCGGCGATGCAGGGCCGCCGGGCCCTGCAGATCGAGTGGGACCAGGGCGAGCACGTGTCGGAGAACAGCGCCGCCTACCTGGACACCATGCGGGGCGCCGTCGGGAAGACCGGCGCCGAGCAGGTGAACAAGATCGGCGACCCGGACGCGGAAATCGCGAAGGCGTCGGAGGTCGTCACGGCGGAGTACGTCTTTCCCTTCCTCTCGCACGCCACCATGGAGCCGCAGAACTGCACGGCCCAGTTCAGCAACGGCGTGATGGAGCTGTGGTCGCCGACCCAGTTTCCCGACTGGGCCACGATGGCCGTGGCCGATGAGCTCGGTCTCGACCGGAGCAGGGTGAAGGTGCACGTCACCCCGCTCATGGGGGGCGGCTTCGGCCGCCGGATCAATCCCGACTTCTCGATCGAAGCCGCGGTGATCGCCCGACAGGTCGAAGGCGGCGCGCCCGTGCAGGTGGTCTGGACCCGTGAAGACGACATGCGGCACGACTTCTACCGGCAGTGCGCCGTGCACCGGCTCGACGCGGTGCTCGGCGCCGACGGCAACCCCACCGCGATGCGCCACCGGCTCTGCAGCCCGGCCATCGACGCGACCGGCGGCCAGACCGGCGAGTTCGGCCCGGGCGAGTCCGACGGCATCGGCAACCACGTCTATCGGGTGCCCAATCGTTCCACCGAGTACACGCTGCTCCGGTCCGGCGTGCCTCGCGGATGGTGGCGGGCGGTCAACACGACCCACGGGACCTTCGCGCTCGAGAGCTTCATGGACGAGCTTGCCGATCGCGCGGGCAAGGATCCTTACCAGTATCGCCTCGATCTGATCGATCGCTGGGTCGTGGAGAAGCCCCGCGACAACAAGGACTTCCCCTTCGACCCGAGCCGCTTCCGACGGGTCCTGACCCTGGCCGCCGAGAAGGCGGATTGGGGCTCGCCGCTTCCGGCGGGGCGGGGGCGCGGCATCGCGCAGAACGTGCCCGACCACCTGACCTATGCCGCGGTCGTGGTCGAGGCCTCGCTCCAGGGATCGCGGGTGCGGGTCCACCGGGTCGTGGTCGCGGTCGATTGCGGCCGCGTCGTCAATCCGGACGGCGCCCGCGCGCAGCTGGAAGGCGGCGTGGTTCAGGCCATGTCCGCCGCGCTCGGCGAGGCGATCACCATCGAGCGCGGCGCGGTGGTCGAGGGGAACTTCGATCGCTACAAGCTGCTCAGGATGGGCCAGGAGCCAGCGGTGGTGGAGTGCCACTGGGTCACCGACGACTCGGTCGCGATCACCGGGCTCGGCGAGCCATCCGTCCCGCCGTTCTTTCCGGCGCTCGCCAACGCGATCGCCCGGGCCAGCGGGCGCCGCCTCCGGCAGATGCCGTTCGATCCGGCCCGCTCGGCCTGACCGACGGCGCCAGCCGCCCGAGTCGATCGGGGCGGGGTCCGGCAGGATCGCGAGGCGCGGGCTCGAACCCCGCGCCTCGCGCGTTTCAGCCGCCCGCGAGCGCGCTGCTTCGCATCGCCTCGATCATCTTGTCGGCGAAGAGATCGACCTCGTCGACCGTGGTGAAGACGTTCGGCGTGATCCTGAGGCCGCTGAACTCCGGGTGCACGATGGCCACCGTCTGGATCCGATGGGCGTTGAGCAGCCAGCCGTGGAGCTTGACCGGGTCGACGCCGTCGATCCCCACCAGGGCGATCGCGCCGGCGTAGGGCGTGTCGAGCTGGGTCGGGATCCGGATCCGATCGCTCTCCGCGAGGAGCCGCTTGGCCCATCGGTCCCGGAGGTAGCGGAGCCGCGCGATCTTCCGCTCGGCGCCGATCGAGCGGTGGAACGCGAGTGCCAGCGAGATCGCGTTGTGGTTGGCCGCCGGGTGGGTGCCGATCTCCTCGTACTTCCGGACGTTCTCGTCCATCGACGTGGGCGCGGCCATCAGCGGCCAGAGACCCTTGATCTTGTCGCGCCGGACGTAGAGGAAGCCCGTGCCCACCGGCGCCAGGAGCCACTTGTGGAGACTGGTCCCGTAGTAGTCGCACCCCAGCTCGTCGCGGGTGAAGGGGAAGTGCGCGTAGGCGTGCGCGCCGTCCACCAGCACCTGGATGCCCTTCGGCCGGGCCAGGTCGACCAGCTGCTTCACCGGCATGATCTGGCCGGTCAGATTGGTGATGTGGGTGACCTCGATCGCCTTGGTGCGCGGGGTGATCGCGTCCGCGAAGCGCTCCACCAGGTACTGCTGTGACCGCGGCGGCACCTCGAAGGAGATCGACTTGATGACGATCCCCTCGCGGCGGGCCCGCTGGTCCCAGGTGGTGAGCATCCGGCCGTAGTTCTGGTTGGTGACGATTACCTCGTCGCCCCTGGCGAGGTCGAGGCCCAGGATCATCGTCTCGTTGGCTTCCGAGGCGTTCCGGGTGATCGCCATCTCTTCGGGGTCGCAGCCGAAGTCGCGGGCCAGGTCGCGGCGAACGCTTTCGATCCTGGGCTCGAGCACCGACCACATGTGATTGACCGGGATCTCGTTGCTGAAGCGGAGATCCCGGATCATCGCCTCGAGGACGTGGGTCGGCGTCGGGCAGACCCCGCCGTTGTTGAGGTTGACCAGGGTCCGGTCGGTGTCGAAGGCCCGTTGGATCTCCCCCCAGTAGGACTCGTCGTCCACCGCGCCGGAGCCGCGCTCCCGGGCCTTCTGGATCTGCCGGAACGAATCGGGGCGAAAGGCAGGGGCCACCGCGGTGGCGCCCACCAGCGTCTCCATGAACTGACGGCGAGTCGGCATGGGGCGGGCTCGTGGATCGGGGATAGGGTCAAATCTCCCCCGGCCGCGGGGCGCGGGCAAGGCGGGCATATGTCCTGCCTTTTCGGGCCCTCCGATGACTCCGACTCCAGGCCTGAGGTTCGGCGGCCCCTCCGAGGGCAATGTCTTCTCGCGACTTATGGCGGGCGCTGCAAGGGTCTGCACGTCAAGTCTGCAACGGCCGCTCTCGCAGCTTGCGGTGGCGCTCCTCGCGCTCGCGGGCTGCAAGGGAGAGCCGACCACCGGCGGCCTCGACCCGGTCACTCCGGGATCGCTGGCGATCGCGATCAGCGGCCTCCCGGGCGGCGCGGCGGCGAACCTAACGCTGACCGGCCCCGGCAGCGGTGGGTCCAGCCGATCGATTACCGCGTCGGGCACCGTCGCCAACCTCACCCCGGGGAGCTACACCCTGACGGCCAATCCGGTCGTGGCCGGCGGAGACGGATACGGCGCGGCGCCCCAGACCCAGCTGATCTCGGTGCGCGAGGGCCCGACCGTGACCAGCGCGTCGGTGGGCTATGGGATCGTGACCGGACGGATCGCGCTCACCCTGACGGGACTGCCGGGCGGCGAGGGCGGGTCGGTCTCCTTGAGCGGTCCGAGCGGATTCACCGCGACGGCCACGGCGAGCGGCGTCGTGACCGGTCTGCTGCCCGGCAACTATACCGTCACGGCCGAGCCGGTGGAGCTCGACGGCGACCACTACGAGCCGACCGGCGGCGCCCAGCTGATTCTGGTGACCGCGGGCACCGCGGCGAGTCCGGTGACGGCGGGCTATCGGCTCACGACCGGCCGCCTCGAGGTCCTGGTGAGTGGTGCGCCCGCGGGAGCGACCCCCGAGGTCACCGTCTCCGGTCCGGACGGCTTTCAGTCGACCCTCTCCGGCACAACGACGCTGGCGGGCCTGGTGCCCGGCGCCTATCAGGTCGCCGCCCAATCGCTCTCGGTGAACGGGGACGGCTACGCGCCCACGATCGCGCCAGCCAACGTGGCCGTCGCCGCGGTCCCGGTGCCGGCGAGCGCCTCGGTGAGCTACGCGCTCGCCACTGCGTCCCTCACCCTCGACCTGGTCGGGTTGCCGGCCGGGGTGAGCGCCAACGTGACCGTGACCGGCCCCGGTGGCTCGCAGCCGGTGACCGCGAGCGCCACGCTGACCGGCCTCGCGGCCGGCGACTACGGGATCGCCGCCGGTCTCGTGAACGACGGCGCCGCGGTGTACGTCCCGAGCCCCGCCGACCAGAGTGTGACCCTGGCGCCGAGCCCCACGCCGGTCAGCCGCACGGTGACCTACGCCAGGGCCACCGGCGCGCTCCAAGTGACGGTGAACGGGTTGCCGGGCGGGGTGAACGCGTCGGTGACGGTGGCCGGACCCGGTGGCTTCAATCAGACCGTCACCCAGACCACCACGCTCGCCGGCCTCGACCCGGGCTCGTACGTGGTGACCTCCGCCGCGGTCGCCTCGGGGGCCACGAGCTACGTGCCGACGCCCTCGACGCAGACGGTCGCCGTCACCACCGGTGCCTCCGCGAGCGCCACGGTGAGCTACGGCGCGGTGGGTGGCACCCTGACGGTGACGGTCAACGGCCTTCCGGGTGGCGTGCCCGCCGCGGTGACGGTGATCGGCCCCGCCGGTTTCTCGGCGGCGGTCACCGCGACGACCACCCTCAGCAACCTCGTCGCGGGCACCTACACCGTCGCCGCGGTGAGCGTCACCTCCGGCGCGAGCAGCTACGCTCCTTCGCCGACCTCGCAGGCGGCGGCCGTCAGCGTCGGTGTCACGGTGAGCCGCACGGTGACCTACACCCTGGTGCCGGCCCCCGGATCGTTGGCCGTGACCGTCTCGGGTCTGCCCGGCGGCGCCCTCGCGGACCTCACCGTGTCGGGACCCGCCGGCTATTCGGCCGCGCTGACCGCGACCCAGACCCTCACCGGACTCACCGCCGGCTCGTACACCATCGCCGCCGCCAACGTGACCGTCGGCGCCAGCGTCTACGCCCCGAGCCCGACCAGCCAGTCCGCGACGGTCAGCTCGGGCGCGACGACCAACAAGACGGTGACCTACGCGCTGGTGCCGGCGCCGGGCTCGCTGACGGTGACGATCGCGGGGCTGCCCGGCGGTGCGCTCGGCGACGTCACCGTGACGGGGCCCGGCGGTTACAGCGCCTCGGTCACGACGACCCAGACGCTCACCGGTCTCACGGCCGGCAGCTACACGGTGAGCGCCGCGCCGGTGACGGCCGGGGCCCAGAACTACAATCCGACGCCGACCAGCCAGTCGCCGACCGTCCCGGCCGGCGGCTCCGCCTCGGCGACGGTCAGCTACGCCGCCGGCCCCGCCGCGAGCCTCAATCTCTCGATCGACGGGCTCTACCTGACGCAGGCGATCCAGCGCTATGACGGCACCGTACCGCTGGTGGCCGGACGGGACGCCTATCTCCGGGTTTTCGTCCTCGCCAACCAGGCCAACGGCGACACGCCGACCGTCAGGGTGCGCTTCTACTCGAGTGGCGCCCTGGTGCAGACGTCGACCATCAACGCGCCCGGCGCGAGCGTTCCGACCGCTGCCGACGAGAGCTCGCTCTCCTCCTCGTGGAACCTGCTGGTGCCGGCCGCGCTGGTGCAGCCCAACCTGACGATTTTCGCGGACGTCGATCCCGGGAACGCCGTGGCCGAGGCGAACGAGACCGACAACGTCTTCCCGGTCTCCGGAACGCCCGGCGCGGTGGACGTGCGCTCGCTCCCGACCTTCAACATCCGATTCGTCCCGGTGCACCAGGACTCCACCGGTCTCACCGGCAACGTGACCGCGGGCAACCAGGCCACCTTCCTGGTCGATCCCTCGAAACTCCTGCCGATCGGCGCGGTGAGCGCGGACGTCCGGTCGGTGTACACGACGGCCGCGAAGCCGCTTCAGAGCTCGAACGGCAACGGCGCCTGGGGCACGATCCTCTCCGAGGTGCTCGCGCTCAAGAGCGTCGACGGGAACTCGAAGTACTACTATGGCGTGGTGGGCACCACCTACTCGAGCGGCGTGGCCGGGATCGGTTACGTCGGCGGCGGCGCCCGGACCGCGCTCGGCTGGGACAAGCTCCCGAGTGGCTCCGGCGTGATGGCGCACGAGCTCGGGCACAACATGGGCCGCTCCCATGCCCCGTGCGGCGGCGTGGCCAGCCCGGATCCGTCGTATCCGTATGCCGGGGCCAAGATCGGCGTCTGGGGCCTCGACCTCTCGACCCTCGCGCTCAAGTCGCCGGCCACCTACGTCGACCTGATGAGCTACTGCAGCCCCGAATGGGTCAGCGACTACAACTGGAACGCGATGGTGCAGTACCGTCAGGCCGGGCCGAACAACGCGCCGGTCGCGGGCGGATTCGCCGGGGCGACCGGCAGCCTGCTGGTGTTCGGCCGGGCCACCGCGTCGGGTCTGGTGCTCGAGCCCGCGCTCCCGCTGTCGGCGCCGGTGAGCGGGATCGATCCGACCAGCGGCTACGCGGTCGAAGGGCTGACGATCGACGGGCGGGTGCTCTTCCGGTACGGGCTCGCCACCGTGCGCGCGGTGGACGACCGGAACGCCGAGGAGCGCCACTTCGCGGCGGTGCTGCCGGTCGATCCGGCGCTCCAGGCCGCCCTCGCCGGGATCCGTCTGGTGACGCCGGGCGGCACCACCGTTCGCTTCTCGGCGCAAGCGGTCGCCGCCCGGGCGCGGCAGCTCCTGCTGCGGGATCCGTCGGCGAGCCTCACCCGACCCAACGCCGCGCAGGCGGAGCTTCGCTGGGACGCCGCCACCTATCCGATGGCGATGGTGCGCGACGAGGCGACCGGTGAGGTGCTCTCCTTCGCGCGGGGCGGCCGGGCCCGGGTCTTCAGCCGCACCGGGCGAGTGACCGTGACCTTCTCGGACGGTGTCAAGGCGGTCGCCCGGCAGCTGCGGTAGGACGGCGGCACGCGGTTCGGACGACCCCGACGGGACAGGAGCGTCGGGGCCGTCTACTTTTCGGCTTCCATGAGCCCGACCATTCCCGCCGCGCTGGTGACCGGAGCTTCGACCGGGATCGGTGCCTCGATCGCCGCTCGGCTCGATCGGCTCGGCTACCGGGTCTACGCCGGCGTCCGGCGCGAGGCCGACGGCGAGCGTCTTGTCGCCGGGTTGTCCGACCGGTCATCGTGGCTGATCCTCGACGTGACCGACCAGCAACAGGTCGAGGGCGCGGCCCGCGCGATCGCGGCCGAGCGTGGCGCGGCGGGGCTCGACGCGCTGGTCAACAACGCGGGGATCGCGGTCGGCGGACCGCTCGAGTTCGTCTCGCTCGACCGGGTCCGCCGGCAGCTCGAGGTCAACGTCACCGGTCTCCTCGCCGTCACCCAGGCGATGCTGCCGCCGCTCCGCTCCGCGCGCGGCCGGATCGTCAACATCGGATCGATCGCCGGCAAGTCGGTGGCGCCGATGGTCGGCCCGTACTGCATGTCGAAGCACGCCGTCGAGGCGCTCTCGGACGGGTTGCGGCTCGAGCTGGCCGGGAGCGGGATCGAGATCTCGGTGGTCGAGCCCGGCGCGGTGAAGACCCCGATCTGGAACAAGGGCATCGCCGACCTCGGCGCGGTGGGCGAGACCCTGCCGCCGCGAGCGCTCGAGCTCTACGGCGAGTATCTCGGCTTCTTCGGCAAGCTGCTCGCGGCCAACGACCGGCGCGGCGTCTCGCCCGACCTGGTGGCCGACGCCGTCGAGCACGCCCTCATCGCCGAGCGGCCCAGGACTCGGTATCTGGTGGGCGCCGACGCCAGACTCCGCGCGCTGGCGCGCCGGCTGCTGCCCGACCGCTGGTACGACGCGATTCTCCTGGCCGTGCTTCGCCGCGCGCAGCGCCGGCTTCGGTGAGCGGGCCGATCCGCGCCGTCGCGGCGACCCTGCTGCTCGGGCTCGCCGCCTGTCTCGACTCGACCCCGACCGAGCCCGGCGGCACCGACACGCTGGGTGCGCTCGTCCCCGCGACGGCGTGGCTCGAGGTCGGTGGCACCCTCACGATGGGCCTCACCAACGACCAGCCCTTCACCCTGGAGAGCGGCGATCAGTCGGTGGTCGCCGTCGAGCGTGACGGTCGGATCCGCGCGGTCGGGGCCGGCCGCACCGAGCTCCGGGCCTTCACCCGCGGTGGGCGGAGCGTGGCCAGCGTCAGCGTGCTCCCGGCCACGCCCCGCCGTCGGATCACGGTGGTCGACTCGGGGCTCACCGACGTGAGCCTGCTCGGCATCTGGAGCGTCGACGCGACGGTCAGCTACGCCGTCGGGATTCTCGGCGTCCTGCTCGAGACCACCGACGGCGGCGCGAGCTGGCATCGGGTCCCCCTGGGCACCGACGACGACCTGGTCGGGGTCTGGGCCTCGTCCCGTAGCGACGTGTGGGCCGTCGGCGAAGCCGGCGCAGCCTACCATTACGACGGCGCGACCTGG
Organism: Gemmatimonadales bacterium; assembly: GCA_050184075.1. Lineage (GTDB taxonomy): Bacteria > Gemmatimonadota > Gemmatimonadetes > Gemmatimonadales > GWC2-71-9 > SHZU01. Next base: position 23,037 of record JBFXAS010000009.1, read on the forward strand.
ACCAGGCAAGAGACCGGCGCGGGGTTCACGCTGCTCGAGGTCTGGGGCCTCGGTCCCGATCATGTCTACGCGGTGGGCGCCGGCGGCGCGGTCCAATACGACGGCGTCTCGTGGCGGCCGATGAGCGGCGCGGAAGGCGCCGAGCTCTGGGCCGTGTGGGGCACTCATCCGGACACGCTCTTCGCCAGCGGACAGAACGGCGTCATCCTCCGCTGGGACGGTGGTCGCTGGCGGGCGATGACCAGCGGCACCAACCGGATCCTCTTCGGCCTCTATGGCGACGCGGCGAACGACGTCTACGCCGCCGGGATTCGCGGGACCTTCCTCCACTTCGACGGCGACGCCTGGACCCCCTCGCCGCTTCCCTCGGGCGCCGACTTCTTCGCGCTCGCCGGACGAGGCCGCAACCTGCTCACCGTCGTCGGCAACAACGGCGCGATCATGGTGAGGAACGGCGGCACCTGGACCTTCGTGCCCCCGATCGCCACCAGCGAGAACCTCCGCGCCATCGCTTTCGATCCGTCGGGCGTGATGCGCGTGGCCGGCTGGTCCGGCACAGTGATCCGACGGGATCCGACAGGGTGGCATACCGAGATCACCTCGCCGGTGCTCTTCTCCTCGGCCGAGCGCGCGGGCGGGCAGGAGGTGACCGTCGGGGTCGGCAGCGCATTCGGCATCCAGGCGGCGGCCACCAGCCTGTTGGAGCGTCCGACGCACCGGACCCTTTACGGCGTGGCCCGAGGGCCCGGCGATCGGCTGATCGCGGTCGGCGACACCGGCACCATCCTCGAATACGACGGGTCGCGCTGGTCCCTGGTCGGCTTGGGCGAGACCAGGCTGCTCCGCTCGATCTGGACCGACCCGGGCGACCGGGAGTACGCGGTCGTGGTCGGCGAAGGCGGGCTGATCATGGAGCGCCGGGCCGGCGCCTGGACGCCGGTCGCGTCGCCCACCTCGAAGTTCCTTCGCCACGTGGTCGGAATCTCGCGCGAGCTGCTCTTCGCCGTCGGCGACAGCGGTACCGTGCTGCGCGGCGAGAACGGGCGTTGGGAGACCATGACCACCCCGACCACGGTGACCCTGCGCGGGGTCTGGGGCTCGGGGTCGGACGACGTCCACGCGGTCGGCGAAGACGGCGTGGCCCTGCGGTTCGACGGCCGCCGCTGGTACCAACTGCCGACGCCGACCGACCTGGAGCTTCGGGCCGTCTATGGCACCGGCCCCACCGAGGTCTACGCGGTCGGTCTCGGCGGCACCGTCCTCCGGTTCGACGGGTCGGCCTGGATCGGTCTCGATTCACCCTCCACGGCCTATCTCCTGAGCCTCTCCCCGGGCGTCGACGGCATCACTGCCGTGGGAACCAACCGCACCGTGCTCAGACTCCAGCCCTGATCCTCAGGTGGCGGGCCGGGGCTGCCGATACTGCCCGGGGTCCACCATGCTTGCCTCGCCGCCATCGCTCGACGAAGACCGCCGCCGCCTCGCGGCGGCGCTGGTACTCTATCTGGGCCTGGTCATCGTGGTGGTCACTCTGGTTCCCTTCGACTTTGCCCGGCCGACCGGGTTCAGGCTGGTCGGGTTTCGGGGCCTGGCCGACCTGGTCGCCAACGTCCTCTTCTTCGTGCCGCTCGGCTTCTTCGTCGCGTTTGGTGGCAGGCGGCGCCCCGTCGTGGTCGCCTTGGTGGTGAGCCTCTCGGTCGAGCTGCTGCAACAGCTGCTCCCGGGCCGAGCCCCGTCCCTGATCGACGTGGCAAGCAACACGGCGGGCGGCTGGCTTGGCGGCGCGGTCGAGACCACCCTGGCCCGGGCGCTCGTGCGCGACCGGCGCGGTGGCGTCTTCGCCCTCGACCTGCCGCTGATGGGGCTGGTCTATCTCGCGGTGCCGCTGCTCTGGCTCTCGGGGCTCGCGGCCTCCGGTGAGCCGGGCCGCGAGTGGCTGGCCCTGCTGGTGATCGTCGCGGGGCTCCCGGTGTGGAGCGCCGTCCACCGGCACCACCTCGCGCCCCGGGGAGCGACCGGGTGGACCGGGCCGGCGCTCGCCGCGGGCTGGACGATCGTCGGCCTGGCGCCGGGCTGGTTCGGCCGTCCGGGCTTCGTGGCCGTCGCCGGACTGCTCGCCGGCGTGGCGGTGCGGCTCCTTGCCGATCAGCTGCGCTGGCGGGAGCGCGAAGGCAGCCGGTACGAGCTGCTCACCGTAGGCCGGGTGATGCTCCCGCTCCTCGCCTATCTCGTGCTGGTGGCGGTCTGGCCGATGGAGCAGCTGGGCGCGGGTTGGCGCTGGCCCCTGGCGCTCGCAACCCTGCCCGGCGGCTCGGGACAGACCGCGATCCTCCGGTTGCTCGAGCTCACGGCGGCGACGACGGTGTTGGGCTATCTGGTAGCGGAGCGGAGCGGCCGAGCGAATCGCGGCGTGGCCGGGGACCGTGGGCTCGGCACCCTGCTGGCCCTCGGGGCTGGGGCCGGGCTGGTGGCCCTGCGCGGCTGTGGCCGGACCCTTCCGGTGACGCCGCTCGAGCTGGTGCTGGTGATGGCGGCGCCGATCTTCGGCGCGGTGCTCTACTGGCGCCAGCGGAGCTTCGTGAAGGCCGCCGTCGCCGCGCGTGGCGCCCCGGCCGCGGTCAGTGCCCCGCCGGCGCCCCGAAGTGGAGGTACAGCACGCCTCCCGGTCCCGATGGCGGCACCGACGCCACGTAGATCCGGTCATAGTCTGCCTCGGTGAGCTCGCCCACGTCCTGACCGGTCAGGCCCTTCACGATTGCCGGCACCAGGTTGCTGTGGCTCACCACCAGCGCGCGGGTCCCGGCCGGCAGCGCCTTGAGCGTGCCCACCAAGCCGGCGACGTCCCGCGCGTCGACCGTGCTGAGCGCGACGCCGAGCCGCTCGGCGAGCGGCTGCCCGGTCTCCTGCGTGCGCTTGAACTGCGAGACGAAGACCCGCGACACCCGGGCGTCCTTGAGCATCTCCGCCAGGGCCCGGGCCCGCGCCTGTCCGACGTCGGTGAGCGACGGGTCCGGATTCTCGGGCCCCTTCTCGGCGTGCCTAACGACGAAGACGGTCACTGGCTCGGCCGTTTGCGAGAGCGCGAGCGAGGGGCTCGCGACCAGGCCGGCCAGGGCGGCCAGGAGCAGCGGAATGGTGCGGGCGGTCATGCCGGACTCCTTCCGAGGGTCCTTCCCGGGCCACGCCCGGGGGCGACAAGGATAACGTGCCGCGGGCCGGCTGGCCATTCGCCGGGCCGGTGTGCTAACGTACGGTCTGTTCGTCGTCTCAGATTCGCGAGCTCGACGCCGTTCACTCGCGCTCGCCGGGAGAATCCATGCGCGCCCGCTCGTCATCCGTCCTGCTGCTCCTCACAGCCGCCGCGTGCGCTACCAATCCCGTCACCGGGCGGCGCGAGCTGTCCCTGATCTCGGAGTCCCAGGAGATCGAGATGGGGCGGGAGGCCGCGGTAGAGGTGCGGCGGAGCATGGGCCTGGTCCCGGACTCGGCGCTCCAGCGCTACGTGCGCGGGATCGGGCTCCGGCTGGCGGCCGCGTCGGAGCGGCCCCAGCTGCCCTGGTCGTTCGACGTGGTCGACGACGCGGCGGTCAACGCCTTCGCGCTGCCGGGCGGGTTCATCTTCGTCACCCGCGGGATCCTGGCGCACATGAGCAGCGAGGCCGAGCTCGCCTCGGTGCTCGGGCACGAGATCGGACACGTCACCGCCAAGCACTCGGTCCGCCAGATCAGCCGCGCCCAGGTGCTCCAGCTGGGGCTCGGCGTGGGGAGCGTGTTGAGCAGCGACGTCGCGGCCCTGAGCGGGGTGCTCTCCAGCGGCCTGGGCCTCCTGATGCTCAAGTACGGACGCGACGACGAGACCCAGGCCGACGACCTCGGCTTCCGCTACGCGCTCGACGACGGCTACGACGTCCGCGCGATGAAGAGCATGTTCGCGATGCTCCAGCGGGTGAGCGCGGCCGGCGGCGGTGGTGGCCGGCTGCCGCAGTGGCTCTCCACCCACCCCGATCCCGAAAACCGGATCGCCAAGACCGACCAGCGGCTCGCGACGGTCACCGTCGACCTGAGCGCGAAACGGCTCAACGCCAGTGGCTTCCTGCAACAGCTCGACGGCGTCGTCTTTGGCGAGAACCCGCGCCAGGGCTTCTTCGAGGGCAGCCGCTTCAATCACCCCGACCTCGCCTTCCGTCTCGACTTTCCTGACGGCTGGCAGACCCAGAACCAGCCGTCCGCCGTGGTCGGCGTGAGCCAGGCGCAGGACGCCCTGGTGGCGCTCAGCATTCCGACCCAGGACGCCCCCGACGCCGCGCTGGCGGCCTTTCTCGGCCAGCAGGGCATCCAGGGACGGGTGGTTTCCCGCTCGGCCATCAACGGCTTCCCCGCTGCCACCGGCGACTTCACCGCCACCAGCCAGGATGGACAGACCCTCTCCGGGCGAGTGGCGTTCATCTCCCACGGCTCCAATACCTATCAGATCCTCGGGTATACCCCGACCGCCAAGCTCGGCAGCTATCGCAGCCAGTTCGATCAGACCATCGGCAGCTTCGCCCGACTCACCGATCAGGCGGCCCTCGCGAAGCAACCGGTGCGGGTCCGGCTGGTGCGGATCAGCCGGGCCATGACGGTCGAGGACTTTCACCGCCAGTATCCGAGCGCGATCCCGGTGGAGCAGGTGGCGCTGATCAACGCGAAGGAGTCCGTCACCGACAGCTTCGCCGCCGGCAGCTACGTCAAGCGGGTGAGCTAGATCCCTTCGGCGGCAAGCTCGGCCCGGACCGCCCGGTCGATCGCTGCGGTCTCGGCAAGGTCCTTGGTGAGGTCGTCCAGTCCCTCGAGCGGCGCGCCCGGCAGCAGGGTGCCGCCGCTCATCGCCGCGCCCAGCTCCGCGATCAGCTCGAGCAGCGACTGGGAGAGCTGATCCCGGCTCTCCTCCGTCCGCGCGACGGTATTCCACCAGGCATCGGGCAGTCTCCCGAAGGCGTCGGCCTCGGACCTGAGCCGCGCCAGCGTCAGGTCGGTACCGGCGAGCTCGCGGGCCGCGCGGGCCGCCGCCTCGGTGATCGGCGCCAACTCCGCCTGGCGCCGCTCCCGCGCGGTCGGCTCGGACTCCCGCTCGATCAGCCCGCGGGCGAGCCGGATCACCTCGGACAGGAGCTCGCGCGCGGGGCCCGGGCCAAGCGCTCGAAGCTCGGCGATCAGCGCGGGGGCGATGGGACCGTCGGTCGCGTCGGCCTCGGCCGCCGCGAGGGCGGGACGGGTCACTTCCCGGAGCGCGGAGACCAGCAGCAGACCCGCCACCAGAGGGCTGGCGGAGAGGAACAGCGGCGAGGCCACCACCCCGGCAAAGAGGCCCAGCCCGAGCCCGCCCGCGACCAGCACGAGATAGCTCGACGGAATCGCCGACCACATCGTCGCCCGGCTCCGCGTGTCCGTCGCCACCTCGCGGTCGGCCAGCCATTCGGCCAGGCCAGTCGCGGCGGCGAGCGGCACCTCGATCAGCGCCCGGCGGCCCGCCTCCGCCTCGGCGAGGTGGCCTCGGTCGACCAGTCCGGGATCCGCCGCGAGGAGCTCGGCCACCGTCCGGCGGTACTCGGGCCCGGGCTGACGCACCAGGAGGAATCGCGACCCGCCCACCGGCCGGGGCTCGCACGCCCGGCAGAGCGGGGAGCCGGGCAAGGTCGGCGTCTCGCAGACCAGGCAGCTCCGGCGGGTCGCCTCCGTCCGCGCACCGGCGACCATCACCTCGCGTCTCGTCAGGTCCTGCCGCATCAGCGAGGCCGTCGGGTAGCGATCCGCCGGGCTCGCCGCGGTGGCGCGCGCCACCAGGCCGTCGAGCCAGTGCGGCACCTGCGGAGCGAGCTGGCGAGGATGGTAGCCGCCGGCGAGCGGCGGCGGTGGGAGGTGGCGCGGATGATCGGGAAGGCGGCCGGTGAGGCACTCGAACAGCGTCATTCCGAGGGCGTAGAGATCGCTACGCGCGTCGCCCCGCTGCCCGGCCAGCACCTCCGGCGCCGCGTAGACCAGCGTGCCGGCGAGCGTGCCGGTCGCCGAGAGCGCGGGATGGCCTTCGTGCCGGGCCGAGCCGAAGTCGGCGAGGTGGGCCCGCCCGTTCCGGTCGAGCAGCACGTTCGCGGGCTTCACGTCGCGATGGAGCACTCGGGCGCGATGGGCGGTGTCGAGCGCCGCGAGCAGGTCGCTCGCGACCCGGGTGGTGCCTTCGGGGCCGAGCTCGCCGTTGCGGCGGAGCCACTGCGCGAGGTCGGAGCCATCGATCAGCTCCATCACCACGTAGGCGGCGCCACTCTCCTCCACGTAGTCGCGCACGGCGACGATGTTGGGATGCTTGAGCTCGCGAAGGGTCCGCACCTCGCGACGGAGACGCTGGCGCGCCTCCTCCGCCCGCCCCGGCGGCGGCACCACGAACTTGACGGCGACCTCCTCCGAGCGCTGGGTGTCTCTCGCCGCGTAGACCAGCGAGTGGCCGCCCCGCCCGATCTCCCTGAGGAGCACGAACCGCTTGCCGAGGATGGCGCCGAGGGCCGGGGCGCCGGCCAGGATCGGGTCGACGTTGCTCATTGGCCCAGTCGGTCGAGCATCCCGCGCGCGGAGCTGCGCCAGCCGTCTTGGGTCGTGTAGTCGCGGAGGAAGCTCTCGAGGTGCTTCCTGGCCGAGTCGCGCCGGCCGAGCCCGAAGGCGGCCGCGCCGGCGTGGTACTGCGCCATGTAATGATTGGGCCAGAACTCGACCACCAGCTCCATGATTGGCCCGGCCGAGCGATCGTCACCGGCGTCGGCCACGGGGTGGCCCACCTCGAACACGATCCCCGCGGCCTGCCAGCGCTCTGCCGGGTCGGCCCGCAGCAGATACTCGCGCGCGCGCTCGATCCGCCCGGCGAGCGCGAAGCAGGCCGCGGCGTAGCCGAGACCGTCGAGACCCTCCGGTGGCGCGTGCTGGCCGATCACGGTCTCGGCCTCGACCGTGTTGCAGTATGGCTTGACCAGGCGGAACCAGCCCACCGCCGGGCCGCGGTAGTCGGCGATGGGGTCGGGCATCGGCGTGGCGTCGACCGGGTGGCCGGCCCGCCGACTCGCGGCCACGACCGCGGAGCCCGAGAGAGCGAGAAAGGCGAAGCCCGCGGCGTAATGGAGCTTGAGCATGGTCGTGTTCCCGGCGTCTTCGAGGGGCAAAGGGTGTGCCCCCTCGCTGTAAGGACGGGCGGCCGCTCGGGGATTCCTCAGGGCCGCCGGATCGACCGGATGATGCGCGACGGCGAGAACCCGACACCGAACGGGGGCGGTCGTCCCGCCCCCGGTCAGATGCAATTTTCTGCAGAGGAGAACGCGGCAACCGCCGTCAGGAGCGGGTCGTCCGCCGCTTGAGGAAGTCCATCAGGAGGAACTGGCCCAGCGTCATCGTGTTGGTGAAGTACGCTTTGCCGCGGCACATCTCGGCCACCTTCATGACGAACTCCACCAGGGCCCGATCGCGGGCCAGCATGAAGGTGTTGATCAGGATGCCCGCGCGGCGGCAGGCCGCGACCTCGGCGAACGTCGCCTTCAGGATCTCCGGGGCGAGGCCCATCGAGTTGAAGTAGATCCGTCCGTCGGGCAGCGTCATCGCCGACGGCTTCCCGTCGGTGATCATCACGATCTGCTTCATGTCCTTCTTCTGCGCCTGCAGCAGTCGCCGCGCGAGCTTGAGGCCCTCGGCGGTGTTGGTGTGGAAGGGACCCACCTTCGCGGTCGCGAGCGTGGCGAGCGGGATCTCTTCGGCGGAGTCGTGGAACAGCACCACCTTCAGGCTGTCGCCGGGGTACTGGGTCCGGATCAGATGGGTCAGCGCGAGCGCCACCTTCTTCGCCGGCGTGAAGCGGTCCTCGCCGTAGAGGATCATCGAGTGCGAGCAGTCGAGCATCAGCACCGTCGCGGCCGATGAGCGGTACTCCGCCTGATGCACGTGGAGATCGCGGTAGTCGAGGTCGATCGGGACCTGGAGCCCGTTCCGCGCGATCGCGCTCGAGAGCGTGGTGGGGACGTCGAGGTTCAGGGTGTCGCCGAACTCGTACGGCTTGCTTGCCGCTTCGGCTTCGACCCCGGTGGCGAGGTGCGGCGTGTCGTGTGCGCCGATGCTGGCCCTGCCGATGCTGCCGAGCAGATTCTTGAGGGTGCGGTAGCCGAGGAAGTCGAGCCCCTTGTCGGTCAGGTCGAACTGGACGTCGCGCGCCGCGGCTCGCGCTTCGCCTCCGGGGCCCGTCACCGCGCTGTAGCCGGCGGGCACCTGGGGCGGCTGACTGGTCTTGAGATAGCCCTCCTCGATCAGCCGCTCGACGACCTGGTCGAGCAGCTTGGCGAGCTGGCGCTCGATCTCGCGGTCTTTCGCCTCGTCGCCGGTGGATTCGCCCCGGAGGTAGCGGACCATCTCGGGCGTGAGCTGCCCGGTCTGGAGCAGCGCGTCGAGGATCGCCTCGCGGAGGGAGTCGAGCGAGCGATCACCGTCGGCGGGCGGGTCGGCCCACCAGGGCCATTCGGAGGCGTCGCCGGCGAAGCCGCTCTGAAGGAGGAAGTCGCCCAGCCGATCGAGCAGCGCCTGGAGGTTGATCGCGTCGGCCAGCTCGGGCGTGTACTTCGTGTACGTCGTGTACCGCATCCGTGAACGGTAGAGGTGGCGACCAGCGGCAGCAAGGGCGGCCGCCTATCTTGCATTGGTGACGACCGCTCGGACGGCCTTCAGGAGAGTGATGACGGTCGGTGCGCTCCGGCACCGCAACTTCCGTCTCTTCCTCAGCGGTCAGTTCGTCTCGCTCTCCGGCACCTGGATGCAGTCGGTCGCCCTGGGCTGGCTGGTGCTCGAGCTGACCGGGTCGACGCTCCAGACCGGCCTGGTCACCACGCTGAGCTCGCTCCCGGTGCTGCTCTTCACTCTCTACGGCGGGGTGCTCGCCAACCGGGTGGACAAGCGGCGCGCGCTGATCCTGCTCCAGACCCTCTTCCTGCTCGAGGCGATCGCGCTCGGGATTCTGACCGCCGGCGGGTGGATCACCGTGCCGCTGATCTTCCTCCTGGCCGCGCTCACCGGCCTGGTGAGCGCCTTCGAGATCCCGATCCGCCAGGCCTTTCTGATCGAGCTCGTCGGCAAGCCCGACCTGATGAGCGCGATCGCCATGAACAGCTCGGCGTTCAACCTGGCGCGGGTGGTCGGGCCCGCGCTCGCGGCCGCCGTCACCGCCGGGTTCGGCGCCGCCGCGTGCTTCTTCGCCAACGCGATCAGCTTCGGCGGCGTGCTCTATGGGCTCTACCGGATCGATCCCCGCACCATGGCGGGACTGCCCGTCAAGCGACGGACCGACTTCCGCGATGGGATCCGGCACGTCTTCGGCGCGCCGGTGCCGCGGGCGCTGGTCACCCTCACCACCACGTTCACACTCTTCGCAACCAGCCTGCTCGCGATCCTGCCCGCCTACGCCGGGATCACGCTCCGCACCGACGTGGGCGGCTACGGCGGCCTGATGACCGCGTTCGGCGTGGGTGCGGCGGTCGCCGCCGTCACCCTCGCGGCGATCGGCCATCGCTTCCCCAGGGAGCGGGTGGCCTTCGTGGGTGGCATCGGCCTCGGCACCGCGGTCCTGCTCCTCGGCCTGGTGCGGAGCTATCCGCTGGCGGTGGGGCTGCTGGCCGTGATCGGGCTCTGCCTCGCGTTGAACGCGATCATGACCAACACCGTCCTGCAGACCGAGGCGCCCGACCACCTCCGAGGGCAGGTCGTCGCGCTCTATGCCTTCATCGTGATCGGCCTCGCGCCGTTCGGCTCGGCGCAGGCAAGCTGGGTCGGCGAGCGCTTCGGCCCCTCGACCGCCGTCGCGGTGGGCGGCGCGATCTGTCTGATCGTGGCGACCGTGGTCGCCTTGCGTGGCTGGCGCCACATCCCTCGCGCGACGGTGGTGGCCGCCGGGCCGGCGCCCGCCGAGTCGCTCACGACCCCGATGCCCCGCACGGAGGCCCGATGATCATCACCATCTCCCGGCAGAAGGGCGCCGGCGGCGCTGAGGTGGCCGGCAGAGTGGCGGAGGCGCTCGGTTGGCGCCTGGTCGACAACGAGCTGGTCGATCGCGTCGCCGCCCGAGCCCATCTCTCACCGTCGGAGGTGGAGGCGCTCGAGGAGCGGGCGCCCAGCTTCTTCGAGCGGCTGGTGCGGGCGCTCACGGCGGCGGCACCGGAGATCCAGCCCGCCCCCTCCGAGCACGTGCCCGAGTTGGAGGAGGCCAACCTGGTGAAGGTGACCGAGGCCGTGGTGGAGGACGCCGCCCGGGAGGGACGAGTGGTCCTGGTCGGCCGCGCCGCGCCGGCCGTCCTCTCTCGCGAGCGCGACGCGCTGCACGTCAAGATCGTGGCGCCGCTCGCCGCCCGGATCGCCGAGGTCGGGCGGCGCGAGGGGTGCGACGACGAGGAGTCGCGGGAGCGGATCGAGCGCTCGGACGCGAATCGGCGCCGCTACCATGAGCGCTTCTACCGCCGCTCGTGGGACGATGCCGCCAACTACCACCTGGTGCTCAACTCGGCCGCGCTCGGCAAGGGCGCGGTGGTCGACACCATCGTCGGGCGGGCCAAGACCCTCTGGCCCAACGCCACGGTGGAGCGTCGAGCCTCGGGCTGATCGCTCGCCTCAGTCGCCGATCTCGCGTCGCTTGTCCCGGCCGGGTCGCGCCGCCGACCAGCCGATGTCGTCGCTCCGGCTGATCCGCTTCTGTGCCGCCAGCGCCTCGAGCACCAGCTCCGCGCCGGCCACCAGGGTGCCGTCGTCCGAGAGGTCGCCCAGGGAGAGCTCCCGCACCAGGGGCAGCAGCTCGGGCACCAGCGCGAATGCCCGAACCGCGGCGTCGCTCCGCTCGTCGCCCGCCACCTTGAGCGCCTGTCCCCCGTCGAACCAGCTCACGATCGCCTCGATCCGCTCGGCGTCCTCGTCCTGGGCCCGCTCGAGGAAGGTCCGGTTGGCGGCGCGCCGGATCAGCTCGCGGGCGATCGCTTCGGTGCCCTGGAGCTCGCCCTCGTACTCCAGCTCGAGCTTGCCAGTGATGGCCGGCAGCGCCGCATAGAGGTCGCTGATCCGCGGCACCACGGGCGCCTCCCGCACCACGATGCACCGCCGCTCCGCGTTGGAGACCACGTTCTCGATCAGGCTGATCGGGAGCCGCTGGCTCACCCCGGAGCGCTTGTCGATCCGTCGATCGCCCCGCGCCTCGAACGCCACCCGCTCCACCACCTCGCGTACGAACTCCGGTATCCGGGTCTCGGGCCCGTCCCGGGTGGTCCAGGCTTCCTGAGCGGTGATCGCCACGCCAAGCTCGACGTCCCGGGGATAGTGGGTGGTGATCTCGGCGCCGATCCGGTCCTTGAGCGGGGTGATGATCTTGCCGCGGGCGGTGTAGTCCTCGGGATTGGCCGTGAACACCAGCAGCACGTCGAGCGCCAGGCGAACGGGGTAGCCTTTGATCTGGACGTCGCCTTCCTGCATGATGTTGAAGAGGCCCACCTGGATCTTGCCGCTCAAGTCGGGCAGCTCGTTGATCGCGAAGATCCCGCGATTGGCCCGCGGCAGGAGCCCGAAGTGCATGGTGAGCTCGTCGCTCAACAGGTGGCCGCCGCGCGCCGCCTTGATCGGATCGAGGTCGCCGATCAGGTCGGCCACTGTCACGTCCGGGGTGGCCAGCTTCTCCACGTAGCGTGCGTCCCGCGCGACCCACGCGATCGGGGTGTCGCCGCCCAGCTCGTCGAGCCGCTCCCGCGCGAAGCGGGAGATCGGATGGAAGGGGTTGTCGTTCACCTCGCTCCCGGCCACCACCGGCATCCACTCGTCGAGAAAGCGCACCAGGTCGCGGAGGATCCGGCTCTTGGCCTGACCCCGGAGGCCCAACAGGATGAAGTCCTGCTTGGCGAGCAGCGCGTTGACGATCTGCGGCACGATGGTGTCGTCGTAGCCCACGATGCCCGGGAAGAGCGGCTCGCCCCGCTCGAGGGCCGCGAGGACGTTGGCGCGAATCTCGTCCCGCACCGAGCGACCGCGACGGTCCGGGGCACCCCAGGGGCTGGATTGAAGCTCGGCGAGCGTGGTGGGGAGTGCTTTGCGGGTCACGGAGCGGCTCACGTCGGGGGAGGATCGTTCAGCGAAGCATATCGACCTCCCGATGGGCCTCCAAGGGTTCCTTCGTGGCCAGGTGATCCGCCAGCGCGTCGACCACGATGGGATCGAATTGCCTCCCCCGTCCCTCCTGGAGAAGGGAGAGCGCGCGCGCCGCGGTCCAGGCCGGGCGATAGGGGCGCTCGGAGACCAGCGCGTCGAAGATGTCCGAGACGGTCATCACCCGGACCAGGAACGGGATCTCCGACCCACCGATGCCGTCGGGGTAGCCGCTGCCGTCGAGCTTCTCGTGGTGCCACCGCACCAGGGGGATCACGTCGCGGAAGGCGGTGATCGGCGACAGGATCCGGGCGCCGGTAACGGGGTGCCGCTCGATGATGGCGCGCTCCTCTGCCGTGAGCGTGCCAGGCTTGTCGAGCACCGCGGCCGGCACCGCGATCTTGCCGATGTCGTGGAGCAACCCGCCGCGGCGGATGACGTCGAGCTCGGTCGCCGAGAGCCCGATCCGCCGGCCCAGCGCCAGCGAAACCGAGGTGACCCGCTCAGAGTGGCCGGCCGTCCAGGGCGAGTTGGCGTCGACGGTTCGCGCCAGCGCGATGAGCGCCCCGTTGCTCAGGTCCGCGAGGTCGTCGAGCAGTCGGGTATTGGCGAGCGCGACCCCGACCTGGTTGGCCAGGAGCCGGCCGTGGGCGAGGGCCCCTTCGTCGAATGGCCGGCCGTTCTCGCTCAACACCAGCGCGCCGGACAGCTGGCCCTGACGCCGAAGCGGAAAGACCACGTGCCGGACCGACTCGGCGAGCCGGGGTGGCAGGAAACCGAGCGTGCTCCCGTTGCCCACTGCGAAGTGCTCAACGCCGTCGAGCAGCCGCTCCAGCTCGCCGGCGCTCGGGACGCTCTCGAGCAGGAAGGCCGGGGCGCTCTCGTCCACGATTGAGACGGCCACCCATGGACCGTCGATGTCGGCGCGGGGTGCAGCGAGCGTGGCCCAGCCGACCTCCATCGACCCGGCGGCCATCCCGGCTGCACGGGCGATCGCCTCGAGATCAGGAGTGGCGAGCGCGGTCCGGCCGACGTGGTTGAGCGCCGAGAGCGCGCCGAATTGGCGGCGGAGGCTCGCCGCCATCACGTTGAACGAGCCCGCCAGCGCCCCGAACTCGTCATCGGTGGCGACGTCGATGCGATGGGTGAGATCGCCGCTCGCGAGCCGGACGGTGCCTCGCTCCAGCTCGTCGAGCGGCGCCAGGGCGCGCCGAATGGTGACGTTGCCCGCGACGAACGCGGCAACCACCAGGAGGAGCGTGAGCAGCCAGAAGGTGGTCCGGAAGCTCTGGAGCGGCGCGAGCACCGCCTTCGCGGGTCGGGAGATCGTCACCCGCCAGTTCGGGCTGCCGAACTCGAAGCCGAGGAAGGCCTCCCATTGCGCCCCGATCATCTCGGCGCCGCCGGGAGCGGTCCAGCCGAGCCCGCCACCTTCGAGTGACTCATCGGCCTCGCCGTCCTCGGGCAAGCTGCCGCCGTCCGAGCAATGCAGCAGCTGCGACCGGGTGCTCACGCAGATTTCCAGAGTCGACGGAACCAGCTGACCCGCCTCCTCGGTTCCGAAGAGCCGCTCCGGGTTGGCGCGACCGATCAGCCGCTCCCGGCCCGATGGGGTCGGGTATTCCGCGGCAATGAGGATCTCGCCGCTCGATGGCTCGGTCACCAGCACCGGTCGTCCCGCGGCGAGCCGCCCCGCAAGCGCGGGCGTCAACCCGCCGGGGACCGAGTCGGCCGGGGCGACTCGAAGCAGATCGACCGTGCGGGGCTCCAGGCCGGCTGGTCGGGCGACCGAGTCGGGCACGCCTGCCGCGATCCGACTCAGCTCCGCCGTGGCGAGCAGCAGCCGCTCGATCAGCGACTGCCCCGCCGCCCGAGCCTGCTCGTCGAGCTGGATCGAAGCCTGGCGCTGGAGGTGACGGGAGACCTGGAGGTAGGCGACCCCGGCCAGCAGAGCCGCGGGCAACACCACGCAGGCGACGAAGAGCCCGACCATCCGTCGGGCGACCCTCGTGGGAAGGAAGGTCTGGAGTCGCACCGTTTCCCTAGAACTTGCTGGCCAGGCCGATGAAGCCGCCATCCGCCGCCATGACGACGTCGTCGAGGCCGGGCCCGGAGAACGGTGGCACCGAGGCGCCGTCCTCGCCCGTGCTGTAGAGGTCGAACTCGGAGTTCACCGGAACCAGGAAGCGGTCCTTGCGCGCCTGGCCTGGCACGCCGGGACCGGGCGGAAACTTGAAGTAGACGTAATCGTGGCCCCACGGGTCCTTGAGGCCAGCGCGACCGATCGTGGCCAGGTCCGTGGGCAGCGACTGGTTGCTGCCTTCGTACGAGAGGACGTCGTTGCGGAGGGCCCGGATGTCGCCAATCGCCCGGGCGATCTTGGCCTGACGCACCACTGTCCTGTATCGGGGAATCGCCAGGGCGGCCAGGATGCCCATGAGGATCACCACCCCGAGCAGCTCGATCAGGGTGAAGCCGCGCCGGTCGGGGATGCCCCGAGACCGGCGGCCGGTTGGCTCCGACGGTGCCATGGTATCCACCTGGGTGCGCAATCGACATGCCGATCGTAAAGTGTTGTTCGACAATACCTTGGGATGGCACCATCGGCGGCCCCGGTGCCTCGTTACGCGGCAGTCGTCTGCCGGTGCGCGGCGACTGTGCCTGGGCGGGTCCCCGGCCGGGGGACCGAGCAACAGCCTCGGCTCGCCGGCTCCCGGGCTGTCAGTCGGTCGGCTAAACGAGACCTAAGTTGTTGCTGCTGTTTGACGTAGGGCGGCAGGCCCGTTAGTGTTCGAGTGCCTCGAGCGGCCGCCACGGTCGCCGGATTCCGAAGGGACCACCGTTTCAACTCGCCTGGGGAGTGCTGTATGAAGAAGTACGTTGCCGTAGCCGCTGTGCTGTTTGCCGTTGCCGCTTGTGGAGAAAAGCAGGCCGCCGACACTCCGATGGCCGATACCGCCGCCGCCGCCGCGCCGGCCCCCGCGACCGAGGCCCCCGCGCCCGCCGACTCGACCGCGATGCCCGACAGCGCGATGGCGAGCGACACCGCCCACAGCAGGTGAGTCGGGCGGGCTCCGAATCGAACGGCCCCGGGGGAGCTCCCCGGGGCCGTCGTCGTGATGGGCGTCGAGCGCGGCCGCGGCCTGCCTAACGTCTCACCCGAGGGGCAGCGCCGTCACCTCCGCCGGACCGAGCGCGGTGGCCACCGCCGCGCCGGGCTCGATCTCGCGCCGGAGGATGGCGAGCGCGAGCGGAGCGCCGGTCCCGCCCACGAGCGCCGTGGTCACCCGGCCGATCTCCTTCTCGCCCGCGCGGACGCCTGCCTCGTCCGCTTCCGGCACCTCCGTCGCCCCCTCGGCGAAGCGGAGCCCGCGGAGCAGCCAGTTGGGACGACCCCGGAAATGGACCCGCGCGACGGTCTCCTGTCCGACATAGCACCCCTTCGCATAGGAGACCCCGTCGAGCTCGTCGTAACGGACCTCCTGCGGGAGCGTGCGCTCGCCGATCTCGGCACCTAACGTCGGTGCGCCGGCCAGCACCCGGGCGGCTCGGAGCGCTTCGTCCCCGGCTCGCCGCGCCCCGCGCCCGATCGCGGCCTCGGCCCAGCCCTCGATCGTCTCCGACCGGCCGACCGCCACCAGGGCGAACGGCGCGCCGTTCGGTCCGTGGCCGACCCAGGCCGACCCGTCGGCTGCCCTGGTGACGCGACCCGCCGCCGGGGTCGCGAGGCCGCCGGCCTCCGGCGATGTCAACGCGGCCCCGCCGATCTCGAGCGCCTTGGGGCCGAGCAGGTAGAGGATCGCCCACTCGTCGGAGCGGTCGGTCGCCTTCGCGAGCCGCGGCGGCAGACGGCGGCGGAAGAGCTCGACCGTGTCCGCCCGCCCCGCGCGGTCGCCGAAGAGCAGATAGTCCGCTCCGGAGCGGGCCGCCCAATAGTCGGCGACGATCATCCCCTTCGGGGTGAGGAAGGCGCCGTAGACCAGGGCGTCCGGGCCGCGCTGCTCGACGTCGTTGGTGTGCAGTCCCTGGAGGCAGCCGCCGGCGCTCGGTCCGCTCACCTCGAACACGCTCCCGCTGGCGACCACGGCCACGGCGCCGTACCGGAGCGCGTGCAGCAATTCGGCCGAGATCTCGATTCGATCCATGTCGGGAAGCTAACCGGGGTCGGCGGGTGCCCGTTCCCGCTCGAGTGCCTGCCTCAGCCGGCGGGTCTTCGCGACGAAGGGCGCAAGCGAGTCGGGCGTGACCCCGCCCCCGTCAGGAATCCGAGCTCGTCGCGGTCACGCCGCGTAGTAGCCGGCTCCCTCGTAGGAGCGGTCGAGCAGCTCGACCGGGTGGACCACCTGGGTGGCGAGCCCGCGCGCCAGGAGCCCGGCGCCGATCTGCATCAGGCACCCGGGGTTGCCGGTCGCCAGCGCGGCCGGCTCCGGCTCGGCCGCCGCGATCGCCGAGACTTTCGCCTCGAGCACGTCGTTCGAGAGCCGGGGATGGAAGACGCCGTAGAGGCCGGCGCTGCCGCAGCAGCGGTCGGATCCGGGGAGCGTGACCAGGTCGAGCTCGGGAATCGCCGTGAGCACCTGGAGCACCTCGGCGTGGACGCCCTGGGCGTGCTGGAGGTGACAGGGCGCGTCGTACGCCACCCGAATCCGGAGCGGCGCGCCCGGTCGCGGGCCGCGTATCGCCAGGAGCTCGCTCACGTCGCGGACCTTGGCCGCGACCCGGCGCGCCGGCTCGCTCCCGAGCAGGTGCTCGAGGTCCTTGAGCAGCGCGCCGCATCCCGCTGCGTCGACCACGATCCAGTCGATCTCCGCTTGGTCGAAGGCGGCGACGTTGGCCCGGGCGAGCCGCACCGCGCCTGGGCGGTCCCCGGCGTGCTCGTGCAGGGCGCCGCAGCAACCCTGGTTTCGGACCTCGACCACCCGGTACCCGTTCGCCTCGAGCGTGCGGCGGGTCGCCCGATGGACGTGCTCGAAGAGCGCGTCCGTCGCGCAGCCTCGGAAGAGAGCGACCGTCTCGGACGTCGCGGCTGCCGCGGCCCCGCCGCCCGGGCCGGGAGCCGTCCGGGCCGCCCGGAGACCCGTCGCGGGTGCCGAACCGGCCAGGAGACCCATCGGCCCCACGCCGCGCCGCCCGAGCCGCCGGGGCAATCCGGTGGCGCGGAGCCAACGACCCAGGCCGAGCGTCAGGCGCCAGAGAGGCCGCTGGCCGAAGACCGCGAGCGCCACGCGGAGCCGCCAACCGAGGCCGTTGGCGTCCGCCAGTCGCACCCGGGCCTCCTCCAGGCCGCGGCCATAGCCGACGCCCGATGGGCAGACCGGCTCGCAGCCGCGACAGCCAAGGCAGCTGTCGAGATGCTCGCGGAGCGCGGGATCGGTCGCGGGGAGCTCTCCGCGCTCGAGGGCGCGCATCAGCAGGATCCGCCCGCGCGGGCTCGCGTTCTCGTCGCCGGTGGCCAGGTAGGTCGGGCAGGCGCCCAGACAGAAGCCGCAATGGACGCAGGGATCCAGCGCCGCGAAGCCGCCGCGCGAGGCCGGCTCAGCCATCCCCGGCCTCGAGCGGCACCAGCAGGACCCGGCTCGGGTCGAAGACGTCGCGGAGCTTGGCGGTGAGGCGTCCCACGCCCTCGCGATAGGCGCCGAAGTGCCCGGCCGCCTTTCGCACCGGCCACGGCGCCCGCTCGAGCGTGATCGGCACCTCGAGTGCGGCGGCGCGCTGGCGGAGCTCCGCGATGGCCCGCGCCGGAGCGTCGCCGGTCCAGCGGACCCCACCCCGGCCGAGACCGGCCGAGAGCCGACCCTCTGGAACCACCTCGCCCAGCTGGTGGAGAAGCTCGGGAATAGCGTCGGCCAGGACGCCGAAGCGGAGGGTCACCGGTCCGTCGAGCGCGCCCTGCGCCAGAGCGTCGGACAGATGGCGGGCCGCGTGGTCCTGGGCCTCGAGCCAGGCCAGATCCGGCGTGACCACGCGGACCTGCTCCGCCATGGCGGTGACCAGCTCGTCGCTCCCGGTCAGCTGGATCGCGAGGGTCCAGTCCGGGCCTCCGGTGAGCCCGGGAGAGGCGAGCTCGATCGCCCCGAAGTCGATCGCCAGGCCGGCGAGTGCCCGCCCGGCGTCGAACAGGGGATCGAATCCGCCGGTGACCAGCATCGAGAGCCGACGCGCCGGGCGGGTCCGCAGTCGGAGACTCGCCTCCATGATCACGCCGAACGCGCCGAAGCTCCCGACGGCGAGCTTGACCAGGTCGTAGCCGGCCACGTTCTTGACCACCGTGCCACCGGCGCGCACGGCCCGTCCGTCGCCGGTAGCCACGGCCAGGCCGAGCACCTGATCGCGCGTCGGCCCGGCGGCCTGGCGCCGCGGGCCGGCGGTGGCGGTGGCGAGCACGCTGCCTAACGTGCGCTCCGGTGCGCCGGGCGGATCGAGCGCCACCTCGACCCCGTGCGGCGCGAGGGCCCGATCGAGGTCGGTCATCGCGAGGCCGGCCTCGACCGTCGCCACCAGGTCCCCGGGCGCGAGCTGCTGGACCCGGGTGAGGTTGGTGGTGGCGAGGGCCAGGTCCGCCGGGGCGTCGGTCGGGCACCAGGTGCCGGCACCCTCCACCCGCACGCGCCAGCCTTCGGCGTGGGCGAGGCCGAGCACGGCGGCCACCTCTGCGGCGTCCTTGGGGAGCGCTCGGGGGAGGCCGCCCTCGTCCTGCTCGACCCGACCCGCCACCTGGCGGAGTCGTTCGGCGATCGCGTGGCTCATCGCGGTCTCGTCTCTCGCCACTCCCGGCAATAGTGCGTCGGCACCACCTTGCCGGGGTTGGCCCGCTCGGTCGGATCGAAGGCCCGCCGCACCGCGCACATGGTCTCCAGCGTGGGCCCGTCGAAGATCAGCGGCATGTACTCCCGCTTGTCCGAGCCGACACCGTGCTCGCCGGTGATCGACCCGCCCACTCGGACGCAGGCCTCCATGATCTCGCGGCTGGCCAGCTCGACCCGCGCCGCGAGCGCCCGGTCGCGCCCGTCGAAGCAGATGTTGGGGTGGAGGTTGCCGTCGCCCGCGTGGAACACGTTGCAGACGGTGAGCTGATGGCGCGCCCCGATCGCGCCGATCGCCTCGAGCACGGCGGGAAGCGAGGTGCGCGGCACGACCGCGTCCTGGACGACCAGGTCCGGCGCGACCCGCCCCATCGCGCCGAACGCCTTCTTCCGCCCCTGCCAGAGCCGCGCCCGCTCGGCGGGGCTCGACGCCGAGCGGATCTCCCGGGCGCCCGCCGATCTGAGGATCGCGGTCACCGTGCGGTCGTCGATCGCGACCGCTTCGCTCGGGCCGTCGAGCTCCACCAGGAGCACGGCCGCGGCGTCGGTCGGGTAGCCCGCGGCGTAGATCGAGGCCTCCACGGCGAGGATGGTCCCCTGGTCCATCATCTCGAGCGCGGCCGGCACCACGCCGGCGCCGATGATCGCGCCCACCGCCTCGCTTGCCGAGCGAACCGACGAGAAGTCGGCGAGCAGGGTGCGAATCGCGGCCGGCAGCGGCTCGAGCCGCACCGTGATCTCGACGGCCACGCCGAACATCCCCTCGGACCCGACGAAGAGGCCGACCAGGTCGGGACCCCACTGGTCGCCGTGCGGGCTGCCGAGCCGGGCGAGGCTGCCGTCCGCCAGGATCACGTCGAGCGCCGTGACGTGGTTCGTGGTGACGCCGTACTTGAGGCAATGGGGACCGCCGGCGTTCTCCGCGACGTTGCCGCCCAGCGTGCAGGCGGCCTGGCTCGAGGGGTCGGGGCAATACTGCAGACCCAGGGGGGCCACGGCCTCGCCCAGCTTGGCGTTGACGACGCCGGGCTCGATCCGGGCGCGGCGCGACGCCCGGTCGATCGCGAGGATCCGGTTCAGCCGGGTGAGGGGGATCAACACCGCCTCCGGATCGGCCAGCGCGCCACCCGAGAGTCCGGTCCCCGCGCCGCGCGCCACCCAGGGGATTCGACCCCGCGCCAGGAGCGCGAGGATCGCGGCCACCTCGTCGCGGCTTCCCGGGAGCACAACCACCCGGGGGACCGAGTGGTGGGTCGGCAGCCCGTCCGCCTCGTACGCCCGGCGCTCGGCCAATCGGGTGCGCACCCAGCGCGGCCCGACGATGGAGCCTAACGCTCGTGCCAGCTCGCCGCCCGCGTGGCTCATGCGCGGTGGCCGGTCCCGTTGCTCGAGGCCCGCTTGTGCACGGTCACCCGTCCCTCGAGATCGGCCAGCAGCCGGGGCACGGTGGCCAGCAGCCTCACCACCCGCTCCCGCGGCGAGCGAATCGCCAGGAAGCGGCGCTTGCTCTCGAGGCTCCAGTCGAGCAGGGCGGCCACCTGAAAGCTCAAGGTGGCGCCGTCGTCGGCGAACTCGGTGTGCGGCTCCACGTCGTTGAGCGCTGCCAGGCCGGCGCCGTAGCGCTCGCCCAGGTCGCGGAGCCGGCCCAGCTCGGCCGGCGAGGCGACCTGGGTGTCGGTGTCATCGGCGAGGGCCGAGACGGCGCCGACCAGGTACGGGGTCTCCGAGGACACCAGCCGGTCCAGCACCACCCGCTGCTCGCCCGAGACCACGATGTTGGAGCGTCCCTCCGGAAGCGGCTGGACCGCCCGGACCCGGGCCACCGAGCCGATCGTGCCCGGCGCGGGCGCCCCGTCCTCGCCCGGCTCGAGCAGGACGAAGCGATGCTCGTGCTCGACCACGTGGGCGAGCAGCGCCTGGTAGCGGGGCTCGAAGACGTGGAGGGGCATCAGCGCGCCCGGGAAGAGCACGACCGGCAATGGGAAGAGCGGCAGCTCCATGATGGAAACAGTATCCCCGGGGGGGCCGACTGCGGGCAAGGGAAAGGGCGGGATGCCCGGCTTGGCGTCCCGCCCTCGACCGCCGGGGCGTCACCGCCCCCCCCCCGGCGCCACCCGGCGCGCTCAGGCCGGCAGGGCCGTGTCCTGGAGGAAGCGCACTTCCGGGGAGTTGCGCAGCTTTTCGAATGCCCGCTCCCTGATCTGGCGGACCCGCTCCCGGGTCACGCCGAGAAGCGCCCCGATGCCCTCGAGGGTCAGGGCTTCGGAGCCCTCTTCGAGCCCGTAGTAGAGCGAGAGGATGCGGCGCTCGCGCGGGGTGAGGTACTGGTCGAACAGCTGGGTCAGGAAATCCCGCTGGAGACCGGCGTCGACGAAGTCTTCGATGTCCCCGCCACCCGCGCCGGCCACCCGCTCGCCGTAGCTTGGCGTGTTCGAGTCGTGGCGCTCGACCGGGGCGTCGAGCGAGACCTCGACGGAGGAGACCAGCCGTGCCGCGCGGATGGTATCGACCGATTCGTCGAGCACCTGCGCGGTCTCGGCGTCGGTCGGCGAGCGGCCCAGCTCCTGCGCGAGCAGCGCCTCGACCCGAGCCATCTTGAGGAGGGCGGCGTTCTGGTTGAGCGGAATCCGCACGGTGCGGGTCTGCTCGGCCAGCGCCTTGAGCACGCATTGCCGCACCCACCAGACGGCGTAGCTGATGAACTTGACGCCGTGCGCCGGGTCGAACTTCCGCACCGCTTTCAGCAACCCCTCGTTGCCGATCGCCACCAGCTCGGCCAGGTCGAGGCCGTGGCCCTGGAAGCGCTTCACGTAGGAGATCACGAATCGGAGGTTGGCGGTGACCAGGCGATCCATGGCGTCCTGGTCGCCCTTGCGGGCGCGCTTGGCGAGCCGCACCTCCTCCTTGGGGTCGGTGATCATCGGCAGCTTGCGGATGTCGAGGAGGTACTGGTCGAACGAGCTGGAGGCCGACATGCGCCCCGGAGAACGGGTCCGGCGGTCACGAAGCGTAGGCATGACACCCCGTCGCGAGAGGTTCGAAAGGTGATCGGTTGGGTGCGAGATGGCCTCGTCGTCGCGAGGCGCGAGAACCGGCGATGAATTGCATGCCGAGAACTGCATCCAAGCTAGGAAGGCGTTAGGTACGCGTCAACGATTCTCCGATATCAACACGCCATAACGTTAGGCGTGTTGTAGTTCGCGTGTTTGTCGACAGGTGTGGAAATCTCGGCTGTGGACGGCGTGGACAACACCGCCTAACCTGTTGCTGGATCGGGGGTTGTGTGGAAGGACGATGTGGACGTCATGTGGACGAGGCGCGTGCGAGGCGGCGGCGCACCCTGCCTAACGCTTGCCTAACGCTGTCGCCCTCGACCGCCGTCGTCCAGGGCGGCGTCGTCGCTTGTCGGCCCGGCGCCGCCGGGAGCGCGAAGCCGAGCGCGCCGCCCTTCGACTTCTTGTCGTGCGTCATCGCCTGGAGCACCAGCTCGTCGGCCTCCGCCGGCGGCAGGCTGAGTCTGACGCCGAGCGCCTGCAAACGCCGTTCCAGATCCGCCGAGAGCCCGGCCGGCGCCCGTCCGACCGCCTCCGCGACCTCGGCCTCGACCACCAGCCCGATCGCGACCGCCTCGCCGTGACTGAGTCGATACCGCGCCAGCCGCTCCAACGCGTGCGCCACGGTATGCCCGGCGTTCAGGACCGCGCGCTGGCCGGTTTCCCGCTCGTCCGCCGAGACCACCGCCGCCTTGATCGCGACGCTCCGCTCTACCAGACGAGCCAGAGCGGCGCCGTCCCGGCTCAGCAGCGACTCACGCTCCTGGTCGATCCAGTCGTAGTACGCCTGGTCCGCGATCAGCCCGTGCTTCACGGCCTCGACCAGGCCGTTGCGAAGGTCGCGCGAGCGGAGGGTGGTCAGCACCGCGGGGTCGATCACCACGCCGACCGGAGGATGGAACGCCCCGACCAGGTTCTTCCCGTGCCGGGTGTTGAGCCCTGTCTTGCCCCCGACCGAGGCATCGACCATCGCGAGCAGCGAGGTGGGCACCTGCAGGTAGGGCACGCCCCGGAGGTAGGTCGCGGCGACGAAGCCGGCCAGGTCGCCCACGACGCCGCCGCCCAACGCGACCACCACCGTGTCGCGGCCGAAGCCCAGGTCGAGCATCCGGTCGGTGAGGCTCCGCCAGCGGTTGCGGGTCTTCGAGCCCTCGCCCGGTCGGACGACGAGCGTCGGCAGCTTGAGCGGGATCGACACGGCCCGCCCGACGTTCTGATCGGTGATCACCACCGGGCGGTGGGACGGGGCCAGCGCCTCGAGGGTCTGGGCCAGGCGATCGACCGAGCCGGCGCCGATCCGAACCGGATAGCTGCCGAGCCCGTGGGAAACCGAGAGCTCGGTGGTCACCAAGTCACGTCGCCGCGACCGTCCCGGTGGTTGGCCAGGCGGGCCAGCATGAAGAGCAGATCGGAGAGCCGGTTCAGGTACTCGACGAACCCGTCGGGCACCCGCTCCGTCTCCTCCAGCGCGACCACCGCGCGCTCCGCCCGGCGGCACACGGTGCGGGCCACGTGGAGCGCGGCGGCCTTCGGGCTCCCGCCCGGCAGCACGAAGGCGGTGAGGGGAGGCAGCTCGGCGTCCGCCGCGTCGATCAGCCGCTCCAGCTCGGTCACCCGGGCCGGGTCGAGGGCCGCCTTGGCGAGCGCCGCCTCGACCTTCTCGGGCGCCGGCGAGGCCAGCTGACCGCCGATCGAGAAGAGATCGCGCTGGATCCGATCGAGCGGGTCGTCCCAGGCCTCGGTCGGCTCGACGGCGCGGACCCAGCCGATGCTCGAGTTCAGCTCGTCGACCTCGCCGTAGGCGGCGACCCGGGGATGGTGCTTGGCGACCCGGCCTCCGCCGAACAGGCCGGTCGTGCCTTGGTCACCGGTCTTGGTGTAGATCTTCACCGTTGGGTTCGCTCGCTTGGCGATGGCCGCGATGGATGGGGGCCGGGTCAGCCCGGCTGGCCAAGCTCGCGATACCACGCCGTGAAGGCCGTCGGAATGAAGCGCTCGCTGAAGAGGGTCCACTCGCCAAGGCTCGCCGGCAGGCGGTAGCCATCCGACGCGTCGGCCGCGCTCGCGCCGCGCCCGTGGGCGTCGCGGGCGGCCCGCTCGATCTCCTCGAGCATGGCGACGTAGCGATCGAAGTCGGCTTGCTTCGCCACCGGCCCGTGGCCGGGCACGTACACGGTGCCCGGTCCGCCGGCGAGCGCTCGGACCGCGCGCCCCAGGACCGACGGGGTCGCGTCGACGTAGTTGGGGAACATCCCATTCCAGAGCAGGTCGCCGCCGAAGACGATCGCCGGCTCGTCGAGGGAGACCCAGACGTCGCTCGGGGTGTGGCCCGAGGCCGGGTGGATGGTCACCATCCTGCCGCCGAGGTCGAGCGTGGTCGCGGCCGAGGGCGCGATCGCTACCGCTCCGGCCAGGAGCTTGGCGCGGCTCTCGTCGGCCGGGCGATTCCGCTCGCCGACCAGCTCGGCGGTGCGGGTGGTGACCCGGATGCTCGGCGTGCCGTCCTCACCCGCGTAGCCGGCCAGCCCGTTGGCGTGGTCGCCGTGGTAGTGGGTGACCAGGGCGTGGGTCGGCCAGCGCCCCGCCAGGGTCTTCGCCTGCTTGGCCACCCAGGCGGCGCCGGCCGGCTGAGCGAACCCCTCGATCACCAGCACCCCGCTCCGGCCGGCGATGATCGCCCCGTTGGAGAGCGTGGTGTAGTCGCCGGTGAGCGGGGTCGAGATCATCGCCCACACGCCCGGCGCCAGCTCCTCCAGTCGGCCGAACTTCTCCTCGGCCACGACCCGGCCCGCCCGCGGTCGGGTCCAGGCGATGCGGCCGACGCGGGGCAGCGCCGCCATCGCGAGGGAAAGGTGTCCGGCGCAGCTCGCGGCGTCCGCGAGGAAGCGGCGGCGCGTCAACTCGGCCATGAGGGTCTCCTCGAGCGGCTGTGGGTCAAGGTGGGCGCCCACACGGTCCATCGGCTCTGGGGCCTGGTCACGCTGAAGCAGACCCAGGGGTTCGGGGACGATGCCTGCGAACGAAACGGTAGCCGACTTGGGAGCTTTCCAAAAGGAGCCGCCCGCCTACTCGCCCGCGTCGCCGCCGTCGGCCTGGCCCGCAGGACGGCCATAGTCCACCGGCCCCGGCCGCTCCCGGCACCAGGACCGATCGCGCACGATCGCGCCCGCCGCGTCCGCGCCGGCCTGCATCGCACGGTCGTCGTGGTCGCCGGCTGGCACCGGGTGCGCGGGTTCGGGCTCGCGGTGCTCCTCCTTGAAGAGGTGCACGGTCTGGGTCGGGAAGGCGAACTGGACGCCGAGCCGATCGGCCAGCCGGACCACGTCGATCAGCAGGCGCTCGCGCTCGCGAAGCTCGGTCGACCAGTCGGGCACCTCGAAGAACACGTAGAGCAGGACGTTGATCGACGAGTCGGCGAAGTCGTTGCACCAGATCTGGTAGTAGTCCTTCCTGGTGTACGGGTGTTGCTTGACCAGTTCGCGGAGCCCCTCGGTGAAGGCGAGCAGCTTCTCGGGCGAGGTGTCGTATTGCACGCCGAGCAGCGTCTTCCAGCGCCGGTAGCGGCGGCGGCCGTAGTTGTCGACCGTGGCGCGGACCAGCGCCGCGTTCGGGACCGTCACCTGCGAGTTGTGGAAGGTGCGGACCCGGGTCGAGCGGAAGCCCATGGTTTCGACCGTGCCTTCGACGTCGCCGGTGACGATCCAGTCGCCCACCTCGAAGGGGCGGTCGAGGATCACCGCCACCGAGCCGAAGAGGTTCTCGATTGTGTCCTTGGCGGCGAAGGCGAAGGCCAGCCCGCCTATCCCCAAGCCGGTGAGCAGCGGCACGATGTCGATGTTGAGGAACTGCGCCCCGTAGATCAGGCCCCCGGCGACGATGAAGATCTTGAGGGTCTTCCGAAAGAGCGGGACCAGCACGTCGTCGAACTTGCTCTCGGTCTCTTTCGACTTTTCGAGCAGCACCAGGCCCACCAGGTCGGTGAGCCGCCAGCCGGCGAGGGTGCCCGCCAGCACGGTCAGCACGCCGGCCGCGCTTCGGGTCACGCCGCCGATCGCGTCCACCAGGGCGAGCCCGGGCAGGAGCGCGAGCAGGAGCAGCGCGCCGGTGAAGAGCCCGAGGCCGCGCACCAGCTCGCGCGAGCCGCGCGGGTCGACGGCCACGTTGAAGCGCCACACCGCCCGTCCCACCACGGGCCGGAGCAGCGTCCGGGCGATCAGGTCGCCCACCAGGGCCACGAAGATGATTCCGAGCAGACCGGCCCACTGCCAGTAGCGGAGGCCGGCGAAGGCACCGGTCTGGAGCGGGGCGGGAACGAAGGTGCGGACCCAGCCGGGGGTGACCAGCGCCTCCTCGTCGACCTTGACCTGTGGCGGGAGCGCGCGGAGCGCGGTCGCCAGCCGGCCGATTCCGGCGACGGTGGCCGCCGAGAAGAGCCAGCGGCCGTCGGGCTGCCGGGCCAGCACGATCCGCTCGTCGCCGAGCTCGATCCGCTCCAGGATCGCCTCGTCGGCCGGATTGAAGGGCCGGGGGAAATAGACGAAGGTCGAGTCGGCGGGCTGGAGCTCGGCCCGGCCGGGCAGCTCGGAGGCTTCGACCAGTCGGATCCGGTTGAGCGCGGCCCAGAGCTGCCGGGCGGCGTTGCGGGCCGCCTCGGAGGAGGGCTCGACGCCGAGCGCCGCGAGGTCGAGCGCGTCGATGGCGCGCTCCAGCGCGGCCGGGTCACCGTCGCGGACGGCGTTCACCGCGCTCAGGAACGTGAGCATGGTGGCGCGGGGGCTGCCCAGGTCGGCCGGCGGCTGGGCGACGGCCACGAGCGCCGGGAGCGCGAGCGCGAGCGTGAGACTGAGGCGACGGATCATGGTGAGGCGAGGTGGGTTCGGCGGAACTTAGGCCGCCGCGCCGGTCGAGACTACCCCGCCGCGCGCCGGATCGCTCAGCGGATCCCGCGCCTGGTCCAGATCCGCAGGACGTCGCAGGCACCGCCCCACTGCGCCGGCACCTCGGCGGGCCGGCGAGAGACCTCGATCGCGAGGACGTCGTTAGGCGCGGCCAGATCCTCGAGCGGGCCCTCGCCGGCTTCCTGGCCGTCGTCGACGACCCGCGGCCGCCCGCCGCGGCGCGAGAGCGACGGCGCGCCCGTGAAGACGTTCGAATCGCGGAAGGTCGTGCGATTCGCCAGCCTCGGTCCGTGCGCCGTCAGTGCGGGGTGCGGGCTCCGATCTGCCGCGACTCGTTAGGCACGCCGCCCTGCTGCCGCGTGAGCAGACGGCAGAGGAAATGGTGCCCTTCGTTCAGTTGGTCGACACGGGAAGCGAGGGCGTCCACCTGGGAGAGCAGCGCTTCGACGTCGGCGGGGTTCGGCAACCGTTGCCCGGCGAGCAGGTGCTGCTCCAGCCGGTCCGCGCGTCTCGACGCCCGGCGCCAGGCATAGATGGCGATGCCCGCGGCGGCGCTCGACACCAGCGCCATCAGCAACAGTCCGAGCGCGATCAGCTCTTCTTCCATGGTCCCGCCGT